>CP129473.1:345884-691769 GCA_030583745.1 Candidatus Paceibacterota bacterium
TATTCAAAAGAAAAAGAAAGTGAAACGACAAAAGCAACTTTGTCATTATGCTTGTCCGAAATTTTAAAAATACTTCATCCTTTTACACCGTTCATTACCGAGGAGATCTGGTCTGTAATAAATGAAAATGAAGAAGACAAAATGCTTATTTTGGAAAATTGGGAATAAATAATTGGGAATAAATATAGAATAAACATAAATGACAATTAGTACTGGACTTTTGTTCTATTCGATAGTTGGAGGGCTTTTCCCGGCTCTGCTCTGGCTTTGGTTTTGGCTTCATGAAGACAGGAAAAATCCTGAACCGAGGCGAATCCTTGTGTGGACTTTTGTCGGCGGAATGTTCTCCATAATTCCAACGCTTGTACTTCAATTGTCCTTAGAGTGGGTCTCAAGCGACATAGTAAGTGGACTGTTTTTGTCGTCTCTCATTTTTATCGTCTCATTTCCTGTTATAGCTAACGCCGCAATCGAAGAAATTATGAAATTTGTAGCTTGCAATTTCACTGCTCTCCAAAAAAAAGAAAATAATGAACCGATTGATCCGGTAATCTATATGATTACGGCGGCTTTAGGTTTCGTCGCAGTGGAAAACTCGTTGTTTATTATAAGCACTTACCTTGGCGCGCCAATTGGCAAAGAGTTTGTGGCAAGCGCGATTGTCGGCAATGTCCGATTTATCGGCGCCAGTCTACTTCACGTTGTTGCTTCAGCTACAATCGGAATTTTTATGGGTTTGGCCTTCTACAAAAGCCGGAAAGTAAAAATAATTTTTACTTTAATCGGGTTAACCACAGCCATCGTATTGCACAGCTACTTTAATTTTCTTATAATAAAAGGTAATGCTGGCCTCCTGTTCTCTTTCCCTCTGGTCTGGGCCGCGATTATCATCTTAATCTTCTTTCTGGAAAAATTAAAAGAATAAAAAATATGATTAAAAAAAGATCTCTAATTGAGCGTTTAACCGGAGCGGTGAGAGTTGAAGAAGATGAGAAAGATTTTGATTCAGAAGAAACTCTAGAAAAAGAGGAGAAACTGAAAATCGAGGAAGACGATGGCGAGGGCCAGCTTTCAGTTGATGTTTTCCAGAACCAAAATGAAATTGTGATCAAGACCATGGTTGCCGGAGTCAGATCCGAAGATCTAGATGTATCTATCACGCGTGATATGGTAACAATCCGTGGGAAAAGAGAGGAGGAAAGAAATGTCTCCGCTGATGATTATTTCCATAAAGAGCTTTACTGGGGAAGTTTCTCAAGAACCATACTTCTACCTCAAGAGGTTGATATAGAAGCCGCCGAGGCAGTTGAAAAACACGGAATGCTTATTATTAGGTTGCCAAAGCTTGATAAAGACAGACAAGCTCGACTCAAGGTAAAGAACGGATAAAAAAATTAAAAAGAAATAACGCCCGCAAATCAACACGGGCGTTTTATTTGTCACTGGTATTGTCGGCGACGGGTTGTAGCAGATTTGTATCAACGGTAATCTGACTTTCATCGGTCAATTGATAACCGTTTTCAGAAAGCCACTCCTCCACCCTGTCCACATCCACCGAATCAAAGACAGCTTGGAATCTTGAGGTCTCTCTGCTAATCCAGCTACTGGGTTGAAAGAGTTCTATTGTCGTATAAGCGATAGCCGAGTTATGGAGAAAGTTCAGAAGAGGTTGGATACCAGCGCCGCTGATGACAGTCAGTACCATTTTGTTCCCATCCATTTTTACTCCTTGCCGATTACTCGGTAGTTTGAGACAATAAACTTAGAAACAGACTCAGATAGAACATTATTCCTAAATTAGTATAAAACTTCAGAAAAAATAAGTCAAATTTCCGAGGGGCGCGGGCTCGGCGTCAGCTCACTAATTCCACGCCAAAAGGCGGGTCATAAATGGCTCCCAAAAAGCCGAAAAGTTTTGTGTTGGTGCCGAGGGGCGGGCTCGAACCGCCGACCTATTGCTCTTCAGGCAAGCGCTCTACCAACTGAGCTACCTCGGCATATTTAATCTGTACAGAACCTCAATATACTAATTTAACTTTACATAAGAATCAAGCTTGATTTCTTACTTACTATACAAAAATTAGGAAAAAAATCGCACACCTTAATTCCCTTTTACTAACCAGAGTTTCCAAAGGAATTCTTAAGCTCTACCACTTGATTAAAAATATCCTTAAATTCCTCAAGAAAAGGTTGTAAATATTTATAAAGTCCAATACCAAGGCCGATAATAATCAGCCAGTAAGCCACCCGCAAAAAACTTGAAAAGCGAATCGATCGGCGCATAGCGCGCAACATCTTGTTATTTTCTCTGGTATATTCTAATGTCTTTTCTAGAAGTTCTTTTTCCTGCGGATTCATTTTTATTTAATTTGTCTAAAAATTTTAACATAAAATAAGTTGTTTGGGTATGGTTATTGATTTCAATAATTTTTACAAATTTCTAAAAGTTTTCTACTCATATCTCAATGCCTCAATCGGACTTTTTTGTGAAGCCTTTCGCGCAGGATAGAGTCCGAAGACAATACCAATAAATGTCGAAACACCGAGACCAAGAACAATAGCTGTAATTGAAATTGAAAAAGTCCAGTCCAAACCTAAAAACCGGCTTATTGCCAAAGATATTAAAAAGTAAATTGATACGCCAAGAATTATACCTAAAATTCCACCAATAAAAGTCAGGATTACCGCTTCAAGTAAAAACTGCTTAAGAATGTTTTTTTCAGTCGCACCGACAGCTTTTCTCAATCCGATTTCTCTTGTTCGTTCCGTTACCGAAACAAGCATAATATTCATTATTCCAACGCCACCAACAAGAAGCGAGATGGCAGCAATAGAAACCAAAAGTATTGATAAAACTTGAGTAATTGCACCTATCGTCTCGGCCAAATTTTCAGCCGTCTCAACATGAAAATCATCTCTATCTGGATCAGTAATACTGTGAGAATTTCTTAATGTGGTTTTTATATCACTAACAGTTCTTGCTATCGCTTCTTCAGAATCAGACTCGATTATAAACCGATGAAAATATTTAATACCAAAAATATACTGCTGAGCGGAGCTGTAAGGGACAATCATCATTTGATCAAAATTAAAAAAAGATTTCTGGCCGACCTTTGGCAAAACACCAACCACTCTAAAATTTCTATTTTTAACGCGAATCCTCTCTCCTAAAGCATCATTCAGTCCAAAAAGTTTTTCTTTAACCTCTGAACCAATCACCGCTACTTCTGCCCGTCTCCGGACATCATCATCTGTAAAAAATGCCCCCTTTGACACCTGTAAATCAAAAATCCGACTGATGAGGTCAGTCGCGCCAAAAATGGTCAATCGATAAGTTTCGCTTCCAAAAGAGGCTGATTCGCCACCAAAAACCACGGGCATTATGCTATTTAAGTTTGGAACGTTTTCTTTGCGTTGCAAGAGGGTAAGATCTCTTTCAGTCAATGAATCGCTAAAAATTTGGGCAAAATCCGAAGGGCCTGTCGGTTGTCGGCCTGGCAAGACTGCGATAGTTTTTGTTCCAAGACCTTGAATTTGCGAAAGAATCAGTCGTTCCGCGCCCCGACTTACAGACATTACCAAAATTACTGCGGCAATTCCTATAACAATACCAAGAATCGTAAGAAGGGTTCTTACCTTGTGGGATCTCAACCCTGAAGAAGCAATTTGAAAATGATGCTTAAACTTCATTTTATTTTTTGAATCCAACCCCTACAATGTGTCGTTTTTCAACCCTCCTGTCACTTTCTAATCTGCCATCTTTGAGAGTTATGATTCTCTCAGCATACTGTGAAGTGTAGGTCTCATGAGTCACGAGAATAACTGTTCTACCATCTTCAGTAGAAAGTTTTTGGATGATATCCATTACTAATTGCCCAGATTTTGAATCCAAGTTTCCGGTCGGCTCGTCAGCAAAAATGATCTGCGGATTGCAAACTAATGCTCTAGCGATTGCAACACGTTGTTTTTCTCCACCAGATAATTTGGCTGTGGGATAATCCCTTCTATGCGAAAGACCAACTGATTCTACGGACTTTTCGACAATTTCATTCCACTGGTTTTCTGGAATTTCCGAATACAAAAGAGGTAAACGAACATTCTCAAAGACACTATCTCGTGCCAAAAGATTAAAAGATTGAAAAATAAAACCAATTTGATTATTTCTTAGTTTTGCCAATTCATCTTCCATAAAACCACCGACAGACTTGCCGTCAAAATAAAATTCTCCGGTGGTAAAACTATCTAGAAAACCCAGAATATGAAGCAGGGTTGACTTACCAGAACCGGACGGTCCCATAATCGCTAAAAACTCCCCCCTTTTGACTTCAAGGTCAATACCAAAAAGAGCACGGGTCTCAACACCATCTGTATTAAAAATCTTGGTCAACCCACTAGTCTTAATTAAAGAACTCATCAAAAAAATTATTTAAATCAAAAAGAAATTACTATCCTATCCCCCTCATTAAGACCTCTTAAGACTTCCACATTACCATCAGAGCCACGTAAGCCGGTTTGGATAAAAACCTCATTTGTTTCGCCGTTATCTCTGATTACCTTCACAGCTGACTGGCCATCTTTATTAAAAACCGCTCTCTGTGGAATAACTAAAACATTTTCTCTTTTATCTGTTAAAACCAGAAGATCAGCTGTCATTCCAGACTTAATACGCGAATCTTCTGATTTGAATTGAAAAGTTACTTTATATGTTGAAAGACCCTCTATAATAGTTTCTGCCGGGTCTATATCTGAAACTTCCGCCTCAAAAAACACCGAGCCGGCGTAAGCATCAAGAGTCAAAGTGGCATGATCTTTAATTTTGATTTTAGCAATGTCGGCTTCTGGCACATTCGCCTCAATTTCAAAATTAGATTCGGAAATTAAAGAAACCGCCGGAACATTCGCTGAAATTAATTCTCCAACATTTCTATTGTGTAAAGAAGTTACCACCCCGTCAAAAGGCGCTCTTAAAAAATGATCAGCAAACCGATCGCGAGCGGCTTCCAAATCATTCTGTCGCCCTCTGATAGAAAGCTCCTGAGCCCGCAAATCAAGTTCGGTGCCAAAAACTTTTTCTTGCTGGTCTTTAATTCTCTGTCTGATGGAAAAGAGTAAGATTGTGTATTCATCTAGTTTTAAGGATAAATCCGAAATTTCATCGCGCTGGGTTTCTGTTGTAGCAACTGAAATTTTATTTGGGGTCAAGTTTTCTTCGGTAATAATTTGCCTATAAAGCACGATTACATCTCTAGATTCCCGAATAAAATCAGCAGTTGAATTTATAGTCTCATAGGCCTGGTCCAAAAAAACCTCCAGAACGGGTAGCGGAGAAAATCGGCTAATTTGCTTATACTGATTGAAGTTGTTATTAATTTTTTGTCGAATCGTAAGATATGAGGGTTCGTATTTTTCTGTTCGGAAATGCATGGGGTAATAAAACCGAACAATCTGATTGTAATAATCAATATTGCCTTCTGTCTCGCTAAACCTTTTTTCAAAGGCGGTCTCCAAATTTCTTATTCTGTGTGGCACTTCATCGTAGATAACGTTGAACAAACCGAAGGCCTCCTCAAACAATCGGCGTAGTTCGGCTTCGGCCGATTGCCTAGTTGACAACCGGCTGGTTTCTTCCCGCCTGATACGTTCTAAAGAAAGATAAGCATCTTCTAAACTTATCTCAGCGTTTCTAACATCCCTACTTGCATCTCTAACATCCAACTGCATTAGCACTTCTCCGCGAGAGACTTGTTGTCCGATTTCAACCGGAATGGAGGCAATCCTGCCAGACAAATCAAAAGAAAGATTGACAGCTAAAGCCGGCTTAACTCGACCAACCACACTAACTTCTTGTTTTAAATTCGCTATTTTTACAGTAGCAGTATCTAGGGTCTCGTGTTGACGATTTAAGAGAAAAAATAAAGAACCAATCAAAATTAAAGCACCGGCTATAAAAATAATTCCGCCGGGTTTTTTGAAAAAACTTTTCATAATCTATGATATTTTATCAGTTAAATCTATAAAATCCATCAGTCAGCCAAATGCGCGTGATCGTTATATATCCACAAACGCCACGCTGGTTTTTCCTCAAATCTATCGCGATATTTCAAAACCGTCAGCCCTGTATTTTCCATCTCTGCGGACCTTTGAAAATTTCTGAAAATTTCACCAGAGAGAAATCTTCCTATCAAAACCCTTGCAATAATCGTTCGCAGAAAATACCCGTGGGTAACGACAACAATTGGATTTTCTTTCCGATTAGATAGAAATTCTAGAGCTCTGTCGGCACGAACAATTAAATCATCAAAATTCTCTCCGTCTTCCACTCTCACCCCAGAGGTGTACAAGCTCTTCTCCCAATCTCTCCAAATTATTCTAGCTGTTTTGTCTTCATATGGTTTGCCATTTATACTTGTCGGTTTTTTTCTTTCTATAAACAAATCTGAAAACTCAATCTCCTTGCCTGTGTTAATTTTTATCTCCTCAGCTGTCTGCCTTGCTCTTTGAAATGGGCTTGAAACAAGTAATTCAAAATCAAGTTTAGAAATCCGCCCGGCAATAATTTTTGCCTGCTTTTCTCCCAAACTACTTAAAAGCGACTCGGGAGATTGAAACACCGCAGAGACATTGTCAGCACTTTGGGCGTGTCGGATTAAATAGACTGTTTTCTCTCGGTTCATTACAAATCTATTGGTTTAAAATGATGCACTCACCTTATTCTTTTTCAAAAAATGTAACAGACCGAAAATCTTCGCTTTAAAATCTGAAAAATTTAAAATTAAATATAAAGCCCCGGAAAAAACAGTGAAGAATGCGAGGTCAGCCAAAATCATATTTTTAAAAAACGGCAAAGCTAAAATATAAGCTGTTATTAAACCTTCCAAGGTTTGCGGATACATTGGCGAAAAAGCCCAGACAGCAAAGTTGGTCAAAATAAAGAAAATTGAAGCACCGGCAAGCGGCCCCAAGAAAAATCGCTCCTTTCCTCCGCCTAAAATTTTAGAAACTCCAAAATACAAAACAAAACCGAGATAAACCGAAATCATGACTCGCCAATCGTAAAATCCGATAAAAATATCGCTTAAAAACAATACGGCCGGCGCAATTAAAACAGCCAATCTGCTTTTAAAAACCAGTCCGGATATTAAAGCCAGAGCGCCTACGGAAGTAAAATTCGGCGGATGAGGTAAAAATCTTAAAACTACCGAAAAAATAATTATTGCGGAAAAAAATATAAAAATTTTTAAATACTTTTTGCTCATGAATTTATTCTGAATTTTGTCCATTTAACCCTATTGGGGGTTAGACAGTAAATTACGATCTCAATTCATTGTTACGTTATTACGTCAAAGCGACACCAAAATCTAATACGAGGTTAGTTTCCAAAGCACGACATCCTCATCTTCTAAATTAAAATTGTCTGCTGATACTTCGGCATATTCATTATTAACCCAATATTGCCAAAATCGGCTTTCAGTTGAGGGAGATCCGGCGATACTATTCACCAAAACACCCAACCCCTCATAGGTTTTATAATCTATCTCAAAATTTTCTGACTCAGCACATATTTCCAAAAGATCGAAGACAGTATTTTTAGATTCTTCCAAAGTTGTACGACAAACAATTATTCTCTCTCCAGAATCCACCATTAAGCTGGTTTCAAGTCCTCCTTCCGCCGGTTGTGCTACTCGATCGCCTAAATCTAAATTTAAAAAAGTTAAAGACAACACAAAGCCGACAATCAGGCCAAAAATAAATATGAATAGTATTTTAAAACTTTGCATAATTTTATGATATTACAGTGTCCATAGTATCTCACAAGTGGTAGGGAGTCGCATTTCCAAATGCTTAAGTGTGGGAGAAAAAGTCGAAGAAAAAATTGACATTGAGTTTTGTAAAAGAGGACCTACCTGAAGAACAAATTCTATAAAATTTTGAGAAAAATGCAAAGACCCCTTTCCCGTTCTCGCCCTACGCCCGTCAGTCTTGCGCTACGCTACAAACTGCCGGGCTTGGACTCGAACCAAGATAAACGGATCCAAAGTCCGTTGTCCTACCATTAGACGACCCGGCAATATTAACTAGCGACTAGGGTTTAGGCTCCACCAGCCAGCGGAAGGGTTTAGCACGCTAGCTTCTACAGAATATAGAAAAATTAGCTGATTTTCAAGGTTTTTAATGCAATAGCGCGAAAATTAACACAAGAGAGAGGCGCCTCGGCCTTTCGGCCGAGACGCCAAAACTCTTTTTCTTTATTTCGGAAAAGAAAACTATTCAACGATGATCATGCCAACCTGACCAGATTCACGATGTCCCGGCACAGCACAATAGAATTCAAAAGTCCCGGCTGTGTCTGGAGTAAACTCAATAACATTGACTTTACCTTCTTCCAAAGCAACGTTAATATTCCACTCGTCCAAGGTAAAGGTGTGAGTGCCCTGACTTGTGATCTCAAGACGGACCGGTTGACCCAATTTTAAATTAAAAACATTCGGTTCAAAGAAAAACCCACCGGAGCGCATTGAAATAACCCTGACTTCCTCGGCCAACATTTCTTCAGTATCGCTTTCCTCAACTGGCATTCCCTCTTCAGCAATACCTTCGGCCATTTCTTCGGTTTCTAATTCAGATGGAGTTGAAACAGTTTGTGTTAATAATAGGTAGCCCACAATGAGAATGAGAACTACAACAACCAGAACAACAATAGTTTTATTCATAAGCATTAAAATTAACTTTATAATCCCACGCCAAAGACGCTTTATATTTTCATATTATCATAAAAACAATTTAAATCAACATGAAATTAAAGCATCCCCTCGACAGGAATCGAACCCATATCTCTCCCTTAGGACGGGATTGCTCTATCCATTGAGCTACGAGGGGTTAAAAGGTCAATAAGCAAACACAAACCAAGAACACTAACTGTTCCAAGTTACCATAAAAAACAAAAACCTTGAAGCTCAAGGTTTTTGTTTTTCAAAATGTCGGTTCCTTAAATTCCCAACATATTTTTAATCTTGCCTTCGTCAAAGCCGATTATCATTTCTTCGCCGATAAAAATTACCGGCACGCCCATTTGTCCGGATTTTTCTACCATCTCTTTTCTCTTCTCCATATCCTCGGCAACATTATAATCAGTAAAAGGCACATTGTTTGCCTTGAAAAATTCCTTGGCGGCGTGACAAAAATGACAGGTTGGGGTTGAGTAAACAAAGACTTCTTTCATAAAAATAAATCATTAAATTAATAATAAGTTTTGCTATTTTAACATAATGAAATTTTCTGCCAACAAAAAACTGCGAATATAGAATCTATATCGATGCGAGTAGGGAGAATCGGCGCCAGCTCACTAATTCCCCGCCAAAAGGCGGGGCATAAGTGGCTCCTGCCCGGGCTCGCCTCCTTCGACTCGCTCCGCTCGCTCAGGATGGCTCCGCCTTTCGATTCCCCACGCGGGCAAAGCAGTTTGCCCGCTCTACACTATCTCACTACGTTCGATGCGAGTAGGGAGAATCGAACTCCCGTCTTAACCTTGGGAAGGTCACGTCATACCACTAGACCATACTCGCAACACCAACACCATACTATTCCGACTCCAAAACTCGAGCAAGAAAAAATGACTGGATTAGTCTCTAGAACCAAAAAACCAACCGAAGTATTTCTTGAAAAACCCGACATCTGACACCTCTTCAACAACTTGGATTTCGGGCTCAACGATAACCGCCAAACTCTCGCCCTCTCTAACGAAATCAAACTTTCTAACAATTTCTTTCTCCTGTCCGACCGTGCTCTGAATTTCTTCAATAGCAGAGTTCAAAAACGCTTCTCTTTCCTTCAATTCTTCCAACTGCCGTTCGGCTTCTAATAATTGCTCGCGCGCTGAAAAATATTTATTAAGCATGTTCCAAGTCGGCTTGGCTAGAATCACTATCAGAAAAATTGATAAAATAATCAGAATCTGGGTCTTAAAGCTCCGTCTTTTCCTCTTTTGGGCTTGAAAATTAAGCATTAATTAGTATTATAACAAGATATGTTATTCCATAGAAAAACAAAAAAGATTGTCAGAATTTTGAGTATTGTTTTGGGCGTGCTCATCATCATAAGCATGGTTGCTTTCTTTACACCTATGCCGTTTTAAACGAAAGAGAAGTAAAATTACTCTTTCAACATTTTTAAGAAAATTTCCTGCGGAATGTTAACCTTGCCCATTGATTGGAGCTTCTTTTTTCCTTTTTTCTGCTTCTCCCAAAGTTTGCGTTTACGAGTTATGTCCCCACCATAGAGGTGGCCAGTTACATTCTTCTTCAAAGCCGAGACCTCTCTCGAAGAAATTATTCGACCCTTGGCTTGCGCTTGAATTTTTAGAGTAAAAAGCTGGCGCGGCAAAATTTTGTAGAGTTTTTCAACGGCCTGCTCGGCTTCTTTCGTCAAAGCTCTTTCGGAAACTATTTTAGTGAAAGCCGGCACCGACTCGCCGGCCACTAAAATTTCCAACTTGACGATATTAGCCAAGCGTAAATCTTTAAGATTATAAGAAAAGGAAGCGAAGCCAGAAGTCTGGCTCTTAACCTTATCAAAAAAATTTCTCATTAATTCCCGAAGAGGCATCTCAATCTTCAAAGAAATTCGGTCATCACCAAAATTCTCCGAATTTTTTATCTGGCCTTCGTGTTCAAAAACGAGCGACATCAAATTATTTAGAAAGTCAGACGGAACGATAATCTGAACATCGGCCCACGGTTCCAAAACCCTGTCTATCAAATGTTCCGGCGGAAAAAGTGAGGGAGAATAAATTTCTTTTTGTTCGCCGTCTCTAGTTTTTATCTGGTATTTAACAGTCGGCGAGCCGATAACAATATTAAGACCAAACTCTCTTCTTACACGTTCAGTAGCAATCTCAAGATGAAGCATGCCCAAAAAACCACACCTAAACCCACGTCCCAGGACACCCGAAGATTCTTCTTCAAAATCCAAAGACGAGTCAGAAAGTTTCAGTTTTTGGAGAGATCTTTTTAGTTCATCAAAATCATCCTGGCTTTCCGGATAAATTGAGGACCAAACTACCGGCTGGGGTTTTTGGTAACCCGGTAAGGGGGGCAAATTGTCGCCAACAAAAACAACTGTGTCGCCAACCGAAGCCACACCCGGCTCTTTTATACCTGTCACGACATAACCGATTTCACCGGCTCTCAAAAAATCTTTTGGTCTTTCCTCTGGGGAAAAAATGCCGACCTCCAAAGCTGAAAAGTTTTTACCGGATACTTTAAAATTAAGTTGGTCACCCTTCTTGACTTCCCCACCAACAACCCGCACATAAACCACTACACCCTTGTGGCTGGAATACTGAAAATCAAAAATTAAAGCGCGAAAATTGTTTCCCCCTTCTACTTTCGGAGGAGGTATTTTTTCAACAATTGAATTAAGTAGATTTTCCACGCCCTCACCGGTCTTTCCGGAAACTTCTAAGATTTCTTCTTCTACACATTTCAAAAGAGTGGTGATTTCCTTTTTGACTTCAGAAATTCTGGCAAGCGGAGAATCTATTTTGCTGACTGCCGGAATTATCTTTAGCCCCAAGGATTGCGCCATATCAAGGGTTGTAAGTGTCTGGGCTTGCACCCCTTGTGTTGCATCCACTAAAAGAATCGCGCCCTCAACCGCTTTAAGTGCTCGCGAAACTTCATAGGCAAAATCAATATGGCCGGGGGTATCAATAAGGTTTAGGGTATAGGGTTTGGCGTCTAGGGTATAGTGCATTCGCACTGGGGTCATCTTAATTGTAATCCCCCGTTCGCGCTCAAGCTCCATGGCGTCTAAAACCTGCTCTTTCATTTTCCTTTTTTCAACCGTATTGGTAAATTCCAAAAACCGGTCGGCCAAAGTGGACTTTCCATGATCAATATGAGCAATAATACAAAAATTTCTTATGTTGCTGTTGTTCATTTTTAATTTAAGAGAAGGTTATGTGATTTCTGAATCCGAACGGATAACCTTTGTGCCCCAAAACCGCTTGTGAAAATTCGCCCAGATTTCCTTAATCTCCTTATTATTGAGAACGAGCAGAATCAAAATACCGCAGATGATCCCCAAAAGTCCAGCGAAAAATCCTTGAGAAAAAATCCCAAGCAGAGTGTTTTGGTCTAAAATCGGCGCAAGAAACTGCAGGCCAAGATAAGCGGCAAAGCCCGCAATGATAGACGCAGAGAAACTTTGGAAAAAAACTCTAGAAATTTTGTTAGTGGACTGACCAAAATCAGACTTAAACAAAATCCAAAACATTAAGCTGTTCAAAAGCATTCCCAAAGAAAAGCCAAGAGGTAACATCAAAACAACGACACCTTCAAGACCGCCGACTCTAAATAGAGACTCAATGAAAAAACGGAAAATTTCAACATTTTGAAAAAGCTTTATCAACCCAAAACTTGAGACAACAATCGTTACAGCCGAAATGGAATTTAAAATTAAGGGTTTTTTTGTCATACCAGCAGCATAATACCCTCGAGTAAAAAGAAGGTTCAATCCCTGGGATACAACCGAGACAGAAAATATAGCCAAAGCGGCGGCGGTTAATCTGGTATCCGACCAACTGAATTCGCCAGTGCCAAAGAGAGTTCTGACAATTTGAGCCCGAAGAACAATAAATAAAACCGCAATCGGCATTGACCAGAAAATTATGTGTTTAGCGGCAGTAGTAATCTGGTCGACAAACTTCAGCCGTTCACCGTTAGCGAAAAACCGCGCCAAGGTCGGAAAGGCGGCCAGAGAATAACTAACTCCGATAATTGAAAGTGGGACCGACTGCAAATTGAGAGACAAGTTGAAAATTGCGATTGAACCAAAAGCCAAAAGTGAAGCGAAAGAAAAAAGAAAAAGCAAAGCCAAATGATTGACACTTAGAGCAAAAGTCCTCGGCGCTGAAAGAATTATGACTCTTTTCAGGTCTGGCCACAGCCAAAAATAAGTCGGCTTTGGCAACAGCCCAATCTTTATGACAAAGGGTATTTGAATCGCAAGGTGTCCAAATGCGCCAATAATAACGCCAAAAGCGACTCCAACCACCCCCCACGACGGAACAAAGACAAAAATTCCCAGAATAATTCCGAGGTTATAAACAATCGGACTTAGAGCGTAAAGCAAAAACCTCCGATGGACCTGCACGATACTCGCTAAAAGATTTGAGAAACCGAGAAAAATCGGAGACAAAAGAAGAATTCTAGTCAACAATAAAAGATCGTGAAGTTCGTCTCCGGCAAACCCGGGAAAAATCTTGCCTAAAATCTTCGGAGCTAGAAAAAAGACCGCAGAACAAATTAAAATTATTGCTAGAAAAAAGAAAGTGAAGACGCTGTCTAAAAACTTCCGGCTTTCTTCTTTTTTTTCTAACTTCTCAACCAAAACCGGAATTAAAATAGAAACAGAAACTAGCGAAGCGACGGAAACAAAAAGAAAGTCAGGAATTCTAAAGGCGGCATAATACAAATCAAGTTCAAGGCCGGCACCAAAGTTGTGAGCCAAAAGTCGGTCCCTCAATAAACCGAGAATTTGAGAAAGCAGAGCAAAAAAACCAAGCAAATAAGCGGCCTGATGAAGGCCGTTTGATTCCCTATGAATAAAATCCCAAATACCTTTTACCATTTTATTCTTGAATTGGCAGGCCGTCCCGTTCTTCTGGAGGCGCTACAGAAAATTCTTCGGAGTTGGTTTCAAAGGGCTCGTTTCCTTCTTGTAAATTGGAGATAATAAACTTAATCTCTTCGTTTGAAGGAAAACTCTGTTCAAGAATCCTGAAGTGTTCCAGGGCTTTAGCCGTGTCTCCAAGTTGAGCCAAGCTTAGACCAAGAAAATATCGGGCATTTGCGTATTGAGGTTCAAGCGAAATCGCAACATTAAGAGCTTCTTTGGCATTCTCAAAATTATTGTTTTGATAATTTAAAAGCCCAAGCTGGAAATAACCAGAAGGTTCTTGGGGTGAAAAACCTATAGCTTCCGAAACAGACACTATCGCGTCGTCTAAGTCGCCACGTGCCGCCTTAATTCTAGAAAGCAGAAAAATCGCTTCGCTATAATTTGGCTTTTTATCCAAAGCACTTGAAACATAATTTTCAGCTTCTTCCAAGGCGCCAAGAGAAATATTCAAGCGAGCTAGCATCAAATCCAAAAATGGATTCTGTCGGTCAAAGACTATGGCACTCTGGTACGAGAGGCGCGCGTTTTCGTAATGTTCCGAAGAGTTATCAGCATCAAAAGAAGCCAGAAATTCATAAAAGCCGGCCAGATTAATCCAATTTTCAAAATTTTTCCTGTTGTAGATTACCGAGAGTTCGGCATTATTGCGAGCCGAGTCAATCAGTCGGCGAAAATGCTCTACATCCTTATCGGTCGGATTACTAACTTCTTGCGCCATCTGTGAAGCTTCTAAAATAAAAAATTCGGAGAGATGCCGACGGAAAATATCATTCCCAGAAATTTTAACCGATCTTTCAAGCAAAACACCGGATTGTGCGATTTTACCTGAAGACAGCTCCAAGACTCCTTTTTGAAAATTGGAAGCGGCGAGGGTTTTTTGAATTACTAAAACTGCAGTTGCCAAAGCAAGAGCGGCAAATATCGACAAGATGATCAAACTGATTGACTTGTTTTTTCGTCCAGCAGAAGAAGACAGGTCAAGACAGAAAGATTTTGGAATCTCATCTTTAAAAATTGAAGTCAGAAACAAACCAGAAAAAAAAGCAGTCATTATAAATAAGGCCGGTCCTACAGGATAAAAAATTGCAGAAAGCCACAAAAAACCGCTCGCGAAAAACAAAGTTACAGAGAGCCAGTCTTCCTTGTTGTTCCAAACTTTCTTCACGCCTAGCCAAAAAAATAAAAATAGGAAAGACATCCAAGTCAAAAGACCAAGAGAGCCAGTGGTAACGGCAAAAGTCGGCAAAAGTCCGACACCGTTATGAAATTCAGCATTCCAAAAAGCAGTCAGATTTACTTCAGACGGTTTCCATTGTCGCCACTGAAAAAGAAAACTGTTTGGACCGGAACCCAGCAAAAAACTTTTAAAATCAGAGCGGAGCGTATGTAAAAAAACTTCCTTGGTGGAACTCCAGGACGGCTTTACGTCAAGATAATTGATTCCCAAAGACGTCTGGACATTCTGTCCAACAAAACCGCCAATCAAAAAAAGCAGGGCGATAAAAAATAGAGCTAAAATTGAAATCTTGGAAACGCTTTTTTTAGATAAAAACCTCTCCTTTGTCACCCCATCAACTAAAGTTGTTGCTGATTTTTTATCGCTTACGGGAGATTTGAAAAAATAAAAAACTAAGAAAAGGATTACAAAAAACGTGGTCAAAAGCCAAACAATCGATATATTTATCAAAAAAATAAACAAGAGACCGATAAAAAGTGTGGCTATAGCCAATTTACTACCAAGACCGTGAAGATTTTTAAGGATTGTCTCTAGAAGCACCAAAGAGATAATGACCGATAGGCCGGCAAAAAATCCGATCTCATTCCAATTACCAACCGGGGTTGATGTTTTTTGACTAAAAGTCTTAAAGCCAAGAAATTCAAGGCCTGGGATAAGAAGAAGAATCTGATAAATAAACAACAAAAGACAAACCAAAAGAACAGAAAAAATTACTTGCGGTATTTTTTTTCTGTCTCTAAAAAAGAAGAAGGATAGAAAAAATACAGACCAAAAGAGAAAAATAAAAATAAAAGTTCCGGACTCAAAACCGTAACCGGAAAAAGAAAGAGAAAAATGCGCACTAAAGAGCGAAGAGAATAAAAAAACCGCGAGAGAGAATATTGGGATGATAAAAATCGGATGAAAAGGTATGACAAGTTTAACCTTATTTCTCATTAAATAGACAAGAAGCGCTAGTGCAGAAAAAGCAACACCTAAAGACAGGACCAGGGCTTTGACAAAAAAAAGCGGCACGATATTAAGAGGTGCAAAAGATATTGGCAGTAAAATAACCGAAAATAAAAGGACCAGAGAAGGAATTTCCAAAGATTTTTGATTTTCTACAGCTCTCTCCATATTGTTTATTTTAACAGAAAAAAGACAAATGAAAAACGCTTCGGTTAACCGAAGCGTTTTTCATTTTTGGTTTTGCATCTATAAGCCGAATTCTGTATCCCGCCCCAGTTTTGATTTTTAGAAAATTCTATCAACCAAAACTGGGGCAGAACGATAGCTATTTATCTGGTCCCGATGTTGCCATCAGGATCTAGCGGCACTTCTACCAATTTTGCCCGCCGTAGGTGGTGCAAAATTAGCAGACACGGCCTTGCACGCGGGTAAGGATTTAGCCGTTTCACTTCCCGCATTACTGCGGAAACTCGCCCAGTCCCAGTTTTGAATAATCAAAAAATTAATCACTCAAAACTGGAACTGGGCGGCTCGCTCCTTTCGGAACTCGCCGTCTCTGCTCGCACCTCTTGGATTGCTCCAGACGGGTGTTACCCGCTACCTTTTTCCGCTCAAAGGCGGAATGCGTGTTCGGACTTTCCTCACTCTGATTAAAATCAAAGCGCAACTATCCAACACAAAACTATTTAGATTATATCATAAATATCTAAAAAAAGACAGCAAATCAAGGTAAATAATTTAAAAGTTCCGACAAATCATAGCCAGCGTTGTTTAATCCGACCAAAGAAACTGTTACGGTTTTTCCCGCTTGAAGAAGTGATTTGGTGGTTTGCCAGCGCCACGCTTGAACACAAGCATTTTGTTCATCTTCATTGCTACAAGTGCCGTCAGGTGGAAAATTAACAAGATGAATCGCTCGGCCACCAGCGGCAATAACTTCATCCTCGCTGAAAAAGTTCTTATTCCCTTCTCTAGCAATCCAGGCACGCTCCAAGGCCACCACGCTGTAACCCAAAAGATGACTTTGTTCCCTTCTGAAAATAGATTCGACAAATGGCTCAACGCCTCGACTTCTTAGATAAGAAAAATTAACTGACAGGGCCGAAGATCCGTTGGGCAAATTGCCAGTCCAGTCATGTCCGAGTCCAATAAAACCAGAACTTACTATGGGGCCGTACCAACGATTAAGGAAACTCCCCTCACAATGTTCGAAAACATAATAAGGGTAATCGGGATCTTCGGGAAAAACATCACACCTCGGAAAACCGATGTATCCGTACAACTTCATTCCGTGCTGATTCGCATAGGATCTTAAAACACTAAAATTTGTAAGACCGGGAACCCTTTGTCCGCCCAATTCTATTTGCTCGAAAAGCATGGTTGAATGCGGACCATTCGGCAAATAAGGCACATCCGGCCAAGCGCCACCGATATTGTGGAACCATAAATCAAAAGTGTTTTAACCAAGAATTTGCCTTATAGGTTCAATCCGGCTGGTGAAAGCGTTCCAACCGGTACTATCGCTGTAAACGGTTTGCGAAATTTTTCCTCTCTCCGGCGCACTTTCGTTTGAAAATCCGACAGGCTGAAAGTTTATCAGTCGTTTAAATGGAGGAGGCGGAGGTGGTGGCGGAGGTGGGGGTGGTGGCCCCGGCGGTGGCGGTGGAGGTGGTGGCCCCGGCAGTGGCGGTGGAGGTGGTGGTGGATTAAAAGCCAGAGGAGGAACAGGGGGAGAGGGAGAATCATATGTCCTTGGAAAGGGGGTGGTCGGTTGTCTATACTGGTCTCGACGCAGAAGGATAGAGAGAAGAGAAGGTGGTAGGGGTTCATCAGAAGGAGTGGTTATTCTATCAAACTCATCGTTTATCTTTGAGATGATGTCTGGGTCGGAGGCAAAGAGGATAAGCCAGGAAGAGACGGCGATTATGAGAAAGCCGTAGAGAGAGATTTTTTCTCTTCTGTTGACTCCAGGTTTTGAAATAGCTCCGGTTGAGAGATACTCAATCGCATTCACGATTAACATCAGGACGGCGACAAGTCCGGAGAGAAGCAGAAAGATATTGAAAGTATCTAGGTTTAGGGTGTAGGTTTCGGGTTGGGCGGAAGAAATATCTGGCGCAGATAAGAGAAGAAATAATAGTGAAATAAAAAAAAGTGTTTTTTTATCTGTCTTGGATGTTTCAAAAAATTAGAAAAGATTAAAATAAGAAAATTTCAAAGTAAAAGGCAGAAATAGTTTAAAAATAACTCCCCCCTTAAAAGTCGTCCCGCCTTTGATCAAAGTTTTGACCGTGTCACTGCCCTCTCCTGGATCCCCCGGATCAACATACGGTACAGCAATCGTAAAAGACACCCACTGTTCGGAACTGGAAGTAAAAATATCAGGATCTTCTGTCTGAATTTCTCTGTGGCGTGTCGCCACAGATGTATCAACACCTGTATTAAAAGAAGTTGGCGATAAATACAAGAAATCCGTGTAATTAGCCGGCGGAGCAGAAACCCTGTGATCGCCATTAACATTCAAATCTCTTGAAACAGTCGCGATCCAAAGATATTTTCTTGAAGAGAGAGCGTTGTGAGAGGGCGGATTGGTATTGGTGCCGTCTCCGCCGAGCCCCGTCGCAGTCGGCGTCCCTCCTCTGTCAATAGCAAAAGATATATGTGTACTCTCTTCGCTCGCCGAAGTGGTGATGGTCAAATCATCAGCACTTCCACCATCAGCTATTTTGTAAAGTATGGCGCCCTTGACGGTATTGGTACCAGAATTTACTTCTTCATCTAAAAGAATCCAATCATTTGTATCGTAACCAGAGAGTGTCGGATTGTTGCCGTGAACAGAAAATACAACTAAAAGTAATTGTCCAGTTTTAACCCCAGCTGGCAAACGAATCGCATGGCTAGTGGTATCTCCTCCGGAACGACCCCAATTTCTGGCTCTAATGGTTGGAAAACCTTCAGTTGCGTCAATAAGATAGGTAACATGAACTGCGCCGCCGCGACCAGTTCTTTGGGTTGAAGTGTTGCTACCACCACCTGAACCATAATATCTGTGATTTTCCACTCCAGCACCACCAGAACCGCCGCCACCGAAATAATTACCGCCGCCGTTTGGTCCGGACGAGCCGGCGCCTTCCGTTCCGCCTCCACCACCACCGGATTTTCCGGAAGTTCCTTGATTACCGTTTCCACCATCAAAACCAAAGTCCCCTATTCCGGCGCTAGCTTTGCCTCCACCACCACCATTTGTTCCGCCACCAAAACCACCCTGCGCATCAAGATATTTTGTGCCACCTCTCTCTACCGTTGTACTAGCCCCATTGTTCCCGCCAGCAGCACCTCCGGACCCAACCGTTATCGTATATTCTTGTGCAGCTTCAACAACCATAGTGGTTGACATAAAAGCTCCGCCACCACCAGCTCCGGCATTTTGAGAACCACCGCCACCACCAGCCCAACCTTCAAAAGTTACTTCCGTAACTCCGGACGGCACTGTAAAAGTGCCGTTTGAAGTAAATGTTTCCACTCGCAGATGTCTTAAAGTCTCGGCTTCAGTAAAAAGTTTTGAGTAGGAAAAAATCGCAGTCAAAACAAAGACTGTGATTAGAGTAAAAATAATTTTTCTTTTGAAACTTTTTTGAGACTTCATAAGTCTTTTTGAAAAATCGGAATTTATAACTCTTCTTCTAAATCTAGCTCTGTTTCTGGTTCACCCTCAACAATCTCATTTTCCGGGCCCGCCCCAACACTAACTTTCTCTTCGTTTTCTTCACTACCGGTCTCTTCTTTTGATCCAATCTCATCCGCTTTGAAATCACCTTTGTTATCCGAGCCAACTTGATCATCCGGATAATCAACACTACCACCACCACTTTTGAAAATTTGACATTCGCCCGGTGCTGAATTTACAACTCCACTGTTTATAGACAAACAATACGGCTCGCCGGTTATTGTATCGAATAAAGTTATACCTGCCGGATTTTCTCGGTTGCCGACCGTCAACTTTTCGGCAATCAAATTTTTGAAATAGGCAAATCCATCCTGGATTTTAACACCAAGCATTTCAAAGTTGGTAAGAATATAATCAAAACCAAAACCGCCGGCATTTCCACCCTTTACAAAAGCTTCCAGATCAGAAATTCTTTTTTCCAAATTCAAATCACCCTCACCAAAATAAAAGGTGTTGTTATTTATAAAAGTCATAATCTTACCGACTTCCCCATTAGAAGAAGGTGTGAAATCTTCAAGCGCAACACCAACAACTCGGCCGGGTTTTGTGGCTTTCATCCCAATCCCAAGTCTTGATGACGAGGTGATGTAATCTCCGGCTTTTATCGGGCCGTTTTCGTCTGAAACCTTAACCGGCACCCGACCCATAACCCCAACCGGTATGTCATTTGTCTCTTCAATCCGGTAAGCTGTCGGGCTTTTGGATAGCGTACCAATAATACCCGGTTTTGTTGAATAAACGCCCACTAAATTTGCCTGATAAACACCGTAAGATTTTTCAACCTTGCCGGGTTCCAGCTTTGAAGCCACAACAATATCCCCCGGCTCGTATTCGGTCTTTAAACCAACAACAGTAAAAGCTTCGGCGTAGTCGGCCGGATTTGTAAGCGAGCCGTCAATTGCCACGTCGCCGTCGGAATCAACAGTAAATTTACGATTTATGACATCTCCGGTTGTCGTCGCAATTGTAAAAAGATAGGTATTGGCATTTGGCTGATTTGAGACAATTGTAAAATCTGCATCTGGAGTAGAAGTACCAACTCCAACTCGGACTACGTTGCCAGTTGCGCTTGTTTCAAAAACAATGTTACCAGCTGTTGCCGTACCAATATGAGTAGTGCCGTTATCCAAAACTGAAAACAAAGTGGTTGAAGCATTATTAACCAACTCAAAAATTCTATTCGTGCCAGTACCGACCCCCCAGACCGTGAGCTTGCTGTAAGGTGTTGTCGTGCCAATTCCGACATTACCACCAAAATATGATTTGGTTGTACCACCAGTATAAATAGCAAAACGATTATTACCCCGAACAATCTCGTCTATTCTTAATCCATAAACATTTGTCATAGTTCCAGATCCGGTAGTTGAAGGACTTCTAACTCTTATTCCAGAATAATCGGTAATTGCACCGGAACCACCCAAATACCAAATTGATTCTTCTATCTGCAGTCCAATATATTCAGTAATTGAAGCGTTATTGACTGTTAAACTACCTCTTTCACTCCAAACCGAAAGTCCTGTTGCCAAAGATATAGTTCCAAGTGCAGTAGAACCAAAATGTAATCCAACTCGTCCACCGGACAGACCACCAGGACCGGTTGTTAAAGTTAAGGCACCAGAACCGCTGTGCTTAGCAATTGACTGAAAAGCCATATTGGAACCAGAGTTTGAGCTAGAGCCAGTAAAATCTACTGCTGTTAGAAGGCCTCGCCTTTCTCCACTTGTGCCAGTTATTCCTTTAATTGTAACCAAGCGGTCAGTGTCGTTGGTGGGGCTGACGGGAAGATTTGTGGTGGCTCCGCCAAAATGAGAGTAGGTATTCATATTCCTTGAAACCTCAAGACCTCCCTCAGCTGTTAATTTGCCACTGACATAAGTCAGATCGGCAGATTCTGAAAGAATGCCGTCTGTGCTAACAAAAGGAACTCGATTGCTGGTAAAGGGGGTTCTAAAATTTCCGGTAAACCGAAGGTTTGTGAAAGTTGAAGTGGCATTACTAGAAGTGGCTGTAAAATATTCAGCAACCGCTTGTCCGACAACAGAAAGACGAGCGTAAGGGGAGGACGTGCCGATGCCAAAATTTATGCCATCAAAAACAAAACCGTCGGTATCCGTCAAAGCATTACCCGAAGAATTGGTGTGAATAATCCTGTTTGCGGTAAAAGATGATTGTGTGTCTGTTAAACCAAGAAAAGTTGATACCCCACTTCCACCACCAACACACACGCCATTTACCGCAAAACATCCGGTACGAATATCTATGCCGGAGCCAAAAGTTGAAGTCGCGGTAGTAGAAATATTTATCGTGTCAGGGCCAGTGTTGCCTAAAGAAAAAATTGTTCCCGGAGTAGTTGTGCCAATACCAATGTTCCCCAAGAAATATCCAGTTCCATCTTCAAGAAAAGCAGCCAAAGTAGTTGAAGAATTGTTGGTTAACTCAAAAAGCCGGCTTGCACCAGTGCCCGAACCCCAAACTGAAAATCTGGAGTAAGGAGACGAGGTGCCGACTCCAACATTACCATTAGAAAGTAGCGCCAAAACAGAAGCCGAGCTTTGCCCGATAAATTCAGCTATTTTACCGGCGCCACTTTGGGTAATTCTTAAAAATGTTGAAGCGGTGGAGGTTGAGTTTTCGGCATCGGAACGCAAAAATTGTGATGAGTTTAAGCCCGACAATTTGCCAGCTTCAAAAGCTGAGGGCACTGTGCCCAAAATTTTTCTCGGGGACATTTCATCATCGCAACCAGAAAGTCCAGACGTTCCACAAATCTCAACACCAAGGTAAAGAGTTTGGTTGAAGTTGACCGTTGAAAGCGGAGTGGAACTGCCAAGCATGACACTAAACAATCCATCGGTTACAGTTATCCGATCACCAGAATCTATACGGATTTCTTCCCAGATATTTGTAGTGGTAGCGCTAGTCGCAGTAGTATATAAACGAAATTTCATTATATAGTTACCATCAGGTACCGCCAGATTATTAGTGTCTGTCAATTTGCCTTGATAGTTTATCTGCGAATTAAAATCAGCATAAGAGACAAAAGGCAGCAAGAAAAAAAATCCTGAAAAAACCAGAAAAGTATAAATCCGAATTTTTTTTCTAAGCAATATTCTCATAATTTATTTTAAAAATCCTCGGTCGAAATTTCCAAGCAACAAACAAAAGTATAAAAAGTAAAGATAGCCAGAACGTAATAGGTAGCCAAGGAAAATTCGGAAACGCGATTGGTGGAAAAGGAAGAATTGATTTCAAAATTCCGTTTATCTTTCTTAGACCGCGATTTTTATGGTCAAGAACGGCGACATGAAGACCAAAAGTCCCCTCTTCACCAAGTGGCGCAATGCTTGCCTCATAAGCGCTTCTATTTTCGTTCACCCGAAGCAAAAAACTAAAAACCAAAGATGGGTCAACAGGGTGAGTTAGAGTAACAGTAAGAGTCTTTAGAACCTCCGGTACTTTTTCGTAAGGTAGGGAAACTTTCAAAGCTCTATCGCCATTTACAACAACGATATTACCTCTTTCAAGCTTGGCGATTTCGTCTCCTTGAATAAATTTGAAGTCTCCGAGCGTCAATCCCAAAAACATCGAATCAACACTCGAACGTGGCAAATCAATCACTCCGGCAAACGGCTCCGGTGGAATTTCTCCCGGGATCAAAAGCTTACCTCTGACCAAAGCACCAGAAGAATAACGACCGCTTTTGTCTCTAACAAAAACCGAATAAAAATAGTCTGTGCGTTTTTCAACTTTTGAATCAACAAATCTCTCCCCTCGGCCTTCATAAACTAAATTTCCGTCAAAAGGATCTTTAGGGAAAAATTTTGGCGAACGAATAATCCTGATATTCTCAAAATTAACTGAAGGATTTTTCCAAGTCAAAATTATCTTTTCCTCATCCGCAAGAGCTCTTAAGTTAGAAACATTGAAAGGAAATTCGGGAAAAGAAATAGTCTTAAACTGCTGATTGTCCAAAATAATTTTCCGACCGAGCGCATCAACAATCTCTAATCGGAAAAAATACAAGACGCCGGGGTCAAGGTCCAAAACAGTAATTTGATGATTCGTCTTAAAAACAGAAGAGGCCAGAGAGCCAATTTCATAATCCGGAGTTTTACCCCAAAATAATACCGTTTTTGAGGGGATATTAGTTTCCAAATTTATGACTGCTTGATATAAATCCGGCTCTACGGAGAAATTTAAGACTTTCAAAAAAACATATTGACCTGTTTGACCGCGAGCTTGTTCTTCTTCCTCCTCTTCATCCAAAGGAAAAGTGGTGGCTGAAGCAGGATCAGATAACGGGCTGTCAGCCCCGGAGGTGTCAAAGGCCGAAACTTTGTAAGTATACAAAGTGTTTGGAGAAAGACCGGTGTCGCTATAAGAAGTTCCAGAAGTGGTATCAATCTCTACGTCATCCCTGAAAATTTTATAACCATTTACAGGCAGATCACCCTCAACCGCCGCATCCCAAGTCAAATTTATCCCTGAAGTGGAAACAGCAATAGCCGAAAGATTTTGTGGCGCTTCGGGTGGATTTTCTACAGTAATTATCTGACTGACCTTGAACTGACTTTCAGATTGTGCAGAAACAATTAAAGCTAAGAAAGCAAAGCTGGCTATTAAAATCTTTATTTGGAATGTAAGAAAATTTAATTTCATATATTCAATTTAAAGAGTGACGGCGGTTAAGGTTGTGGTCGCTACGTAAGTATCCGGCAAAAGAATCGGGTTGTGATTTGCAGAGACTATTGCCCTGAAACGCAGAGTCGAAGTCGCGCCGGAGATCGGTGTTCTTGATGTCGTACTAATTATCGTCCTTGGTGTGGTGGTCGCCGAAATCCAGCAGTTATCGTCGGTTTCAGTTGAGCCGGTGTTGCAGGCATTCGAACCATTGTTCCTAAATGCGGCCACAATTTCACCGGTTGTTGAGGCATTGATGGTATAAGCAAACGCCGAAGAATTCGCTGGTGCCGAATTAAAATTAAAATCCGGCACCTCCGGAGTAGCGGTGTTTAGATGAAAAATGGTACCAGCATTTTCATTTCCAATCATGCCGTCATCAGAATCGGTTTTTATGGTGACAGAGAAACCAGCGGCATTATCGGTCTTTACAATAAACTGAGCACCACCATTTGAAGTCCCCCCAGTCAATCCGCCCAACGCCGGAGACAAAGTGATATCGTCAACAGAAGTAATTGATATAAACACCCCCTGCATTTGCTGATATCCGGCTTTGAGTCTATAAGACGCGCTTTCAGAAATACCGGTTGCCAATTCACCAATCGTACTTTCTTCAAAATAATTTGCACTTTGAGACCTAAGACCGCCGATATTCAGACTATCACTCTGCACTCTATAGCTATTACTCTCCATCACAAATGCACTAACTTCAATATAAAAAAACACGGCAAGCAACAAGCTAAAGAAAAGTGTTGTTATTGTTGCGTTTTTCTTTTTTTTTTGGTTTCTTTGAAAAGACATATTCCACAGCTTGTCCACAAAATTAAATCTTTTGAAACTTGTCAAGTCTTAAACCATTTGCTAGCTTTAGTACAACAAAAGACCTCGTAGTTAGAGTTTCAATTGGTCTTGGGACCCGCTCGGGTCTTTTGTTTTTTTGTAATATGTTATCTTTGTTCATCCATTGGCTTTTTTCTAAATTCAAATCTCTTGGTTAAAAATCTAATAGTAAGAACCAAAATAAGCACAATGATAAGGAAAACAAGTATTAATTTCCAAGGCAAAACAAAAAATATAAAACTCTCTTCATCAATGATGTCGTTATAACTACGGTTTACAAAAGCGTGAGCATTGTAAACACCGAAAGCCCATCCCGTTTCCCAGACAACCTCTCGCAAACGCAAAGAGTCAGGCATAGAAAACCAAGGATCCATCTCAATTACTTCAACCTCTTTACCAAGAACGTTATTTATCCGAATCTCGCCATAAGGAGCAAGGTGGATACTTCCGGAATTCTCAAACAAGATTTCAAATGGTACCGGAGTCGAACCAAAAATTCTTTTCCCGGCTTTTGTCCTAAAGGTTTGCATTTCCCCCTCCTCATCTACCTCTCCCGGTATTCTTACAAAAAAGAGAGTACCGATTCTTGAAATGATGGCTGCCCCACCTCTGACATCTCCGTCGCCTCGCTCTGACGGCTTTGACACTGTACTGATTACAACACTGCCGTATCGACCCCCAGGTTCTTCATCATAAGGAATTGAAACTGTTATTGGGATTCTTGCCCTCTCTCCGTGTTTCAAAGAAAATTCAAAAGCTGGCACTTTGATGTAATCTTTCAAGGAATAGGGGCCTCTTTCGCTCCCCAATAAAATAACTGTCTGGTCAGAACTCCTTGAACCGGTAAAATCTTCTATTTCTATGAGAAAGATCCTTTCCTCACCCATTCTGTTTGTGACATCCAATTTGAAATTTCTGGTTTCTCCAGGAGTAAGTGAGGCATCAAATTTTCCAGGCCCAACAACAAAATCACCGAGAACACCAACATTTTCTCCTAAACTTTCAATGCTAATTTCTGTATTCCGAACGAAAGTATTGTTTGGCTCTTGAGAAAATACTGTTGAGGCCGGAAAAATCAGCGCAAAACTCCCAAGCAATAAAGCTGAAAAAACAAATAATATTAACGCCGGTAAACTAAGTTTTTTATCTTGAAATTCAGAATTCATATTAATTTATTATTTCATTGTTGCGGTCAGCGTGGTTGTCGCAGTATATGTATCAATCGGCAGAAGCGGATCCGGATTCTCTCTTACTACCACTCGGAAAAAAATAGTTGAGGTCGCGCCGTAAAAATCAGTGTTGGTATTACTGTCCAATATCGTAAATGGGATTGACGAAGTGGCGGAAATCCAACACTTTAAAGCCGCTTGATTAGAACCTGTGTTGCAAGCCGAACCATTATCCTTGAATTTTGTCGCGAGATAATCGGTAGAAGAAGCGTTTACGGTGTAGGCAAATCTAGCCGTGTTAACAGCAACCGTCGTATCATCAAAGTCAAAATCCGGAACACCAGGTGTCGTCTCTACAAGATGTGGAATGACTCCAGCGGTCGATTCTCCCTCCATCCCGTTTGTGGAAGAGGCGGTTAGAGTTACGGTCCAACCAGCAGTATTATTGGTCATAACCACAAATTGCGTCCCACCATTTGAAGTTCCACCGGTCAAACCTCCAAGAGAGGGGCTCAAAGTCACATCCGACGGCGCGACCTTAAATGTTATTTCAGCAGTTATGCTCTGGCTTATTTCAAACTGTCCGGAACCTCTTGTTATGTTTGGTTCAACATAAGCAAAACCAATTGGCACCAACAAAGCAGAGACCATCGTAATCGCTAAGCTTTCTTTGAATAATTTTTTGAAACTAGTCATCTTAAATTTTGAATTAATAAAGCTAATAATAAGTTGTTTGTTTCTAATAAATTCGACTTTTTTGTTTTTATCTTTCATCTTTAAAATTAATTAAACTTCTAATTTGAAAACAAATTTTAACACACTATTTTTTGGGAACCATCACATAAAAATATTCCTCTTCGGTCGGTTCGGCAAAAACTGGTTTTATTACTCCGGCTACCCCACTCTCATCCGGCACAAATTCAATCTCGTCAGAAAAAGAATCTCTCAAATAATTTTTTACCTTGGAAAAGGCGTCAGAGTTTTCATTACTGTGAATTGGGATAGTCACAACTCCTCTCTCATCTAATGTCAAAGAGGAAAAATTATTTTCTGCGACAGCATTATCTTTTTTTGCGATTTTATTTTTAGAACTCAAGAAAGAAAAGGATTTAGAAAATTTTTCAAAACCACTCTTCATAACAAATTTAAAATTATCCGAACCTCTTTTGACTGCATCTTTTATGGACGAGCTTGAAAATTCGGGATTCACAATTTTTATTAGATCAGTCGTCATGGATTGAAAACTATCAGCAACAATCGGCTCTCCTTTTTTCAAGACATTAGCAACATCAAAAACCAAGACAGAGACCGAAACAACAACAAAAACTGCAATAAAAAAATTGGAGACTGTTCTTTGTAAAGAAAAGTTTCTAGCTAGTCGATCAGCTATTAAAGACTCACTTCTTAAAGATTGAAAAACTATCTTTTGATTATCGTCAAAAAATCCTTCCGATTTCAGACTAGTTGTCTTGAGTTCTTTATTAGATACTTCACGGATAAGCGGGGACGATTTCTTCCTACCTGATTTCAGGTGGTTAATAAGAGAGCTTTCTTCAACAAACCAAGTCCTGCTAACCAACCGACAATCCAGTTTACCTGCTCGACAAAGCTGTCCGAGATAATCAGAATTATAGCCACTTTTTTTTGAAACTCGGCTAGCCGAGATATATTTCTTGCCTTCTAAATTTAACTCTTTTTCCACCACTAAATTATAATGCAAAAAAGTCTTATCATTAAACTAAAAAAGAGATATCTGTGGATAAATCACCGAAGAAATATTTCTATTGGGTGTAGTAACAAAACAAACCAGATCTTTTAGAAAACACTGTAATTATCTTAAAAAATCACAGAACACCCTGAAGGTGTGATGTTACCCGACAGTAATCACCTGATCGATTGTCCTAGTCAATTAGTCAAACAATTTAATATTTAGATTAAACATTAATAAACAATACTTATTGTGGATATTTTGATTGACAATCTTATTAAGGTTTTATAACCTATAATCAAATGGAGAGAAAGTTTATAACTATAAAACAAGCATCTGATATTCTTGGAGTCTCAACCCTAACCCTTAGAAATTGGGACAAGAGTGGTAAGTTTAAAGCTCTAAGGCATCCAATAAACAACTATCGGGTTTACGAATTGTCAGAAATAGAGAGATTAATTTCCGAGATGAAAAACGCCAACAACCAGAGATTCGGTAAACGGACGAAAAAACTTGAAATAAAACACCTGGATTAATTAAACCAAGAGATCTAAGAATAAATCCTTCAAGACCTGCGGATTTCCAGCACCTCTAGTTTCTTTCATCCCTTGCCCTACCAAGTATTGTAAAACTGATTCTTTTCCACTCCTGTATTCCTCAACAACCTTTGGATTCTCTTCTATTATTTTTCGAACAATTTCTTTTAATTCTCCCTCGTCACTTTTCTGTAAAAGATTATTTTCTTCCGCGATCTTTTCTACATCGCCACCCTCGCCTACGAGAATTGCAAGAATATCTTTTGCACCACGCGAAGATATTTTATTTTCCTTGACCATCATCATTAATTTGATGAACTCAAGATGATCTATGTCTAAATCTACTCCCCGCTTCGCAAGCCCCACCATATCTGAAGTTATGTAGTTCACAGACAACTTTACGATTTCAACGTCACCAGAAAACTTTAAGATTTTTTGAAACAGACCATCAAAAAATTTATTGCGCGACTGGAGGAAAAAATTTATGTCTTCAGTTTTTAATCCCAAATCTTCATACCTGCCCCTTTTCTCCCAAGGCAATTCTGGAATTTCTTTAAGTAACAGTCCCCTATCAAATTCTGGAATTTGGCTTATGTAGAGCTTAGGTAAATCTGGATCTGGAAAATATCGATAGTCGTGGGAAGACTCTTTCGCTCTTTGAACAAAGGTCTCTTCCTTTTTCTCGTCCCACCCTCTAGTTTCTTGTTGTACCCGACCCCCGCCTTCAAGCAGTTCAATTTGCCTTTTTATTTCATATTTAATTGCCTGCTCCACACTCTTGAAAGAGTTTAAATTCTTTACCTCAACCTTAACCCCAAGTTCTTTGCCAACACCAACAGAAATATTTGCTTCAATTCGCATTTCACCTTTTTCCATATTGGAATCAGAGGCTCCGAGATACTGCAACAAAAGCTGTAATTCTTTAGCAAAAGCAGAAGCGTCTTCTGCCGAATGTATGACCGGTTCGGTAACAAGTTCCAAAAGAGGAAGCCCTGCTCGATTGAAGTCAACAAGACTGTATTCGCCACGCTCATGTAAGGATGTCGCCGTGTCTTCTTCAAGATGAATTCTTGTGAGACTTATCTTGTTTATTTCCCCACCAGAAACCAGTGGATACTTATACTGACTTATTTGATAACCCTTTGGAATGTCTGGGTAAAAATAATTTTTTCGGTCAAACTCAGTAAAATCCGCAAGGTTTCCACCAACAGCAAGACCGACCTTCAAAACATGTTTGACGGCTTCTTTATTTATTGTCGGCAGAGTCCCCGGTTGTCCGGTGCAGATCGGACAAATATTTTTATTCGGCTCGGATTCATCCGGATTATTTTTGGAGTTGCAGAACATTTTAGTTTCCGTCTTCAACTCCGCATGGATTTCCAAACCAATTGTTGGAATATAATTATTCATTATTTAGAACATCGCTACTGCGATATTCTAGCAAAGAGATGGAGTGCAACCAAACCTTCATTCTCACAAAAGTACCGAAACAAAAAAGAGTGGGGGCTTAGGAACCGAGAATTTCAGCATGTTAGTTTATTTTTTTAAAATAAAAGCTGTATTTTTTTAATTTTGAAAAATTAGAGCCAACTCAAGAAAAACTTAAGGGAACCGTGAATTTAGTATGGGAGTTTTGAAATAAATATTAAGGTTTATTAATCTTATTTTTTGCTCTTTAACGCCTTTTTGGCAAGCTCGACAGCAGACTCTTTTGATTCAGCGACTACCAAAAAGAGCTTCTTATGGCAAAAGGAAGCCCCTTTCACACCACTAGCGACTTCCAAATCCTCGCCTTTCAGGCCACCCCAAGACTGTGGAAAAGTCACCCTGCTTTCAAAGCCAAAACGATTTTTCTTGACTGTTGAGATGTTCCACCTTCCGTCACTACTAGGAAATATTACAAATTTTGGTTTTTTGAAATCAAACAAAAAATCCTTCCAAGGATAGTATTTATCAAAAATAATAATTTCTTTATTCTTGCTATTTTTATATGTCCTTAAAACTATTTTTTTAGCAATTAATACAGATTTGGTTTTTTTAATCTCTCTTAATAGTATTTTTTCAGCGACCCTAACAGCTTCGGCAAAAAGCCGATTTTGATCTTCGTCTTCGTTCCAGACCGAATTGAAAGACAAAATAAAGTTCGCTACTCTGTATGGACTAAAATCAAAAACCGGTTTGAGGATTTCAATACCATTATCTTCGGCGTCAATTGATTGAACTAGATTTTTGTCAATTTCTTTGGCAACAGAAGCATTGCCGCAAATTTTCGGACCATATTTTTTCCAAACCAATCCGAAAGAAGCAAATGGTATACCATTTGATCTCTGGCCAGCACCAGTTGCTTGATGGTGGTCGAAGTTCCTCCGGCCGTCATATTTCATACCCACGTCAACCAAGATGTCCCCTTCTTTCATCAAATCTTCATCTCTAGTTCTAACAATTCTTATTTGACCTTTGAAGAAAATCTTCAAAACAGCCACAGCGAAAACATCGTCAGCGTGAAAAGAACCGTTGTGAGTAATTACTATTTTTTTTTTGTTTTTTGATTCTCTCGCCATTTTAAAAACCGGAAACGTCCATAAGAACAAAATAAATCTACTCCTTATTGGGGCTTTTCCTCCCCTGCGCCGTTCTTATTCCTTGAGACTCTTCGGAAAACAAAGACAGCAATTACAAACACAACAACAAACAGACCGAATATTTCTATCCCACTTATCAAAGATGCATATTTATGATAGAAAGCATTAGCTTGCCAGCCCAATGGAGCTAACACCAACACCTTAACAAAAGTACCAAGAAAAGTAAAAAACAAGTAAGAATAAATGTTAAACCTAATTAAGCCGCAGGTAAGAGATATTGAGAATGTCGGCACAATCGGAAAAACACGGAGACCAAAAAGAACGGATTCATCCCAAAAACTATTCTCAAATTTTTTCTCAAGCTTTTCAACGTTCTTCCAAGATAAATTAAAAAAACCGCCCCATTTATCCAAAATTGGCTTACCTAAAAAAAACCCAAGATAATAAATAAAAAGTGAGCCGATCGTAACCCCCAAAGCCGCCGGAACTGCTAAAGTAAAAATAAGTTTTTGAAAAAAAATTACTGAAATATTTTCTGGTAGAAAAAGAAAACCGGAAGAAAAAACTACAACCGGAGTTGAGATCGGCGGAATAATCTGGGCAAAAAAGGTTGCCATAAAAACCCCAAGACCACCGAGCGGTAAAAAAATATTTTGAACTAAATTTATGGCAGACTCTAAAAATCCCGATATCATTTTAATATTTCCATACTCTTGTCTATTATGTTTTCTTCATCAGCAAAGATAAACTTACCCCTGAATTTCCGACCGGCAAAAAACAAAGGCAACCAATAAACGTCGTCCGGCCACATTTGTCGAAACGGTATTTCGTCTAGAAAAAACCACTTCGGCTTCATCTCTTCAGTCTCCCTCTCTTCTCCGGAAAATTCAAATACCTTAAAAACACTAACCTTCGATTTCTCCCCAGTATTTTTGAATTCAAAAAACAACTCTCCAACCTCTTCTATCTTTAAAGGTTCAATTCCAACCTCTTCTAAAAGCTCCCTTTTAACTGATTCTTCAATTGATTCTCCATCTTCCACCTTACCGCCAAAACCATTCCAACGACCAGCTCCAAATCCTCTTTTCTTATAACCCAAAAGAACCCGCGGATGCTGATAAACTACAGCGAGAGTCAGAATCTTTTCTCCTGGTTTTGACATCAAAATATTTTACCACCCTTTTCAAAATTTAAGTGGAGTAATTATAAATTTAACTGCCGTGACACTTTTTATATTTTTTACCACTCCCACACGGACAGGGGTCATTCCTACCAACTTTTTCGTCTGTCGATTTTTTTCCGGTTTTTTTTGAACTTGAGTCAACAGAAGAAGATTCCGGCCCAGACAATATTAATTTACTAGGAGATGGTTTCGGAGAAGTGGTCGTCTGCGTGTTAACTGATGAAATCGCGGAAAAAACTTGTTCTTTCAAAGTTCTTTCCATTTCTTTAAACATCCTCAGACCTTCTTTTTTATACTCAACTAAAGGATCTCTTTGCCCATAAGCGCGCAGATTAACACTCGACCGTAAATAATCCATTGCCTCCAAATGATCAACCCAAAGAAAATCAATACCTTGCAAGACTAGAGATCGAACCGATAGGAAAAAAGCTTCTTCGCCGAGTTCCTGCTTTTTCTTAGCTGAAACATCACCAACTTCCGGGGCAACTTCCGCAACACTACCTAGAAATTCATCTATAAATTGCCTGTCTCCGGAGAGAATTTTTCGGCGTCTGTCATAGACGATTTTTCTCTGAAAATTTAAAACGTCGTCATATTCCAAGACATGTTTTCTGGCATCAAAATTAAATCCTTCTATTTTGGTTTGAGCCGTCTCAAGAGATCTTGTTATAAGGCGATTTTCAATCGGCTCATCTTCAGCAATTCCCATTCTACCCATCAGTTTCTTGACTGTATCTTTGGCAAAGACCCTCATCAATGAATCCTCAAGAGAAACAAAAAACTGTGTTTCTCCAGGATCTCCTTGTCTTCCGGAACGTCCTCGAAGTTGATTATCAATTCTTCTGGCTTCGTGACGTTCAGTGCCAAGCACAAAAAGCCCACCAAGATTTTTGATTTCCTCGGAATTTTCTGGGGTTCCCGGGTTACCGCCTAATTTAATATCGACCCCACGACCAGCCATGTTGGTCGCAATCGTTACTCCACCACGCCGACCGGCCTGGGCGATAATTTCACCTTCGCGCTCATGATTCTTAGCGTTTAGAATCTCGTGTGGCACACCGGACGTCCTCAAATATTCGGAAATCATTTCATTTTTCTCTATAGAAATGGTACCGATCAAAACCGGCTGACCTTTCTGATGAAGTTCTTTAACTTTTCTAGCAATAGCTTGAAGCTTTCCTTTCTCTGTCTGGAAAATTAAATCGTTTCGGTCAATCCTTTTCGATGGTCTGTTGGTCGGAATAGCAATCGTATTCAAACCATAAACTCTGAAAAACTCTTCCTGCGAGGTTAAGGCAGTTCCAGTCATTCCGGAAAGTTTTTTGTACATTCTGAAATAATTTTGGAAAGTAATTGAGGCGAAAGTTCTTGATTCTTGTTGGATCCGCACACCTTCTTTAGCTTCTATGGCCTGATGAAGTCCGCCAGACCAACGTCTCCCGGGTTGAAGTCGACCGGTGAAGTGATCAACAATTATTATTTCTCCCTCTTTCACAACATAATCCACGTCCCTCTCAAAGAGAGCTTTAGCTTTTACAGCGTTTTCCAGATGATGCACGAGTTTTATACCTTCGTCGGTATAGATATTCTTAACACCTAAAAGTTTTTCGGCTTTATCTATCCCTTTGTCGGTCAAAGTGATAGCTTTAAGTTTTTCATCAACTTCAAAATCTTCATCGCGCTTCATCTGCCTTACCAATCCGGAAAAAGTTCGATACAAATTTTCGGCCTCTCCAGATGGAGCGGAGATTATAAGCGGGGTTCTGGCTTCGTCTATGAGGATTGAGTCGACCTCATCGACAATTGCATAATTGAAGTCCCTTTGTCTAACATTTTGCAAATCATACTCCAAATTGTCCCGTAGATAATCAAAACCAAATTCGTTGTTAGTGCCGTAAGTAATGTCTGCCAAATAGGCGTCCTTTCGACCGCAGGGCTTTAAAAATTCATGAACAACTTTAAAACCTCCGACTTCATCTCTTTTTTCATCAAGTTTTTTTTCATCATCTTTATGCGCCGGATCATAGAGATAACTTGCATCATGATTAATACAACCGACACTCATGCCTAAAAAATCATAAATCTGACCCATCCAAACTGCGTCTCTTCTGGCAAGATAATCATTCACAGTCACCACATGAACACCCCTACCACTAATAGCGTTTAAATAAGCCGGCAGTGTTGCAACAAGAGTTTTACCTTCACCAGTTTTCATCTCAGCAATATCCCCCTGATGTAAAACAACCCCGCCAATCAACTGAACGTCAAAATGTCTTTGATTCGAAACTCTTTTAGCGGATTCTCGAACAGCGGCAAAAGCTTCGGGCAACAAATCATCCAAAGTCTCTCCTTGACTAAGGCGATTCTTAAATTCCGCGGTTTTTAATTTCAGCGCGTCGTCTGAAAGTGAGGAAAAATGGCTCTCTAAAGAGTTTATTTTTTCGATCTTCGGCAGAATTTTCTTTATAATTTTTCCGCTCTCGTCACCCAAAATCTTCTTTAAAAACGGCATAATTGAGAATTCTAGCATAATTCCGTCTTCTAATATAGACAATACAAAAACTCCCACGCTTCTGGCGTGGGAGTTTTTGAAAAGCTCGCCAAACTATCTTCTTCTGCGAGTTGATCTTTTGGCTGGTCTCTTAGCTGTTCTTCTCTTGCTGGTTGTTCTCTTAGCAGTAGTTCTTCTTTTTGTTGTTCTTCTTTTTTTTGTTGCCATTTGATTATTGTTGGAAAGATTATTCCAACAACAATTACTTTTAAAAGATGTCTTGTTGATCTGGAAAAACAATTCAACAAGCTCCGACCTCTTTTAATTATCGTTCAAACAAAAATAAAAACAACAATTTAAATTTCAAAATTGGGGATAACTTACAAAAATAATTTCCAAACTTGCAAAAATTAAAAATCAAATTCACCAACTAAAATAATTTCTCTCTCCAAAGTAATTCCGGTTTTTTCTTTCACATCTTTAATTATCTTGTCAGTTGTATTTTTGATTTCAGAAGACAAAGCTTCACCAAGATTAACTACAACTAGCGGTTGGTCTTTAAAAAATTCGACCTGCCCAAAAATTTTTCCTCGAAGGTTGAAAACTTTATCCAAAATCCAAGCCGCCGGAATCTTAAACTCTCCGCTTTGGTTTTCAAAGTAAGGTAAATCCGGATAATTCTTTAGTATCGATTCCAATTTTTCTCTACTAACAATCGGATTTTTAAAAAAAGACCCGGCAGTGCCAAACTTGTTAAGATCTGGAAACTTCCGACCTCTGATATAAAGGACTGCTTCTCTTACCTCTTTCAAGCTTGGCGAACGATCCAAAAAATATTCTTTCAAGTCTTTATAAGACAAATTGGGTGCACCTTTTTTCTTTAAAGAAAAACAAACGCGGGTGATAATCAAACTCCCTACACCCAACTCTTTAAAAATACTTCCTCGATAAGAAAAACGGCAATCCCCCTTGGAAAGTTTTTTGATTTTATTGTCTGCCCTATCAAAAACTTCAACCCAAGAAAGATGGTTTTTGATTTCGGATCCGTAAGCGCCGATGTTTTGGACTGGCGCCGCTCCAACCGTGCCGGGAATTCCGGACAAATTTTCCAAACCATAAAGACCCCTTGAGACTGATTGTTCAACAAGTTTGTCCCAAGACTCACCAGCTGAAGCCACAACATCAATCTCCTCGTCACGTCCTAACCATTCAATTCCCTTGAGACTGATTTTTATAACAAGACCCGGAAAACCGTTGTCCGAGACTAGAATGTTTGAACCGCCACCTAAAACAAGAACCGGCAATCCTTTCTCTTTGGCAAATTGAAGTACGTCTGGCAATTCATCTACCAAATTTATCTCTGCGAAATATCTTGCTTCGCCACCTGTTTTAAAAGTATTGAAAGATTTAAGAGATACGTTTTCCTTTATCATAAAACAACGCCAAGTCATGACCGGCCGCTGCGAGCTCCAAAACAAATGTCTTATATGAGTGCTAACGGCCGGCCATGACTTGGCACAGTCATTATAGTATAACAAAACAAGCATAAACGAACAAAAGGGTACGAAAAACCCGCCGTGAAGCGGGGTTTTCGCAGACATTCGTTTATTTTGGAGTGCGCTACGCACTCACACTTCTCTAGTATATCAGAAAACAAAAAAAATGCAACTAATTTGCCAAGAGCCCGGCTCCCCTGCCGGCTCGAATCTCGGAAATGGCATAATCAGCAGTTTCCTTAAAATTCGGGTCAATCTCAACTATTTTCTCCAATTCTTCTATGGCTTTCGGCCAATTTCTCAAAGACAGATAAGAAGCGACAAGGGCTTGGCGCGATTCTAAATTTTCCGGCTCAAACTCAACTCTCTTCTGCCAAATTTCTAAAACTTTTGAATACTGTTTTATTTCCGCTAAAGTATTCAGGAGTCGATCGTCAAAATATTTGACGGAGTCAGGTAATATCTCCCATTCAGAATTAGCTTCCGATAATCTGTCGTTTGCAAGAAGAGCCATCAAGTAAAATGTTCTGGATTCTGGATTTTCCGGCCATAAGTTTTTTGCGGATTCCAACACTTCCATCGCTTCCTCGAACCGACTGGCAGAAAACAGGGTTGAGGCAATTTCAAAATAAATACTTTGTTTTTTTGGTGAGAGTTTAGAAGCTCGCTCCAGCATCTCAAGAGACCTGTCATATTGCTCCACCTGCCTGAAAAAAACTCCGGAAGATATCAAAACTCTTGCATCAAGCGGAAACCTTTCTGTCTGAACAGATATTCTATCTTGAGCTAAGTTGAAAAAATCAAGCTTCAACTCTTCAGGGTTGTCGCTAGCAATCACCATAGACGCCTTGTTTAAAAAATGAATTAGCCCCTCTTGATTGCCAAAAGTATTGTAACTAAAAAATTTCTTGAAATGCTCTAAGCTGTCTTGATTTGCTGTTTGAGGATGTATGGCATCAATAATCGTTTTTGCCGCTAGTATTGGCTTGTAATGAAGAAAATAACCTGAAATAAAAAACACGGCGACAAGAGCAGACAAAATTATCGTCTTGGCGTGAGCAAAAGACAGACCGGCAAACGGTAGTTTTATTGATTCCCCCGGCGTGCTCTTATAGCAGATAAAAGCCAGAATTGAGAACAAAAGAATATAACTCGTCAAATTATCAAAATCAAATATCCCCTGAAACAAATACGCGGCTAGAAATCCGGACAAAACACTTTTTTCTAAAATAGAAAAATTGGGTGTTTTCCAAAGATAAAAAATAGAAGAAAAAATAATCAATAAGAAAAATAGAAGCGCCAAAATCCCACCGGCAACAAGCCAGTCAAGATAAACATTATGAACGCGATCAAACCATGGCTCATGACCATACATTGCCGGATTGTAGTTTTCACTAAAGATGTGGATAAAATTTTCCTGACCATAACCAAGAATCGGCCTTTCTTTAAAGCCCTCAATCGCCATCGGCCAGACAAAATAGCGTCCCTGTTCTTTTATCCCCTCAAGAGAAATAGTGGAAAACCTGGATAGAACTGGGCTCTCTTTTACAAAAGACGAGTCTTTGAAAAACCAAAACGCTCCAAGAAAAACCAATAAAAGAAGCAATAAAACTAGAGATTTTTTCCTAAGACTTTTATGCTCTTTTCCAAATACAAGTAAGAGAAAAAATGTGACTGCTAGGCCGAAAATCAAAGCTAGAGTTACACCTCTTGTCGCGGTGTTGTATAGAATAAAGACCTGCGTCGCAATCAAAAACAAATAGAGATATCGATAGTTGTCGCGCCTCTGAAAGAAATAAAAAATCCCGATAAAGATATGGAACATTAAATAAACTGCCAAATAGATAGCGTTGCCAAGTGTTCCGTCCAACCTAACCCCACCTTGCCTTATATCAACCGACCCCACAAGCTGAAGAAAGCTATAGAAACATATGATTGCACTTGTCACTAAAGAAACGTGGAAAAATATCTTCCAGTCTTTTTCTTTCAGAACCGAGATCATAACTACAAACAACCCAACCAAGTAAAATAGGGTGATCAATCCTTCCATTCTTTCAAAAGTTGACCAAAAGCTTCTATACGGGTCAATCCCGAAAACAGCTGAAAAGACAAGAACTACCAAAAAAGAAACGGTTGAATACAAAATCCATGATTTTTTTGGTAAATATTCTTTATTTAAAAATACAAGACCAATCCATGACAAGAAAACAATACTAACAATTATCCTGAAAGCAAACGCCTTACCGGTTATAAAAGGAAAAAACAAGGAATAGCTTATAATAAGAGGGATGAAAGGAATCAACATTAATCCCGTCACAACAAGAGTCTTTAAAATTTTCTCCGAGTTCATGAGCCCAATATATCATGAAAAATTAAGTGCGGATAGTATGTCATAATACAAACGTAACCCGTTAAAAATCCTCGCGGGATAAAGCATATGAAAGAAAAAATCTACAACATTCTTCGGTGGAGTGAAAAATATACCAAAACCGACATGGTTTATTTAACCAAGGGTGGCTCTTGGCTTGCTCTTGAGTACTCCTTTCAGGTAGTCAGCAGTCTTTTCTTGGCGGTTGCCTTCGCTAATCTTTTACCCAAAGAGGCCTTCGGTACTTATCAGTTCATCATTGCTATGGCATCTATCGTCAGTGTCTTTACATTAACCGGTATGAGTAGCGCCATTATGCGCTCAGTCGCTCGCGGCACTGACGGTGCCTTACGCTACGGTCTTCAGCTTAAACTTACCTGGAGTATTGGTATTGTTTTAGCATCAGGTGGTCTTTCACTCTATTACTTTTTTAACGACAACCAAACGCTGGCAATAGCTTTTTTGATCGTCGGCGCCTTTCAGCCTCTAATCTCCAGCTTCAAACTATATGGACCCTTCTTAGTCGGTAAAAAAAATTTCCGGGAAAATTCCACGCTGAATATTCTGCAGAAATTATTGCCATTTATTCTTCTGCTTTTGGCTCTATTTCTCACGAAAAATCCGCTTATCATTGTTGCTGTCTATTTTATTGCCAATGCTACCTCAGTGATTTTTTTGTATCGGTACACTGTTCGGAAATACAAACTGACAATTACACCCGATCCGGAACTCAAAAGCTACAGCAAACACTTAAGTTTTATGGAATCATTTTTAAAAATTGCCGGACAGTTGGATAAAATTCTTATGTGGCATTTCCTCGGAGCCGCTTCGGTCGCAATTTATACAATTGCACAGATGCCTGTATCACACATAAAAGGTTTATTTAATTTAGGTCACTCACTTACCTTTCCAAAATTTGCTAAAAAAAATTTAACAGAGTTAAAGATAATATTACCTAAAAAAATAACTAAATATTTTTTTATTTCAATTATCACCGCTACTGTTTATATAGTGTTTGCTCCATTTCTTTTCTCAGTTTTCTTTCCAATATATTCCGAGTCAGTCTTTTATTCACAATTGCTAGCCCTTGCCATTCTTGTTGTACCAAAAACATTCATAAATCAATCTTTCATTTCCCACCAGATGAAAAAAGAGTTATATATATCAAACATTAGCACCTCAATAATTAGAATAATTTTAATTGCAATTTTACTACCAATCTATGGTATAACAGGAGCAATTATTGCCTTAATTATCGCAGAATTTTATGAAACAGCTTTATTATGGTTTCTTTTCCGTCGTTTACGATATCCTAGGGAAATTTGACTAACATCTAATCTATAAAAAAGATCTCAGCCGATTATGACTGAGACCTATACTAGTTAGCTCTCTCCCAGCAGGAAAGGCGAGTATCTTCTTCAACTCTTCTGAAACCGATAGACTCGACAATCCTGATGTGGTATTCGTACAGTTCAAGCGAAAAACCAAGTATTATCGGCAGAATCTAAATAAATTTATTTGTTTTCCAAAATAAAAATATAATTTGGCGAGTATTCTCCGATTGAAGGTAATTGTGAGGCAATTTTATTAATCGGGTGTAAATAATCTGGTTCTTTGTTCTCCATTTTTGCAAGTTTAGCATAAACAACCCTAGAAATAATGTAGTATAAACTGCCGATGTTGTTTGCTTCCAAAAACTTAAAATTCTTTTTTGAAAAAGAAATGAGTTTTCCTTCTGGCATATAAAAATTGTGCCAACGAACTTTAATTGGAAAGAGATCAAATGTCTTTCGTAAATCATTCAAGCGATCTAGTCCCTCAAGAGTATTCTCGCAAAGAATTATTCTTCCTTTCTTTTTCAACAATTTCTTCATTTCTAAAAGAGAGTGTTTCTGTTCCTCCCAATTAAGTAGGTTAATCAGACATCTTTCAGACACAATAAAATCAAACTTTTGGTTTTTGAGAAATGGCAAATCTGATAATTCCCGCACATCTCCCTCCTCAAAATTTACTCTTACTTGAACAGATTTTGAAGACTTGTTAGCAGCTTGGCGTGCATACTTTATCATTTCGCCAGAATAATCTACACCGACGAACGAAGACTTTTTAAATTTTTCGGCAAATTTAATTGTTGAATATCCATTTCCACAACCAATGTCTAATACTTTTGTGCTATCTCTTAAATAGTCTTCTATTCTGTTAACTTCCAGTTGGCGATAAAAACTATCTGGTGCAGTAGCAAGCTCAGATTGTTTATGCTCAATTGCCATGTTATCCCAAAACTTTTTTATTTCTGTATCTCCTGTTTTTTTCATAAAATAAACTTATCTTAATCTGTTAAATCCCAACTTAAGGGTGTTCCTTTTTCAATATCTGTCTTTGCTTTTTTATTCAAAATCTCATCATAAAATTTTGGAGGCAAGCCATGTCCCGGTCTTATGGATCGCACATTTTCTTTGGTCAACTTTTCCCCTTTCTTTATGTCTTGAACCGCAAATAAAGATTTTCTAAATATTACTGATCCTACCTCCGCCGTGCCGGGACCGTCTAAAACCGATCCCAGAGCTTTTTCCGCTTGGCGAATTGAAGACACTAAATTTTTGAATTCTTCAGGCTCAAGTGAAAAACCGGCATCTGGACCTCCATCTGATCTTCTAAGGGTAAGATGTTTTTCAATTATCTTTGCCCCTAGAGAAACCGCCATCTCTGATGCCATGCTACTTAAAGAGTGATCAGAGAGACCCGTTACTACATTATATCTTTTTTGCAGGTCAGGAATAGTTGACAGATTCATATCTTCCGGTTTCGTCGGGTAAGAGCTTATACAGTGCAAAACTGCGACATGAGGAGTTCCTGCCTTTTTTAAGGTTTCCAAAGCCAGCTTAATTTCTTCGCTCGAAGCCATACCGCTTGACATAATCACAGGCTTTTTTGTACTACCTACCTTTTTAAGAAGTGGAATATCAACGACTTCAAATGAAGCAATTTTATAAATTGGAACATTCAACTCCTCTAAAAAATCTACGGATGTATTATCGAAGGGCGAGGAAAAAAACACTAAACCTAATTTCTCAGCATATTCTTTAAGCTTCGGATGCCAATCCCACGGTGTATAGGCTTCGCCGTACAGCTCATATAAATTTTTTCCATCCCAAGGTCCTCCTTTAATTTTAAAATAATCCTTATTTGAATCAATGGTAATCGTATCCGGAGTATAGGTTTGAAGTTTGACCGCATCCGAACCTGAAGCGGCGGCGGCATCCATTATTCTAAAAGCATTGTTTATGTCTTGGTTGTGATTACCTGATATCTCAGCCACGATAAAAACCGGGTGGCCGTTTCCAATAAATCTTACACCTTGAGAGTCATTAAAGCTGAGCATGTTTTTTTTATATTGACCTTTAGACAAATCTTCCAACCCCTTTTTTTCTCTCTCTTGCCAAACTTTCATATTAGGATTGCTTTTAAATTTTTCAATCTCAATTATCCATTTTTCATAATCGCTTGCAAGTAAAACATTCTCAGCAGATTCAATATAAACTAAGTCACTTAATTTTTGTAATTCCGTAAAATGTTCTATAAATCCCTTCACTCTAGAGGCCTGGTATTCATTAGTAACAACGAAAACATCTGTATAATGATACTTTTCTATAAAGTATTTAATAGCAAACAATTGTTCTACGGTGTCATTAGACCTACGCTCTTTTATAATTTTTTCCTTAGGGACTCCTAGCGTCTCCAATTCAAGAGCAATCAAATCACAAAGATCGGGTCTGTTTATTTCGTCGTTTTTTACACCTCGGCCTCGGCCTCCCGGAATAAAAATTAGTGCTTCCGGATTTTTAATATATAGTTCGTATGTCGCTTTTATTCTCAGAGTACCGCCTGGGGCAAGATCAAAATCCTCGTTAGTAAAATATCCTGTACTCACCCATTTCCCGTCTTCCTTTTTTATACCTGCACTTAAAATAACAATTACTTTTTTCATAAAAACTAACGTACTTTAAAAATATCGGTAATAAGCCCGCCCTCAATTCTTTTCTCCAGAGTTTTATTTTCTATGAGAGTTTTAAGTTCAGCAAAAGTCCTATCATAAGTTTTTAATAGTTTTTCCATTTGAGGTTTTGTGTGTGAGAAACTCATATTATGCTGGCCATACCAGAGAAAGCCAGCTTTAAGAATTTCTTGCTGAAGATAGGTTTTTATTTCTATAGCCGAATATTCATAACTATCTTTTATCATAAATAAATTCCAACAGGGCTTGCCTTTAACTTGAATAAATTCAGAAAGACCGTGCTTTACAAGAAGCTCATTGGTATTATCTTGAAGATGTTTTCCGAGTTTCCAAATATATGGAATAACTTTTTTCTTTTCCATTTCTTTTATAGTGGCAATTGCTGCAGCGATTGAAAGGGCTTCCCCACCCTGAGTAAAAGAGTAAAAAATTTTGTCAACTGTTTGCATATATTCTCTTTTCCCTACCAAAGCCGAAATCGGCATACCGTTTGCCATTGATTTACCGAAACAAGCTAAATCCGGAGTTACATTAAAATATTTTTGTGCTCCACCTAAAGAAAACCTGAATCCACAAATAACCTCGTCAAAAATCAAAAGTGCGCCATTTTTATGAGCCACTTTTTTTACCTCTTCCAAAAAACCCTTTTCCGGCTCCACATAATTCATCGGCTCCATTATGACTGCCGCAATCTTGCCGGGATATTTTCTGAAAAGCGCTTTAAGAGAATCTATGTCGTTGTAATAGAACTTAAGTGTTAGATTTTTTGTGGCTTTCGGCACACCCAAATCACGAGTAGTTGAACCAATATACCAATCATGCCAGCCGTGGTATCCGCATACCGCAACATAATCCCGCCCTGTATAAGCACGGGCAACCCTTATCGCTCCGGTCGTGGCATCCGATCCATTTTTTCCGAATCGCACCATTTCGGCGCAAGGTATATGTTTTATTAAAAGCTCGGCCAATTCATATTCCAAAGGAGAAGGTAAGGAAAGAATGATTCCTTTTTTTAGTTGGGCTTTAATTGCATTGTCCACCGCCGGATACTGATAACCTAAAACCACCGGCAAAAGAGCGTTTATCATATCTACATACTCATTTCCGTCCACATCCCAAATTTTTGCGCCTTTAGCATGAGTAGCAAAAAGCGGTGCTTGACCTTTGATAAATTGAAGGTGGCTTTTACTGAAAGTTTGCGAAGCGAGAGGAATAACTTTCTCCACCCTTTTGAATAATTCGCTACTTTTCTTTAATTTGAGTTTCATTTTTTTATCTAATTTCTAAGCTAAAGTATTAGATATTATACAAAACTTCTTTGCTTATTGAAATTTAAAAAACCAAGAAATAAATTTGACAAAAAAATGATTTTGACTTATGATTAAGTCTGTTGTTCTTCGTCGTCTCATTTACCTGAAATCTTGATCTAGGAGGTGTCCCCTGATATCCGAACAAGTCTTGCGAAAGAGTCTTAGGCGAGAGTTCGAAACTTTGCGTATGAGGAAGGCATACGAGTTACCAGACAACGTACAAGCAATCGTGAACCTGATCGGCGCAGGCAAAAAGTGTGCCGAGGATGTTTCAAGAACTGGTCACGTTGCTCGACTCGTGAGTCAGATTGGAGCAACAGGTTCAGGTCTTCCTGTGGTTTTTCTAAACGGAGAGTCAGAAGAGCTTGAAAATATGGTGGAGCTTGCCGTTCAAGCCGATATTCCGCCTCAGATCATCCGACTCCAAGACTGTGGTCGGAAAGGTGAGGCGAATACCAAAACTCAATTTCAGGCTTTGAAAGCCGACTTGGAGTCGTATGCGCTTTCGCGCATTGTTTTGGTGACAAGCACTTACCATGTTCCCCGGGTCGCAAGAACGGCGGTTAAACACCTCCCGCCGAGTGTCTGGTTTACTGTTGTCTCTGATCTGAACGATATTGAGCTCTACGACTGGGAGGAGAGGGTGGGGAGCGAAATTGAACGGATCATCCGTTACGTCGCAAAGGGAGACATTAGCGCCGAATTGCCGGCATAATCTCCCGACCATAAGTGAAAAGGGGTGTCCTTAACCGGGCACCCTTTATTTTTTGTCCTCTTTTAGTGATTTTAACAAACCTTCATTTCGCACAATTTTAGCATTCTTTGCCATCACCTCTGGATTTTCAAGAAGCAAGTCGCAGTATTCCTTAAATTCAAGCTCATATCCATAATTTTCAATCAAAAACTTAATTACTTCAAAATCTTCGGGGTTGTCGACGGTCAAACGGAATTTTGAAAGATCTTGATCGTTTTCTATATTTACCTTTTTGTACTTTGGATTATTACGGATATACAAAGTTACATGTTCCCTTTCAGATCCAAGCTTGGCTTCTTCATCTGATTCAAGCAAAGATTTTCTAGTGAAGACTTCTACATCAATACCGTCTGGGTAAGTTTCCTTAAGAGCATTACTTGCGTAGTCTGCTTTTTCTTTTTTAAAAGCTGAAACTACTTCGTCTACAACTTCTGGATCAATAAGCGGGCAATCGCCGGTAACGCGAACAATTGTGTCAAACTCTGGATACTCTCTAGCGCAATCGGCAAAACGCTTTAAAACGTCGTTCAAAGATCCGCGAAAATAATTTTGATTGTTCCCGCGACAAAACTCTATAACCTCGTTATCATCTTCGTGATCACTCGTTGCTAAAACAATTTTGTCAATTTTTTCGGATTTTTTAAGGCGTTCCAAAACATACCAAAGCATCGGCTTTCTGTTTATTTCTTTCAAGATTTTGCCTGGTAAACGAGTCGAGCTAATTCTAGCTTGAACAATACAGAGAGTTTTCATATCAGGTATTTTAAAATTTCTTTAGCTTGGGTAACATCGTTAAAAGTTTTCTTTTTTTCCTTTACTGATTTCAAAAAATATTTAACTTCTTCAATATACATCTCGTTTTTATCGTATTCTTTTTCTCCAAAAATTTTCTTTACACTCTTCTCATTTTCAAGCCAGACAATATTCTCATTCCAATCCCAAGATAAATTACCTTTTTCTCCGACAACCCGACAAATTCTATGATATTTTTTAGACAAATAATCACAAGACACTGAACCAGATAAACCGTTTTTAAACTGAAAAATTCCCTTAGCGATATCTTCTGTTTCAATTTTCAAACTACCACTGTGTTCCTTAATAATTAAGTGTTTTTTTACTGGCGAAAAATTATTGATCCAAAACAGAAGATCAAATTCGTGAATATCGTCTAAAACTATCCCTCCGCCCATTTTATTTTTCGCGGCATAGTTTTTTCTGTAATCAGTTCCCGGCCGCCAATATGGAAGATAATATCCGAACTCGTGGTCTACGCTATAAATCTTACCAAGTTTTCCACTATCAATATATTTTTTGATTACCAAAAAGGCTGGATGAAAACGCATATTGCAGGCAACCATATCTATAAGTTTTTTACTTTTTAAAAGTTTTTCCAGTTTAGTTACGCCCTTCAAATCATGAGAAAGGGGTTTTTCAATAAAAAGATGAAGTCCGGCTTCAGCGCATTTAATAGAAGCTTCAACATGTTTATGATTTGGGTTGCAAATAAATGCAATATCAAAGTTACCCAAAGTTTTCTTATCCAGGATTTTTATCTTTAATTTCTGATATTTGATCTTTTTTACATCTGTATCAAAAACAGTAATGTTTTTATAACCAAGAGAAACAAGATTCCTGTAATGCCTCTGCCCAATCGATCCAAACCCGATTATTAGAATTTTTGTATTATTTTTTGTCTCCTGCATGATACATCTTATAAAAAAAAGAATCTGTTCTAGAAAGCAAATCCCCCGGTTTCCCCTCCTCAATAATCCGACCTTTGTCCAAAACTAAAAGATGATCAACATTCATAATCGTTGACAAGCGATGAGCAATTATAAAAAGAGTGGTTTCCCCACGGAGATTATCAATGGCTCTACGTACTGCTAATTCTGACTCATTATCAAGAGCACTAGTTGCTTCGTCAAGGATAAGAAGTTGGGGATTGCGAGCAAAGACACGCGCCAAAATAAGCCTTTGGCGCTGTCCGACAGACAACATCATGCCACGATCACCGACCAAAGTGTCCAAACCTTGAGGAAGTTCTCTTATTAGATCTCTTATATAGGACTTTTCTAATGCTTCAATAACACGCTCGTCGCTTATACTTTCGTCATACAACTTTATATTGCTTCTAATAGTGTCGTGTAGCAAAAAGGGATCTTGTGATACATATCCGATATTGCGTCGCCATTCGTCAAGATCAAATTCGTTTGCTTCTACCCCATCAAGCAGAATTTTACCGGAACCAGGATTAAACAAGCGCAACAAAAGATCAGCTAGAGTGGTTTTACCTGCACCAGAAGAACCAATAATTCCAACCGACGCGCCCTTGCGAACAGTAAAGCTAATATCTTTAAAAACAGGTTCGCGATTATCGTAAGAAAAAGCAACATTTGAAAACTTAAGATCGTTCTTAAAAACAAAAGGTTTGCCTCCTTGAGAAATTTCCTCTTTGGAATTCAAAAGAGCGTAGTGAAATTCAGCGAAATTACTTACATGAGGTACGTAACTTACAAGAGACTGGAGAACACTTTGAATCGATTGGATTTGAGATACAACTCTATAGATTAGGTATAAAAGGACTGCGAATACAGCAAAATTAAACTCTGGCTTCCCGTAAGAAAAAAAGAATGTGATAAAAATTATTAAAACTGCCAGCGGTTGGAAAAAAATTGTACCTAAAGGATAAAGAGCCGAGAAACGCAAACTAGCATCGGTAAAATCAGTTGCAAATTTATCGCTTTGTCTCTGTACAAACACCCTGGAAATTCCGGTTTTAATCATCTTAATCCCGGTCATGAGTTGGTACATATAATGGACAAAGTCTTTTTCAATCTCTATAATCTTTCTTGAATAGCGACGAATAGCGACTAGTACAAAACGCAAAAGTAACATAAATACCAAACCGCTACCTAATGCCACAGCAGTCATTAAAGGAGAGATCATAAAAGCAAACACTATATAAACAACCAGGAGCAAGGAACTGTGAAGCAAACCTATCCCGCGCGATAGAAAATCAATCACCTGGGGAATATCTCGAGACATAATGTATTGAACATGACCGAACTTCTGTTTTATTAAAAACAGCCAATTGGCATTGTAGGCATTCAGCAGAAAGTTCTGTCTAAGTAATATGGAGAGTTTATAGCTTAAAAAGTTTTGCAGAAAAGACGCCACCCAGAGCATGGAAGCTCTGGCTACAAAAAAGAAAAATATTAAAAGCAATAAAACTTGCGGACTTTGATCTACTTGTAGTCGCGAGATTAATCCATAAAAAAAAGCAATTACCTTATTTGGAGCCTCGTAAGGGACACCACTTAACGAAGAAAGAAAAGGAATCAAGATTGTAATGCCAAAGCTTTCAAAAAGCGCTCCCAAAAAAGTTACTAAAAAAATCGGTATGATAAGAAACCAAAATCGACGTAGTAGCTCCGAGATAAACCTTACTGTTGTAGAACTGTTTAGGTATCGTTGAATCATTTTTTAAAGAAATATCTAATCTTTTTTGAAAAAGTCTTTCAATGTTTTTGCTATAAAATTGATATCCTTGTCAGACAACAAAGGGTGAATGGGTAGAGTGATAGCTGTCTTATGATATAAATCAGTATTTTTTAATTTTGTTTTTGCATAGCCATTTTTTCTATAATAAGGATGGGAGTAAACTGCCGGATAATGGAAATTTACTCCAATACCTTTTTCTTTCAAAAAATTATAAAGAGGAAAACGATCTTTTTCTTTTACAGTTCTAATAACATAAACATGCCAACCAGATAAGACATTTTCTGACTCAATTGGTAAAATTATTTCTTTAATGCCTCCGATTAATTTCTCATACTTTTTTACAATCACTCTTCTCTTTTCAACAAAATAAGGGAGACGTTCTAATTGAGACAACCCTAGTGCGCACTGAATATCAGTTATACGGTAGTTATACCCCATTTCTGTCATAACATTAAAACCTTTTTTATCCTTATGGATTCCGTGACTTCGTAATGACAAAAGTCGGTCATATGATTTTTTACTATTTGTTAGAATAGCCCCTCCTTCACCTGTTGTTATGGCTTTCACAGCATGAAAACTCATGACGGTCATATCCCCTATCCCACCAATTGGTTTTTTCTTATAAACGGAACCGAGAGCATGACATCCGTCTTCGATAACTTTCAATTTATACTTTTTGGCAATTTTTAAAATTGTATCCATTTCACAAGCTCCCCCAGCAAAATGAACGGGAACAATCGCTTTGGTTTTTTTATTAATAAGACCCTCTATTTTTGTTTCATCAATATTATAAGTATCAAGACGAATGTCACAAAAGACAGGTTTGGCGCCAACTGCAAGCAACATATTTGAAGTTGCCACAAAAGTATTAGGTGTTGTTATAACTTCGTCCCCTTCCTTTAGACCAGCGACAAGGTATGCGAGATGTAATGCAGCCGTACCGTTTGATACAGCTATCGCGTATTTGGACCCACAATATTTTGCTAAGGCATTTTCAAACTCCAAAACTTTTGGCCCCTGCGTTAAAAAAGGAGATTTTAAAGCTTTAACTACTGCATCAATATCACTTTTGTCTAAACATTGTTTTCCGTAAGGAATCATATAATTTAAAATTTGTATTTTTGCCTAAAAAATCATCGCGGAGTAAGATTAAAAAAACCCGAAAACCTGTAAATTTAATTTAAAGCATTTGTTTTTCTAGCTCTTTTGCTATCTTAAGCAAATCGTTACGGCTCATTTGTAAAGTATTAGTATCGCTGGTAAAGGAAAAATCTGCCGGAATTTTCTTGCCCTTAGTCTTATGTTTTTTAAACCTCAAAGAATTAATGTATTTATGTTCTGGCAATATTACAAAATAGCTATCAAGTTCAAGCGAATGTCTGGCTTCTTCCGCAGTTAGTAGAACCTCATGAATTTTTTCTCCAGGTCTAATACCACTCACCTCTTTTTTAAGATTTGGAGCGATGGTTTCAAAAATATCTTTTATCGACATGCTGGGAACTTTTTTAGGTATAAATATCTCACCGCCTTCCATCTGTTTCAGAGCAAATAAAACCAACTGGAAGGATTCTTCCAGCCTTAACCAAAACCTGGTCATTCTCTCATCTGTAAGACAAATGCTTTCTTTATTTTTATTCTTCAAAAGAATTTCTATGATACTACCGCGACTGCCGATAACATTACCGTATCTCACACAGCTAAACTTTGTATATTCACCAGCGTAGACATTGCTTGCAATAAAAAGTTTCTCGGCACACAATTTTGTAGAACCATACAGATTTACCGGCTGAGCAGCTTTATCTGTTGAAACCAAAAGCACTTTAGAAACACCTTGATCTACAGCGGCTTCAATTACATTTTGTGTTCCCAATACATTCGTCTTTACTGCTTCAATTGGATTGTATTCCAAGGTCGGAACTTGTTTTAAAGCGGCAGCGTGGACAATAATATCTACGCCATGAAAAGCCCTTTGCAACCTTGATAAATCTCTTATGTCACCCAGAAAAAAACGCACACGGTCATCTTTAAATTCCTCAGCCATTACTGACTGTTTTAATTCATCTCGGCTAAAAACAATGAGCTTCTTCAAGGAATGATTTTCTAGAAGATGTCTGGCAAAATTTTTACCAAAAGAACCAGTCCCTCCGGTAATAAGCAAAGTTTTGTTTTTCAAAAAATCGTTTTTTTTCATATTTTATATGGATAAACTTATGATTTCCAAAGTATATTAATTAAACTCCAGCCGAAAAGCTTTTTAATGATTTTCTTAGTAAAGTACAAGCCCCCCTGCCAGAGGAGTCAACTTTAGCGTCTAGCTTATCGTAATCTTGACTGAAAGTAAAACGTCCAACTGGAGTATATATAGCAGTGGAAGTAAAAATTTTAGGATAATCTAGTTTGTAAGTATATACGTTCTTTTCCGGCAAATGATGGTAAAGAACTCGTGTTGGCACATCCGGTGAAAAATCACTGATAATTAGGAAGCCCTCGTTTTTTACTAATCTATCAATTTCTGATACAGATTTTAAAAGTCCATCTCGAGCTATCCAATGAAAAACGAAAGAGACAATCACCAAATCAAAAGAACCTTCGATCGGCATTTTTGATGCCAAAGCTCGTTGTAATTTTAATTTTGGATAACGCTTCTTACCATCGCGAACAGCTTCAGCAGAAGGTTCTACCCCCACACATTCTGCTTTGTATTTTTTTTGTAAATTATTCAACCTCCAACCGTTACTGCATCCAACTTCCAAAATTCGTCTAGGCTTAATACTGTATTCCCCAAGCATCTTTAACACTTGATCTTCACTAGAAACAGAACGCTTTTTGGTAATTTTGTCTTTATTTCTAGTAAACCAATTGTCTCCCTCGTAATCAAAAAAAATACTGTCCTGGTTCATATATGACATCCATATTAGCAAAAAAACACCTTAACAACAAGGTTTTTACATAAGAGTTATTCAATAACCCTATCATAGAAATTATTGGCGTATTTACTTATTTTAGTAGTCCGTAACCTCTGCTAATCCACCGTTTGAGTTGGTAACGACACTGGTGCCGCCTAGGTGGTGTTATAGAAAATAGCACTGTCACAATTTCCTTAGCAACAGAAATTGTAGTTTAAACTAAAGGCTTTTTAATCATTATTCCAAAAATTAATTACATTATTCCACTCATTTTTAAGATTGTCTGATAAATAAATCAAAAATTCCTCAGGATTAGCGTCTTTTTCCCAAGAAATATTATTTTGCAAGGTTTCTAATAATCCTATTGTAATTGCTTCTTTGACATATCTATCGCCATCTTTAAATATGTTATCTATCAGTTTAAATATTGTTTTTAGTTCTTCTTCCTTTTTTTCTTTATAAAGTTTTAAAATGTATCTGGAAAGCTCTGCAAGAATTGTGTAGACATCTTCTTTCTCCCAAACAAATTCCATAAACTCTAAATATCCTCTGAACCCATCAGATTTTTTGACTATGTGGTCTGTTAAATCTCTCTTAGTAAACATTTATTTTTTTATCTTACTAAGTGCATCCTTAAGATCTTTGGAAATTCTGTTTAGAACATTCCTCTCTTGAGAATTCAAACTAGATCCATGTTTATCAAATATATTATCAATTCTATTTAGGGTATTACGCGCCTTTTCAATATGGGTGGAACCCCCAACCGGGTCGCCTGTCTTTGCGGTATGTCTTATTGCGTCTGCCGTGCTACCATCCCCTATTTTCGATCCTGCTCTATAATTATCTCTTATAAGGTTAAGGATGCTTTCATTCTCTACACCTTTCATTAAGGAACGACCCACCATATTAGTGCTTCTAAAAGCATCCCCCAACGCACCAAATACTCCAGGAATAACAGAAACTCCAGCCAAAGCTCGCTCACCCCAACTCAATCCTTCACCAGTAAATACATCTTGACCAGTGCGTGCTTCTTGAATTGCAATAGCATCACTGGAGCCGGGCGCGAAGTTAAGGGCAGTCTGGTAATTATCAACCAGTATCGGCACCAGATGAACATTTGAGGCGATGAACGAAGAGATGGCGATGAGAGCGGGGGCTAGTTGAATAAACTCCCCTCCCGGGTCCACATGTTTGATCGGATTCCCCCTAGCATAACTGTACGAATTATGCAGTTGCGGATCAGAAAGGTATTGCTCTAGTTCAAGGTTGGTTTTGTTCTTTATTTCCCCAGGATTACCTACCGCAAGAAAGACTGGGTCCTGACTCAAGAACCTAGCGGTCTTACCATCCTGATACCTCGCCACCATGTAGTTCAAATCAGTAGCTTCGTCATAGAAGTGCCCGGTGAATTTTCTTCTTTCTTTAAATGTACCTGTCGTCTCGTCTAACTTTATCTTACCATACGGGTAGTAGTCCGTAACCTCTGTTAATCCACCTCTACTGGTGGATTAGCGAAATAATAAATTAAAAAGAAATTTGTTAAATTTTCATGTGGGGAGAACAAAAACCTGTGAGATAATCTAAGGCCTCTAATACCCAATCTTCATCTTTCTCTCTGCCTTCTTTCCGTAGAAAAAGCATATACTCTGTCACATCGCTCTCTAATTGTTTCCGATCATACCCTTCCTTGAGAATCTTAATGAAAAGTTCGCGCATTTTAAGATCAGGGTCCATTTCTGCCTTGAGAGCTTCCTCTATACCATTTATCAATTCTTCTTTCTTTTTCATAAATTAAAGCTTTTTCCAGAATTCTTGGGTAGATTGCATTAGTTTATCAAGCTTGCTTTTAGACATACTGTTAGAAGGTTGTATAGTGCCGTGAGTAGAACTATCTGGAACATATTTAAGACCGCTCGGTAAATTAGAGCATTTTATGCACCATACTGGATCTTTTCCTGTGCCTCCAAATTCTGGTGTGCGTCTATGTATTTGTAGATTATAGGGACTATTAGGACTAACCGACATTCCCCCATCTGCGGAATGAACAAAACCTTTTGCATCTATAGGAATATCCCTTCCTAATCTTACCCCTAACCCTCTCGCGGAATTTTCTACCATCGGAAGTCCGTCGGGACCCTCTTTCATCGCCCTAAATAGAAGCGTTTCTCCAACATCATCCACTTTATTCACCGCCGCTCCTACCGCCTTATTCACCCCCTTAGAAGCGCCTCCACCCGGAGCGACGATTGAGCCGACCAGGATAGCGGCTTCCAGTCCGGGATTTTCAAAATTATCGCTGGTTGGAGCGTAAGCAACATTGGGAGTCAAAAGCCCGATAATAGCGGCTAAAACTAAACCTTCCCCCGTCGGATCAACATACTTTAGAGGATTGTTGGCCACATAACTGTAGGAGTTTAGCTCTTGAGGATTTATCAGTAGTTGTTCCAGAGTTCTGTCGTATTTACTCAAATCCTTTCCGACATCATGGAACATGGGATCTTGTGAGATAAATCTCCCAACCTTCCCATCTTGATAACGGGCGTTCATGTAATTAAGGTCGGTATCTTCATCGTAGGTGTGGCCGGTGTATTTCTTTGACGTTTTGAAAGTGCTGGCTTGTTCGTCTAGTTTTATCTTACCATACGGATAGTAGTCAGTAACCTCTGCTAATCCACCGTTTGAGTTGGTGACAACACTGGTGCCGCCTAGGTGAAAAGTTAAGAGCTCCTATTGTTACTCACGATAACTTTAAAATTGATTCTGCGATTTTATAATATTTCTTGCTATCCCCAGCTATATTTTCATCAAACTGATCTACAAAGACTGTATATAGTTTTTCTCCAAGTTCATATTTATCATCTTCCTTGTTTAACAATGGTATGATAAATTTTTCAACCAGTGGATCATATTCATCATTAGGTGCACCAGTTCTTATAAGATCAACGGGGTCGTGGTTTCGAAAGATGTCTTTTATTTCTTTTATATAATTCTTTTCCATTTTTATTCCGCATATTTTTTAAGAAACTTGATTATATGTGGTTCAAACTGCTTTTTTGAGTAAGTAGTAATAACTTTATTAGTTTTATTATCTAACACAACAGCCGTCTCTTTTGTAAGATACAAAGATCTTCCACTTGTTTGTTCTAATTTAGCGACAGGATTTCCTATGGTATTCAACACATCTTGATGACTGACGCCTCTTGTTTCAGATCTCATGGCTGAATATGGAGTGTATCCACCAAATTTTCCTGCTGTAGGTTCTACAATTTTGCCTAAATCTCCGATTGAATCGCCAACTCTTAGTGATTTACTTGAGTCAATAACTCTCTCAATTGCTTTTCTTGCATCATTAACATCATCCGCCTTCCCTCCAATCCTAGCCGCAAATCCTAATCCCGCCACTCCCGGCAAAGCAGCACCGGCAATATCAGCTCCTAAAGCAGTAATGTTTTCCCTGCTGACACTTCCAGTTCGGGCAATATCTTGACCGATTTTGTATAGATCATAGCCAATAAAGCCGACATCAAGAAAGATGTCAATGAATTCTCCGGTGGAGTCGGTGTGTTTAAGCGGATTGTTCTTGACGTAACTGTACGAGTTCAAGAGTTGCGGATCAGAAAGATACTGCTCTAATTCTAGTCCCGTCTTCTCCTTTATTACCTGTGAATTCCCCACCGCCAGAAAGACCGGATCTTGTGAGATAAATCTCCCAACCTTCCCATCTTGATAACGGGCGTTCATGTAATTAAGGTCGGTATCTTCATCGTAGGTGTGGCCGGTGTATTTCTTTGACGTTTTGAAAGTGCTGGCTTGTTCGTCTAGTTTTATCTTACCATACGGATAGTAGTCGGTTAACTCTTCTAATCCACCGTTGCTTTTGGTAACGACACTGGTGCCTAAGAGATGGTCGGGGTGTAGATAGAATATCTTGGCACTTGCGTCTATAGGCTCTGACATGGAGCCAAATCCCCCAAATCCTCCTCCGCCTGTTTGTAAGACACTTGTTTCAATCGTGGCGATCAGATCGTCGCCTGCGTAGATATGCTTGGTCGGTTTTCTATTTTTGACATCATAATGCCGAGTGATATAAGTGGTGGTGGCAGAGTTGTTTATGGCATAGGTTAAACGATTGCCTTGGGGATCGTAGGAGTAGGTTGTGGTGGTGGCGCCGTTTGAAATTTCGGTCAATTGATTGCGGTAATCCCAAGAGAAAGATGATTGACCGAGAGCGGTTAAGTTTCCATTCTTATCGTAAGTGAGAGTATTGGAAGCGATGGAAGTTACGGCATGAGGATTGGCGTAATTTGATCCCTGGTTGCCTTCATATAAGTAATTCCCTTGATCGGATTTGGATGTGATGTTGCCGATATTTGAATAGGTGTAAGCTTCTGAATAATTTCCGCCGACAGCATCAGTTGTGGAAGCTGAAGTCAGGCGGTGCAGATCGTCATAGGCATAATCAATCATCTTGGCTGTGTTTGTATCAGAGCTGTCAATAATTTTAGTGATGTTTCCTACGGCATCATAAGTGTAGGATAAATCTTGCCAGACATTTTCATTGTAGCGAGTAGTTTTGTTTGACAGGCGGTAGAGCTTGTCAGGATCATAGGTATTTGTCGTTGAAGCGTTATTTCCGTAATGGAGGTAAGTGACTTGACCCAAAGGAGAGTAATCTAGATCGTGCGCCAAGACGCTCGGATATATTGAAGTCGGCTCTTTCCAGGCCACCTTTTCCAATAGACCGGCCTTGTTGTAATCGTAGCTGATAAATGAACTATCCGGGTGGGTAAGCTTAGTTAAATTGCCCTGACGATCATACTCATATTGAGTGGCGTAATTCGTGTTGATAATCTTTTTGGTTTCTTTTTTAACACGACCTAAAGGATCATATTCATTTGATAGAACCATAATTGTAGTTGTGGCACTGCAAAGCTGGCCGATACCGTTCGGGCATGAGTCGTAACCGTATTCCACTTCTGTTCCAGACCAGACGGTGTAATTTTCTGTCAGACGACGATTTAGGTCGTTATATGTATATATAATGTTTTGGCCTTTCGGGTCTGTACTAGAAGCCAAATTACCCGCAGGATCATAATCGTAAGACCAGATACCAAAAGTATTGTCTGTGGGATTATGAAGATCTTCTGCCGTTAAATTCCTACCTAACCCGTCATAGGTAAAGTTGCGGATATTACCTTCAGCGTCAGTAATCTTTGTAAGATTTCTATTGCCATTCCAGTTATAAGTCGTGGTATAGGTATTTGCGTTATTGATTTCTTCAACTTTAACAAGATTATCATATGCGTCTTTGTAGAAATGCTTTACTTTATTCAGCGGATCGGTAACGGTAAGCTTCCAATCGTTATAGGTATTAGCGGTTGTTCCTAAGGCATTGAATATTGTTTTAACTCTTCCCAGAGCGTCATAAGAATGCTCGATGTATAGAGCGGATGTGGTGGTAGCAGGTGTAGAGCTTGCGCCGGTAGAAAAATACGGCAGTGATTCTTTCTGTATTTTACCAATGGCATTGTAGGCAAAATCGCGAACAGAAAAATTATTGAAATCTTCAGCCTCTCTACGTTCTTGGATCACTCTTCCCAGCCCGTCAAGATAAGTATACGCATCAGACGAAGTGGCGGAATTAAGATAATCAGTTCTTTTAATTGAGCGTGGAAAACTGAAGTCGTCGTAGGAAAAAGCGGTCTTGGTGACTAGATTTCCCGGTGAGTCCAAATCCGGCTGTTTTTCTTCAATTATTCTGCCAAATGAATCGTAGAAGACCTGAAAAGTATTTCCGTTAGGGTCTATTATTTCTCGCGGTTTACCTGAAGAATAATCGTAGTACCTTTCTGTTATATGTGATAGCGGATTTGTAGTAGTGGCAGGATATAGATTGTGGAGATCGTAAACGTAAGTTGTTATTTTGCCTCTAGGGTCTTTTTCCTCGGTTACCAAACCGAAATTGTTATAGACTTTTTCAACGCTTATGTAATTGTTATCAGACTTCCAATATTCCGTCTTGGTTCCATTTCCCTTACCCAGATTACCTAAAGACAAATTATCATAGTAGCGGCGAGTCTCGCGAATCTTGTTGCTATTTTGATCAAGTATTGTCTCTACGCTCGGCAAGTAAAACAAAGGTGGCCCACCCGTGCTTGTAGCGTAAGAAATATTAGTGGTAAATTTGTCGGATCCAATATCAGTAAAGGTGCCATTATCATTCCCGCTCACTTCTCCCCATTCAGTTCTCTGACTTATGTTGCCGGTACTGTTGTCATAAGAAAAGCTCGTGGCTTTTTCTCTGTGAGTGCTATTGCCGTCGTAGAGAAATTCAAGAGTATCAGCTAATTTTACAAATGAAGATTTGTTACCCAAGTCAAACCTGTCCCACTTATTTATAGTTTTAGCATATAGATTTCCACTGTTGTCATATTGCTCAACACGATATGGCCTTCCAGCCTTGGAAACATGATCGTTGTATTCTCCGGTGGAAGTTGCAGTTGTATTTCCTTGATGAAAATATGTTTTAGTTAAATTCCCCGCCGGGTCAGTTTTTTCCGTCCTCCCAAAGCCGACAAATTGTCTGAACTGATCAGCGTGATAGTAGTATTCGCCGTCAAAGTAGCTGTAAGAAGTTGTTGCTGTGTTTCCCAAGCCGTCGCCAACTCCCATATTTTTAACAACATACAGGCTTTGCGGATAAAACGGCCGACGAGGATTCGGTCCCACTATCGCCTCAAGCTTATAGTCAAACTGAACGGTTCCTCCTTCCGACATATTTATCCTTGAAAGATAATCGGAAGCCTTTCCTTTATTGGAATATCTTCTTGGACTAAGATTATTGTTATTAGGAATTTGTCCATCATCGTCAGCCATATCGGGTGCAACTACGTAATCAGGCAAACCGTCGCCATTGACGTCGATAAGCTGGACGTATTCTCTAAGTCCCCAGAAGTAGTAATCTTGTTCGGTGGTGCGGTAATGGGAGGGCAGTTGGTAGAAGTCGGGGTCGAACTGCCAGCCGGTGCCGGTGTTTAAGTAAACTCTCGGCTTAAGGTTGTTGTTGTCGGGAATGATACCGTCATCGTCAGCCATATCGGGTGCAACTACGTAATCAGGCAAACCGTCGCCATTGACGTCGATAAGCTGGACGTATTCTCTAAGTCCCCAGAAGTAGTAATCTTGTTCGGTGGTGCGGTAATGGGAGGGCAGTTGGTAGAAGTCGGGGTCGAACTGCCAGCCGGTGCCGGTGTTTAAGTAAACTCTCGGCTTAAGGTTGTTGTTGTCGGGAATGATACCGTCATCGTCAGCCATATCGGGTGCAACTACGTAATCAGGCAAACCGTCGCCATTGACGTCGATAAGCTGGACGTATTCTCTAAGTCCCCAGAAGTAGTAATCTTGTTCGGTGGTGCGGTAATGGGAGGGCAGTTGGTAGAAGTCGGGGTCGAACTGCCAGCCGGTGCCGGTGTTTAAGTAAACTCTCGGCTTAAGGTTGTTGTTGTCGGGAATGATACCGTCATCGTCAGCCATATCGGGTGCAACTACGTAATCAGGCAAACCGTCGCCATTGACGTCGATAAGCTGGACGTATTCTCTAAGTCCCCAGAAGTAGTAATCTTGTTCGGTGGTGCGGTAATGGGAGGGCAGTTGGTAGAAGTCGGGGTCGAACTGCCAGCCGGTGCCGGTGTTTAAGTAAACTCTCGGCTTAAGGTTGTTGTTGTCGGGAATGATACCGTCATCGTCAGCCATATCGGGTGCAACTACGTAATCAGGCAAACCGTCGCCATTGACGTCGATAAGCTGGACGTATTCTCTAAGTCCCCAGAAGTAGTAATCTTGTTCGGTGGTGCGGTAATGGGAGGGCAGTTGGTAGAAGTCGGGGTCGAACTGCCAGCCGGTGCCGGTGTTTAAGTAAACTCTCGGCTTAAGGTTGTTGTTGTCGGGAATGATACCGTCATCGTCAGCCATATCGGGTGCAACTACGTAATCAGGCAAACCGTCGCCATTGACGTCGATAAGCTGGACGTATTCTCTAAGTCCCCAGAAGTAGTAATCTTGTTCGGTGGTGCGGTAATGGGAGGGCAGTTGGTAGAAGTCGGGGTCGAACTGCCAGCCGGTGCCGGTGTTTAAGTAAACTCTCGGCTTAAGGTTGTTGTTGTCGGGAATGATACCGTCATCGTCAGCCATATCGGGTGCAACTACGTAATCAGGCAAACCGTCGCCATTGACGTCGATAAGCTGGACGTATTCTCTAAGTCCCCAGAAGTAGTAATCTTGTTCGGTGGTGCGGTAATGGGAGGGCAGTTGGTAGAAGTCGGGGTCGAATTCCTGATTGGTAGTTATTGTTTGATATTCAAATTCAGTAGGGGGCAATTGACCGATTGTGCTTGAAGCAACAACAGATTGAAGAAGTGATCGGTTGTCATTATAGCCGGTTGTATAATTCAATAAATATTCTTTTGTTAAAGAATTGTCAATTTTAATCTGAATATTTGAAATACGTTTTGATGTAATAACTTTAAATCCTGCATCATAGGACGGTACAGGGTCTTCCCTATTTTCATGGATAAAATCAACAGTAAAAATACCGTCGTTAGAACTATGGCTAGTATATACAATACTTGATGGATATATTTGATTATTATCTCTAATGTAATTAAATTTTACAAAATTACTGTTAGCGTCACGAATCTCTTCAATCATCCATTTATAAATCTGGTCAGTTGATGAAGCATTAAGTTGTCGTGACTGTGTGGTTGTTCCAAATAAATATTTAGTTCCAGATTTATCAGTAACAATCCATTTATTATCAGAAAATTCATAGTTTAGAAAAGAGCCGTCTTCAACTCTGGATTTATAAGTGTTACCACTGTCAAGCACGAGCTCGCCGGAAAGCGAAGAGGTAAATGTACTAGTTGCATTTGTATAGAATTGATGCGCTCCATTCCGATTTACTCTTTCAATGTAAGGAATAGAAATTGACCACCCATACCCAACGAAACTATTATTGACAGCAAGACTACTATTGTAAACAAGGTTCAAATCAGGAGCTATATTATTTCGTCCTGGTGGTAAATCAATAGGGTATTTATACAAAGCAGCTCCCGTCAAGACATCGACATCGGGAAGAAAAGCATTAATGGCATTAGGGTTTTCAACAATTTTATCTTCGCTTGTACTAACTTCAATTTTACGATCATCATTTTCTTTTCTTAATTCCCCCACCCTTCCTAAGTCAGCGCTTCTATCCTTATTCTCAAGAATTTGTTTGTCTTCAGTGTTAGAAGGTTCAGATTGCCCTCCTAAAGTAATGGAGAAAACCGGCTCTGAAGATTCTTTTTGAGGAATAACCTCCTGACTGGTCTCTTCAGTTTGTTGTGCACGAACTTCTCTAATAAATAGAAGTGTATGTGTTGGCATAAGAAAAGAAACAGCTATTAAGCTCGCCGTTATTCTTGCAAACACCGAATTTTTTACTTTCATAACTTTTATTAGTAGGTAGATAACTGATAAGTCTAAACTCCTCCACATTAAGATTACCCATTACTGTTGTCAACATATAACAGAATTTATTTCTTCAGAATCCTATTTCAGCCTTATTTTAAAGGATAAAATCAACAGTAATAAAAATTAGAATAAAATTTGTCAATAAGGTCTGACAGTTTAGAGGTAGACCAACGTCCGAACTAAAATTATTTTAAAATCAGAAGAAAAGCATCCAGGAAATTTTGCATATTTTCTTTGGGTGTAAGTTTGGAAACTTTTTTTGATTCGCTATCAATGTATCCAACTAGACTAGACTTATCAAGCGCTAAAAGATACGCCAAGGTATCGTTCACAGGAATAGAAAATCCCTTTGTAATCATATCGAAGACCTTCCGACAATCTTCTTTACTTTTAATCCGTATTGCACCGGGGGCATATTGATACCAGGCGCGGCCGAAAACAAGAGCCGGTTTTTTACCGCGAAGTATTGTCTCCCATCCAGCCGTACCAGAGACAGTAGCAACTGCTTGCGACTTTCCTATAAGATCCAAAGTTGGCGTCTCTATTGGTACGAGAAAAACATTAGGTATGCGTGCAATCCTCCCATAGTAAGAGCGGTAACGATCTTCAGTAAAACCATTTCCGTAATATGGCCACTGAAAAGGATGTTCTTTAACATAGATAACCCAATCATTCGGTAAGGAATCTGCGAGTGTCTCAATTAGAAAAATTTGATCTTGAAAAGTTTCGCCTATGGGGTTGGTTGTGCACTCTGGTTGAAGATGTAGTGGTACATAAATGAAGTTTCGATTAAAATCTGGTGCAATCTGCAAAGATCTGTATGCGCGAGGCAAATTATGTCTAAAGTAATATGACAACTTAGAAATCATATTAGGCAGGTTTATATAAAATCTTCTAGCCTTGCTAAAAAAAAGTTTTGGCTTGAAAATACTCGTAAAAAAATTACGAATTTTACGTATTATTTTTTTTGTAGCTGTATATGTTTTAAGGCCATCTGTTAGGTAAGAAGGCGACGTATCAACCTCAGGATCATTATGCCGCTCGTAAAGTTTTCTAATATCTGCAGGAAGATCTTCAGCGCTTATTTGCGAGGAGCGCAGACGCTCGAAATTGTCACGAAGAAGCAAGCTTCCTTCTTGAATATCGTCCATCCATATCATCCTGCCCTCAACCCAAGTAAATTCAAACATTGACGTCTTAATCCCTAGATGTTTCGCTAGTCCATATAATGCAAAGTAAAGTGGTGCGTGTGGGGTAGTATTAAAAAATATTAGCTCGGGTTTATATTGATCAATCAAACCTAACCAGTAACGAATAAACTGGATAAATATTTGCCGTCGTTCTGAAACAGATAGCCCCTGATAGATTTTATTCATCATTGGCAGAACCAGAAGCTCTGTACTGGCAAGCTCTTTGAGTAAAGATTCATCCGGATGTGGATATTTATCACATGGAATTTGCGGGGTCGGAATACTATTTCGCGCTTCGTGGTAGGAGTGAAAAGCTGTATTTGGAAAACGTGAATGATCAATAGCTACGGGATCTTCATTTCTTGCCCAGTAAACTATTTCATGACCGTTTTTTTCCAGTTCTTCTACGGCATCAACCAACTCCGGACAACTCTCCGCCCATCCTATTAAAAATAATTTCATCCCGTTAGAAGTAGGAAACCATTAAAAATGGTTTTTATACTTGTTTAATAATAAAATCATAACTTAACTTTTGATGTGCCGCTTAAATCTCGTTTGTTTCCGTAGATTTTTTGTGCTTCCAGTATACCATTTGCCTGTTTTCTCGCTTTGTAATAAATAGATATAAAACATAACTTTGTCGTCTCTAATGGGATTATATATTTTTTAGTATTGCTTCTAATATATTATTGGCATGTTCTTCCTTGGTCAACTTAAAGAAATTTAGATCAGACCGATATTCTAAATCCAAACAACCCCTAAAACTTAGTTCGTCTAAACTCTTTAAATACTGCAACATTTCTTTTTGATCGAACATCTCTCCTTTCTCTATCTTTTCAAAAGCGTCCTTGCACGAAGAAAGATCTTCAACCCGATACGCTCCCGGAGCATCCTGATACCACGGATATCCGAATATCATAACAGGCTTACCTCGAAGCAAAGCTTCCCAGCCGGCTGTCCCACTTATAACCGAAACAGATCTGGATTTACTAATTAACTCAAAAGAATCAGTTTCAATCGGCACCAGTTTAACAGAAGAAAATTTTGTTATTGAATGATAGTAATTTTTCGGCCGATACGAATTGTGTCGACTACTACCAACTTTCCACTGTGTCGGATGTTCTTTTACATAAATCTCCCAACCCACGGGCAAACTGGCAGCTAAAAGTTCTAGAGCCATAAGTTGATCCCTGAAGATACCGCCTACAGGATTCGTTGAAAGTTCCGGTTGAAAATGCAACGGAAAATAAACGAATGGTTTTGTCATATCAGGCTCAGATGAAAGCTTCTTATAAAGACTAGGTAATTCCCTACTTAATCGAGATCCAAGCCAAAAGAAAAATAATCGGAAAGAAGAGGTAAGGCGATACCAAAAACCCCTATGTAAATCCTTTCTGAAAAGTGATCTTATACGCGACAAGGTTCTTCCCGAGATAGTGTAAGACGACATGATATTGGGCATATAAACAGGTGTATTATCTTTAGTTTTTGATGTTTGTGACTGATAATAATCAAGTAAATCTGGGCTCAGCTCATCTAAATTAACATTCCCACTTATAGATTCTTTATACTGTCGCAGATCGGCAGTGCCTTGTTCAAAATCTGACATAGGCAAAATTCGATCACTTACCCAAAGCTGGTTAAATATTAATGTTTTAATTCCCATCTTTTTTGCCAGATGGAAAATAATAGTATTTGTCGGTTCATGAGGTATTGTGCGAAAAACCACGATATCCGGTTTAAGATTTAAAAACAAACCTTTCCAGCACCTCAAATATTCGTAGTAATTTCTATAAAGCTCGGGTACTTTATGATTCGGATATATTCTATTTAATTGATAGAGGATTGTTGATTCGTAAGGAGCAAAGTAAGACAAATCTTCCGCATCCAGAGGTGGGATTTTTTCCATATTGTTTATTACCCACGGATTTTTCTCATCGCTCCACTCGTAATTCCATCTGAACTCTACAAGAGATTTAATTTCTTCCGGCAAATCAGGAGCAAATCCAGAAGCCCGGACCCAATGGACTATTTTGTGACCCCTTTTTTTCAGTTCCTTGGCAACATCAACTATTTCTGGAAAGACAGTTGTCGGAAATCCTATAAATAAAAATCTCATATAATAATTTTAAATTCCAAACCCTAAATCATATCAAGCGTAGAATGTTTTTTAACATGCCTTCGGCCTGAACTTCAAATGTAGTTGTAAAATGTTCTGGATTATTTCGATAACTCAAATCCAAACATCCCTTGAAACTGTTATCGTCTAGCCGCTTCAGGTAAGAAAGGACTTGTTTGGCATCTACCTTTTCCCCCATTTCAATTTTTTTCATTGCATCCTTACAAGACGAAGAGTTACTTATAACAAAAATTCCTGGAGCGTGCATAAACCAAGGATATCCGAAAACCAAAGAAGGTTTGCCGCGCATAGTCGACTCCCAAGCAGCCGTCCCACTTACAGTCGCAACCGCTTTAGAATTTCGAATGAGTTTGAAAGAATCGGTATCTACTGGAACCAATCTAACATTTGGAAACCTAGCCATCTTGCGATAATAATCTTTTGGCCTGTACGAGCCCCGCCTGGTACCACCAACTGGCCACTGCGTTGGGTGTTCTTTTATATAAATAAACCAATTTTTCGGTAAATGAGTAACCAAAAGTTCTAGCACCAAGATCTGATCTCTAAAGTAACCTCCCAAGGGATTGGTGGAAAATTCCGGTTGGAGATGCAAAGGGAAATAGATAAACGGCTTTTCAAAATCAGCTACTTTAGATAGCTTTTTGTAAGCTCTGGGCAATTCCCTACTTGAATGAGTTTGAATCCATTTATAAGTATGAGAGAGTAGGGTCTTCCACATTTTCCCAAGTATTTTTATCTCCCAAGCTTTTTTTAAAGCTCGAAAACCAGCTTTGGCGCGTCCACCCAAATTATAACTATTCAAAATACTGGGCATGTAGACTGGTACCCCACGTTTTAAATCCTTAGTCTGAAAATTATAATATTCCTGAAAATCTTCTGACAAATCGGAAACCTCTATTTCTCTGTCTTCATTTTTTAATTCTTTAAGTTCGGGTGTTCCTTGAGTAAAATCATTCATAGCCAAGACTCTCCCTTTAACCCAAGTGTCGGAAAAAATGACAGTTTTAATTCCTTTTGCTCGAGCCAGACTGTATAGAATAAAATGAAGTGGTGGCATATTTGGAACTATGCGAAAAACAATTACGTCCGGTTTTTTTTCAAGGATCAACCATTTTGAGCAGAGAAGTAAAGTATGATAGATACGTTCCAATTCCGGAAAGGCTTTTTTGGGGTGCGTTCGTTGTAGAAAATCAAAAATATGTGGCTCCTTGTCAGCAATCATCCTGACGTCTTCAGCGTCAAGCGAAACTTGATTGGATAGTGAAAGCAAAAAATTATTGTCCATTAAGCCTGAGTCTCCTTTTTCATCAATAAAAGAAGTCGGCTCTGAACTACCTATCCAGTAGACAGTTTCATGCCCAAGTGATTGGAGTTTGTCCGCCACCGTCACAATCTCAGGGAAAACTGACTGCGAAAAAGAAACAAAAATAAAACGCATCCCGTTAGAAGTAGGAAACCATTAAAAATGGTTTTTATACTTGTTTAATAATAAAATCATAACTTAACTTTTAATGTAATATTTAACTCCTGTTGGTTTCCGTAACTTTAGTGACTTCTAATAACGGAACGCATAAGACATACAATAAATCAATGTTTGCAAAGAAACAAGACACTTTATAAGTTTGTAAAAGTCTATTTCTTTATGTATTCTAGATTATATAAGTTCTATGAACATCATTTTTATCGCTCCTAAAATTAATCTTAGTGGCGGTGGCTCCAATTCAAACACTGATCTCCGTATTCGGACTCTTCAAGAAAGAGGGCATCGGGTAAAAGCCATTACTCTTTTTTCAAAATACAATAAACTACCAGATTATAATCCGTATGAGATTATTCCCTTCAACAAAAAACCAAAACATTGGATTCTTATAAATCTTTTTGTCTTTAAAATCTTGAAAAAATACGATAAAGAAACAGATCTATTCTACGTAGACGGACCACAATTCCTCTGGGGATCCGGACTTTACAAACTTTTTTATAAAAAACCAGTCTTAATTCATTTGAATGTGCTTCCCTATACAATTTTAGAACATGGGACAAAATTCTGCGCTGAAATCGACAAGGCGTCTGGAATTTTAAATAAAACAAAATCATTAGTGAGAACAAAAATGGGTGGAATTATCGACCGATATTTTGCAAAAAAAATTGACGCTTTTACTTGCACTTCTCCAATAATTAAAGAACATTGTGTAGACTTTGGATTCGGTGAGAAAAACATGCACGTTATTCCAGAATTCATTGACACTGGAATATTCACCAAAAGAACAAAAGGGCAAAAAGATAAAAAAAATCAAAAAAAGCGCTTACTTTATGTCGGCAGGCTGGTAGCTTGCAAAGGGGTTGATGTGTTAATAAAAGCCTTAGAAAGATTAAACCGAAAAGATATAGAGCTTGATATTGTTGGCGATGGATTGGAATTAGAAAAATTAAAAAAATTGGCTGAAAAATCTGGTTTGGATGAACAAATTCATTTTCACGGTTGGATTAAAAGAGAGATGCTTGGAGAGATATACAGCCAAGCAGACATATTTGTTCATCCGGCCCGCTGGGCAGAGCCCTTAGGAATCACTATAGTTGAAGCAATGTCCATGGGACTTCCGGTCATCGTACCTGAAATAAGCGGCTCCGCCTGGGCATCTGGCCTTGCCGGTCTTAAATTTAAAAATGGAAACGCAGAAGATTTGGCGAATAAAATAGAAACTCTTTTAGATGATGATAAGCTTTATCAAAAACTACAAGGTCACACCGAACAAGAGACGGAAAAAATGGGCTACAGAAAATGGACTAGGAAGTTTGAAAATCTAATTGAAGAGCTCATTTCTCTGCCTCGAAATAATAACCTAGAGTCATAAATTTTTTAGACATTTTGTTTTCTTTTTTTATCAAAGAAAGAATTTTATCGCCAAGTCTAGCCAAAGCAATAAGTGGTCCCGCTAACCAGTTCCATCTGACAAAACCAATAAAAACATGGTAAGCGACACTAAAAGAGCCGGTTCCCAATTCTGTTATCTTAATTTCCCGAAAGCCAGCGTTTCCTAGTATGCGTTCAAGAGAAAAGCGGGTAAAGCGGAAATGATCGCTTGGAGAACCGTGTATTGGAAACATGAATGGAACAACTCCAACAACTCTTCCTTTATGTTTAAGTACTCTGAAGGATTCCTTAACAGCGTTGTTATATTCAAATAAATGTTCCAGTAGATTAATGAACAAAACACAGTCAAAGCGCTCGTTCTCAAAAGGCCAGGGTTTTTCAGCGTCAAAATTAATATCAATTCCATAAGAATCATTAATATTGCCGACCACCACCGTATGATTTCCTTTGATTAGCTCTAAATAACCCGAAGTATGAGAACCTCCGACATCTAAAATTTCACCGTTAACTTCCAGGTTTTGAATGGCTCGATATTGCTCTTGCCTCAGAAAAGATTTGGTATTAAAAAGCGCCATATAATAAATTTATAAATTACCGATAGCTATTTTTAGTCGGTTTGCAAGAATAGCTAGGTCGTGATTTTTCTCAACATAATCGCGCAGTTCATTTCTTATAAGCTTGGTTTTCTCAGAATCTAAATGTAATAGATTATGCAATGTAATTGCAAGATCTTCTGCATCAACCCTATCAAGAATTAATTCTGGATTAATTTTTCCTCGAAGATTTGAATGCGGAGAAACGATTAGAGTCCCGACAGACATTGCTTCAAACATTGTTTTATCATATAAGCCATCTGGACTCAAATTAACAAAAATATTATGAGAAGCGTAAATACTTGGCGTAGTATGGTTTGGAACAGATTGAAAAAAAATAACTTTATTCTCAATTTCTAAAACCTGAGCCTTCTTTTTCAAACTTAAATAGTAATTTTCATCTTTTGGTAATGGATCGCCGTAAATTGACGCCATAAATTCGTCTCCCTTTTGATTAAGTAATCCGAGTGATTCAATAAACAAGTCCTGTTTTTTTATAGGAGCGATCCGACCTAAACAAAGAATGGTATTTTGTTTTCTAGAAATGGAATCATCCGGTTTAAAAAAATTTGTATCTATACCAACGGGCATTATTTCTGTTTTATCAAACTTAGCGGTGAAAGATTTGGAAGATGTGCAAAAAACTTTATCAGAAAAATAAATCGCTAATCTAGTTAAAAAATTACCACTTGAGTGGTTGCGCCACATAGTAATCTTTTTTCCCAGAATTTTCCAAAATAAACCTCCCAAAATAATATACTCTTGGTTCATATGGACAAAAACAGAATCATAGTTTTTCCTTTCATTCCAAATATATTTATAAAATCTGTATAAGTATTTTAATTTGGAAGTTCCGCCTTCTTTACCAAGAGATAGAACGTTTACATTATTAGGTAAGTGATATTCACCTCTCCAAAGACAAATGACTGTAATTTTTTCAAAATGTTTAGAAAATTCCTCAAGCCAATGATGGAAAAAGCCCAAAATAGAATCGTTTCTATCAACTTTCTGTGTGATAATCAGCAATTTCATATAATTATTTTCCTCCTAATTTCTCTAATATGAGATCAGATAATATTTTCGGATTGAAATCATAAAATAAAAAAGCTCCCAAATCACAAGCCGAGCCAACGTCGCTCGAAATTACCGGGCAATTAGCGGCTTTTGCTTCAGCAATAGTCATCCCGTAACCCTCATAAAAAGAAGTGACTAAAAATAAATCAGTGGTTTTGTAGTATGAAACAAGATCATCAGTCCAGGGTTCAAATTTAATATTAGATTCCAGATTCAATTTTTTGACAAAAGATTTTAATTTATATTCTTCTGGACCAGAACCAACGATTATAAGACCTGTGTTATTCTGATTTTTAATAACTTCCTTAAAAGCTAAAATTGCCAGAGAAATATTCTTCTCCTTTGATAAACGTGAGGCCATTAAAATAATTTTTTCATACTGCGGATATTTTTTCCTTAAATCGGTTTTAATTTCTGATTTACGAATATTTTCAGTATCAATAAAAATAGGTCTAACGTTAATTTTATTGTTTTCTATATTAAATTTGAGATTAATAAAATCTTTTATTCTATTGTTAACAACCCTTATCTTACTGGCTTTTGGTAAAAGAATTTTTGCCATCAAAAACCTTAATTTATTAATAAAAGATTCTTTTCGGAAATATCGGCTTCCAATGTCAGTATGAACTTGTAGCTCTAATTCAGAGCCAAAAAATCTTGAGAGCAGCCAAGCAACTAAACCACACTCGAACGGATCTTGAGCAGTGATCAAGTCTGGTTTTATCAATCTCCTACCTATCCTGGTAGCATCAATCGGATAAAGCCAGCGACAAAATGAATTCGTGGGATAAACCCAAAATTTGGAAGATATTTTTTTATCCCGAAAGTTTGAATTTTTTAATGTAAATACAATAATATCCAATCTATCAAGATTATTTGCATATCCTATATGTCGCTTTAAGACATCACTATTGTCTTCAAAAAATCTTTTATCTCTACTGATAGACAAAATTTCCATAAAAAATCACTTATTTACTAAGATATTTTCAATGATATTTAAAGTTTTTCCTACTGTATTTTCAATTGAAAAATCTCTAGACCTTTTTTCAGCTTCAGCGGTAATTTTCTCCCTAAATCCAAAATCAGATGAAAGCTTCTCAACAGATTTAATAAATTCAAGTTTGTCGTCAGGAGTTATTAATATCCCAGACTTCATACTCTCTATTATTTCAGGGATGCTTCCTGTCAAGGTGGAGATAACCGGTGTCCCAACATACATAGACTCAACAACTTGAAAAGAGAAACTTTCAAAATGAGTATTCAAAGCAAAAATTTCACAATTTTTTATAAATTTAGCCAAGTGTTCTCTTTCAAGCTTACCTAAAAAAATAACCCTGTCTTTCACCTCTAGATTTTCAGCTGTTTTTTTAAGATTAAGTTCTTCAGGGCCTTCTCCGGCGATAAAAAGTTTCCAGTCCTGGAGTTCCACTAATGACCCTATCAACATTTCAAAACCTTTCCATGGCACAAGTCTACCAGCAGAGATTATTGTCTTTGGTTTATATTGATATCCAGAATCTGCTCTTGGAAGTTCTTTAAAATCAATTCCATTGTAAACGGTCTCTATTTTTATTTTTATTTTTCTATTTGACATCCACTTACTGACCAGATTAGAAAAATATAGACTGGGAGTAATTATTTTGTCAGCTCTTCTAACAACAAATTTTTGGATAGAGCGCATAAATTCAACTCTAAATCCGTAATTTTTGTCCTGAAAATTATCAATACTGTCAGTCACTTTATACCTTTGCCTGGACTGTTCCCAAGCATAATCGCCGGCAACCCTAATAATAAATTTCTTTCTCATAATCTTTGAAGCGATAAGAGAGGGAAGCCCAACACTTACAGGATCTTGAGCATAAATAATGTTTGTGTTTACTGATTTTAATAGCACATGAATAACAAAGACAAAGTGGCGAATAACTTTAGGTAAAAATCTTACAACCCTAAAAGGTAGGACCCCTACATCAATTCCGATTTTTCTAAAATTTTCCTCCAAGAGCTTAGTGTAGGTTGCCGGGCCACCTATTTCGGGAGGGTAAATTCCTGTAGTTATAAGAATCTTCATTTTCTAAGCTTGAATATCATTAAATACCTCTTTCTTCATTCTTTGGCTGATATTGTCCCAATCATAGCTTTTTTGGACATTTTCTCTAGCATTTTTTACAATATTTTCCCTAAGTTTATCATCCTCTATTAACCTTTTTACCTGTTTTGCAATGTCATCAGGATCATCGACTTTGCAAAAAAGGCCGGTTATTCCATCCTCCAAAAAATCCACAATCCCGCCAACCGGTGTAGCGACTACCGGCAATCCAGCGGCCATGGCTTCAATAAAAGAATTACCCATACCTTCCGAACGAGACGGTCGCACAAAACAATCGCTTGTCTTAAGCAAGGTGGGTAATTTTTTATGCTCAATAAAACCTCCAAATTTGACTCTTTGTGCCAAACCCAAACTTCCAACAAGCCTCTCTAATTCATCACTTTCCTGCCCTGTGCCGGCAACGAAAAACTTGTAGTTCTTCGGCAAAAAAGTTAGAGATTTTATCACGATATCGACAGCATTTTTCTTAACCAACCGTGAAGAAGTAATGATAAAAAAATCGCCCGGTTGTTTACCTAAAATTTCTCTAGCTTCTTTGAGTTCTTCTTCCGAAATTACACGGCCAAAATTTGAGATATCGACACCGTTGGGAATAACAATCGGCTGACCTTTGTGCCCCATAGATTTTCCAAACTCTGCCAAGAAGTTGGAGATTGCCTGAATTTTGTCGGCCTTATGAAAAATCTGTCGGAAAAGAGGCATAAAAATCCCAACCCTTTTTTTTATGTACTCCAAATCATCCCCCTCCTGAAGAGTCAGAAGAAACGGGATTTTCGGATAAAACCATTTAAAAAACAGAGCGGCAAAACCAGCATAGTTCGCCATAATTGACCAAGTTAAATCAAATCTTTCCTTGCGATTTAAGGAACGAGCTTTCAGAAAAGCTAGAAAAGGGAAAAGATATTTGCTCACTGTTAGAGGCCAGTTTACCGAGGACCTGATAAAAATCCCTTCTTTTTTGGCGGCAAAGCCGATTCGGTGAATTGTTATGTTTTCAATCTTTTCAATCTTCGGCAAAGCCCTGTCCATTCTCAAGGTAATAATATTGAAATCAAACCCAGAAAGACGCTTGCAAATTTCTTGAACAGCTACTTCAGCGCCACCAATAAACGGGTGGTAAGCGATGGAAAAAATTAAAATCTTGTTTTTCATTCTGTTAAAAAATTTATCGGTATTACTCGTCAATCTCTACAATCTTAACGCCCCGAGCATCGTCTCGTTCTCTTGGTAAGAAATATACCAAAACCGACACAGTCAACAGAAAAATAGCAAGAATTAATATCCACTTAAACATAAAAATTATTGTCCAATATCTAAAATTTTTTCCAACTCTTCCCTCGGAATCTCTTTCGCGCTGTTTCTTTGTTTGTGTTCGACTCTGTCAGTCTGGGGAATTTTAATTTTATGCTGGCTGTCTTTTTTTTCTTGTTCAAAACCGACCGCGCCTTTTTCATTTAACCCCTCTGACATTGTTGGTTTTTTTTCCTCCGCCAAAATTCCGGCCAAAGCGGCTTTCAGCTCGTTTCTTGAGCTCATAGATGGCCCAGACTCTTTATCTTTTCTCTTACTTGAGTCAGCGATTTTTTTCAAAGAAACCTTAAAATCTCTGCGATCAGGAACGCTCTTTGGTGGTCGGCTATCGGGAATCTTATCCACCCTTTTTTCTTCCATATTAAAACTTGCAGGTTTTTGCCGAAAAGAGTTGTCATCTCGTCTTCTTACTGATTTGTCTAAATTTTCTTCTGGAGTAGACGGGGTGTGCCAATCTGCTATTTTCTGCTCAACACTTATTCTAGGTTCAGCAAATGTTTTTCTGGAAAACTCAATTATTTGATCTTTGTTGGAAACTGGTGGTTTCTTAATTGGTGGAAGAGTCGTAGCAGAGAATGGTTGAGAAGTAATACTATCTATCATCAACTTTAAATAAATTTGAACAAACCCCAAATTGACCAAATCTTCAATAGTGAAAGTTGGAGCAAATTCTTTCTCCAAAATCTCCGCATCAAAAGCGCCAATCCGAAAGACAATCATCGTACCGACGTTGCCAAAAACAGCCGCCCGCACCTCTTCTGGCATCTGCTCTATGTATTGGTGGGCAATGGTCAAAGATAATTTATATTTTCTAGCTTCAGACAAAATATCAGCGAAAGATTCATTAGCAAAAGACTGGAATTCGTCAACAAACAGATAAAATTGCGGCAAACTCTCCAAAACACTTTCATGAACATCAGCTCTAGACATGGCCGAAAGATATATCTTTGTAACAATCATTGAGCCGAGAAGTTGGGCATTTACCTCCCCCATCCGGCCCTTTGACAAATTGATAATCAAAATCTTCTTTTGGTCCATTATCTCGCGCAGATTAAATGAAGATTTTGGCTGGCCGATGATGTTTCTTATGAGAGGGTTTGAAGTAAATTGGCCAATTTTGTTTTGGATAGCCGGTGTGGCCTCTTGGGTGTAGCGATCGGTGTATTTGGCATATTCATCTTCCCAAAAAGATTTGACAATCGGGTCAGTGATGTTGGCAACCACTTTCTTTCTGTATTCCTTATCGGCATACATCCTGTTGACCCCAAGCAGTGTGGCTCCTGGATATTCCAAAAGAGCAAAAAGTGTGTTTGAAAGGATATACTCCATACGGCCGGACCAAGCGTCAACCCAGATCTTTTTGAAGGCCGACATCAATCCAGAAACAACTAGATGTCGTTTGTCATACCCAACATCTTCCATAATATTGAAAGAAATTGGGTAGTCCATATCAAAAGGCGCGAAATATACGACATCCTCAATTCTCTCTTTCGGCACATATTCCAAGAGCAGCTCGGCGGTCTTGCCGTGCGGGTCAATAAAAGCCAAGCCCTCGCCGTTCTTTATATCTTGGATAGCCAAATTCTCAAGAAGTGTGGACTTTCCCATTCCGGTCTTACCGATAATATAAATATGCCGAGCTCTATCTTTAGCTTTAATACCAAACGGCACTCTTCTGCCTCGCGCATCAGTTTCGGCAAAATAAGTTACTTTGTTGTCTTGATTACTCATAAACCTGCTAATTATTATAGCAGTTAAAAAAGGTAGTGTCTGGATTATGGCAGTCCCTGTTTCAAAACCTCTCTTAAACTTTCGTAGCGATTAGCCGGGTCCCAAAACATCCAAGAATGGAGTCCAGCATCATAAGTCGCTTGAATTTGCGCTTTTATTGCATCCGGACCGTACTCTCCTCCATAACGAAAATCTTGGAGCCATGGGCGCATAATGTTGGCGTCATAAACCGGTTTGTCATACAACCCGCTAAAGACCTCTCTTGTGGTTGTAGCTTGTCTTTCCGAATCAAATTCAGCCACTTTGTTCATTATCGGTTTGTTGTATTTAGTCTTTACCGGAGTCGTGGCAGAGGTGGCACGCCGAACAGCTTCTTTCATCGAAATATTTATAACCTCATAAGGATAGTGATTCGGATTGGCAAAATTATTCCAATTGGGTGGATAATGGGACGGGTAAACCATCGGGGCAATGTAGTCAAAATAAGGCATGGCTCTTTCCAAAACCTGACCAATGTTTAAGTCATCGGTGTTAGTCGTCGTCATACCGAATAAATCAGCGGATAAAATAACTCCGGTGTCTTTTAAAGCGCCGTCCAAATATTCAAAAAAATCTTCCAAGACTTCCGGCTTCGGCCTCTCGCTACTTATCGGAAACTTTATATCTTTCATCGGTCCATCTGAAGGAAATCTTATGTAATCAAAATTCAGCTCGTCAAATCCTATTTTTCTCGCCTCTTTTGAAATATCGATGTGATAATCCCAAATTTCTTTAGACCCGGGATCAGTAAAAGACAAACCTTTGAAATCTTTCCAGATTGACCCGTCGCTTCTTTTTTGAACTGCCAAATCCGGTCTCAAATTAGCCATGTGTGGGTCTTGGAAAACCGTAATCCGCCCGATGGTGTAAATATTTTTAGAGTGAAGCTCTTTTATAAAATCTTTCATTTCCAAGGTCCCGCAACGAGCCGCTTCCCAAGCATGCAAAAGTTTTTGATCTTCGGGTTTAAATGAAAGAGTTCCAGAAAAATCTTTTATGTCTATGATAACCGAATTAAGCTCGGTGGTTTCCAAAAAATCCAAAAGATTATTTCTAAAGGAGGGTGTCGAAGCTACACAGCTTGTCATATATATAGATTTTAGCGGGACAGGAGTCTTTAGATAAACTTCATCCTCGGAAGCCAAGAGCAGGGCCTTCCCCACCTTTGCCTCTTCAATAAAATTATTTAGATCTCCCCTTTGATAACTGACTGAAAACAATTTTGGCGCCAAAAGATAAAAAGCCAGCCCGAAAGCAAGCAGAACAAAACCCAAAAAAAATTTTGTTTTAAAAATTTGTTGTCTGTTCTTGTTTTTTTTCATTTTCCAAAACTGAAAAATTTTCATCCTGATCAGGATTCTGAATGTTCTCTTCCGAATTATCAAGGGCGCGTGTTTCAAATTCTATTCTGCTAGCCCGGCCGGTCAAAGCGTTTTTTCTAGCAATTAAATAGGCCGAAATAAAAACAAGAACTCCAAACAAAAGGAAAAGCAGATTTTTGAATTTTTGAGGGAAACCCAGAAAAGGAAGGATGGCTGTCAAAAGACCGGCAACGATAATTAAGTTTATTTTGGTTCTCATTTGAAATTTATTTAGCTGATATTTTTTCAGTAACTTTATAGATATCTCCAGCACCCATTGTAACAATAACGTATTGATTATCAAAATTTTCCAGCAGATACTGCGCGATTTCTCCAAAATCGTTAATTGCCGTAGATTTTTGTCCCCGTTTTCTGATTTCAAACGCCAATTTTTCATTACTAACGCTAGGGTCTATTTCTTCTCTTGCCCCGTAAATCGGAGCAACAATAACCTCCTCAACATCAGCGAAACTTTTTCCAAATTCTTCGAGAAAAAATTTTGTCCGACTGTAAAGATGCGGCTGAAAAGCAACGATGATTTTTTTGTCCGGAAAAGTCTCTCTAAGCGACAACACCGATGCTCTTATTTCAGTTGGATGATGAGCGTAATCGTCATAAACAATCGCTCCTTTGTCAGTTTCGCCCCTCCGCTCTAAACGCCGCCAAGTCCCCTGAAAATTTTCAAGAGACTTCTTGGCTTCTTCTCCAGAAATCTCAAAAACCGCCGCGACCGCCAAAGCCGCTTTGGCATTTTCTTCATTGTGCCGTCCTGGCACTTTCAGACTCGGCATTTCGGCCTTGAGTGAATGGTAATCAACGATGTTACATTCAATTTCCGGATTGTCTATTATTAGCTCTAAATTCGGGTCGTTTATGTTGCAAATTAAAAAATCGTCTTTAGCAAGTTTTTTTGCCAGTTCCAAAAAGGCGTTTTGAATATCTGACAAATCTGTATAGTAATCAAGATGATCAGCTTCAATGTTTGTAATAACCAAAATATTCGGATTCAAATGAAGAAAGGTTCGGCGATATTCGCAGGCCTCAACTAAAAAATTTTGGCTGGCGCCAAGAAAAAAATTACTTCCAAAATCCGACAAGATCGAGCCGGCAATCACGGTCGGCGACAAACCAGCGTCCACCATAACTTTTGCGATCATCGCAGTCGTTGTCGTTTTGCCGTGAGTGCCGGCGACCGCGATTGTAAATTTGCCACTTGAAATCATTCCCAGAGCTTCGGCATAAGAAACTGTTTTAATATTTAATTGTCTTGCTTTTTCAAGCTCTGGATTTTTTGAGTCAATTGCCGTGGTGTAGATAGCAAGCTTTGCATCATCTGGTAGATTTTCAGTGCTGTGACCAAAAAATATTTTTATACCTTTTGATGTTAAGAGGTCTGTTACTTTTGACGGCGCCAAATCAGAACCAGAAATTTCATGCCCCTCGGATAGAAAAAATTGAGCAATTGCCGACATACCAATCCCGCCTATACCTATGAAATGGATTTTCATAATCAAAGTATACTTGAAAACAAAACTTGAGAAAATTCTTCTTAAAGCTGGTTAACCAGATCCACAAATTTCTCTCCTCGGTCAAACTCATTTTTGAATTGACCAAATGATGTAAACGCCGGGCTAAAAAGAATGATGTCTCCCGAATTAGCAACCTTAAAAGACCTTTCTAGAGATTCCTTAAGTTCCCTAACCCTTTCTAAACCCAGCCCGTCAATTTCTGTCGGCAAACGATCACTGCCACTACCCGGGACAACAAATACTTTCTTACAAAACCTTGGTAAATCATCCAAAAGCCCTGTAAGGTTTAGTCCTTTATCATTGCCCCCGAAGATCAAAACAATATTTTTTTTCTCTTCATTTCCGAGGGCTTCAAGAGCGGCAATCGTAGCTTCTGGAGTAGTAGATGTGGTGTCATTATATATCTTTATTCCGTTAATTTCTTTCATAAACTCTAACCGCCCCGGAACGCCTGAAAAAGACTCCAAAGCCGATTTTACAATCGCTCGGTCAATATTTAGAGACTCCACGGTCAACATGGCCAGAGTAGCATTATATCTGTTGTGCTCACCTAGAATTTTTAAATTCCAGTCTGACGGCAAATCCTTGCTATCTCCTATTAAAACCCGAGCTTTTGATTCATAATTGTCTTTTATTAGACCGGCGCATTGACTACCAAGAATTAAAAAATCATTTTCTTTTTGGTTAGAAAAAATATACGACTTATCTTTCAAATAAGCGTTTAGGTCACCTTTGTAATAATTTAGGTGGTCCGGAAAAAATGTTATAAAAACCGCGATGTGCGGAGAGATTTTTTCTTCACCAAACCCTTGGAGTTGCCAAGAATCTAATTCTAAAACCGCAATTTCGTCCGGAGTACTCTTGGGTAGATGTGCTAAAGTTGAAACACCTTTGACATTGCCTCCCAAAAAAACTTTTTTACCAGCGGCTTTTAATATTTCATAAATCATGGCGGTTACGGTCGACTTTCCTCTTGTACCGGTTACGCCGATAATTGTGCCCGGAAAAAATTTGGCAAAAAGCGAGGTGCTCATCTTCACCGGAATGTTGTTTTTTTCAGCTTCTGCAATAAAAGGCGAGTCAAATGGCACTCCGGCCGCCTTTATAATCAAATCTCTACTTCTGAAGTCATCAAGTTTATGACCGCCCAAAGAATACGTTATGTCATATTCTTTAAGTTGTTCCAAAGAAGAAACAAGATCTTCTTTGGTTTTCAAATCGGTAACGGTTAAAACCGCTCCATGTTCAGCCAAAAATTTAATATCACCGACTCCTCTGCCAAGAATCCCCAGTCCAATCACCGTAATTTTTTTACCTTTAAAATATTCTTTATAATTCATCATCTAACTAATATAAGGACATCGCAAGTCCTTATTATTCTAAATCTAAAGCAACCTCTTGAAAATTTTCCACACTTATATCTTTAAGCCAGTTTCGTATACCTTTTCTATAGCCATCAGTTCCGCCGAAAAAATCTAACATGAAATCACGTTGGGTAACAGATGGAAAATTTTTCTCTCCAAGATAGTCTAAATGACTCGACCAACGATAAGAACCTAGAAAATTTATTGCCTGCCTATAATCTTTCAACTTCCCCTCTCTCCACTCCGGCGCGGTTAAATCAAGAGGGTTTAAATGAATGTAATAAGGTAAGTGAATGAAATGCGCGTCGTTTTCTACTAAAACTCTTTTATATCTTGATTCAAATAAAGCCCCCTTTCTCTCATATTTTTCATTGAAATATTTAGCATATCCCATATTTACTTTCTTCATAAATTTGGAAATACCGTAATCTATTTTGGATGAAATCAATAAATGATAATGGTTGGGCATCAAACAGAAAGCGTTAAGATTTACCAACAGTTTTCGCTTCTGCCGAGTTTTTTCAATATAAGGACTTGCGATGTCCTTAATTTTGGAGAAACGATAAAGAGAGTTGTTAACCCAATTCTGATCGTTAAACTCAAATAAATCGTGAATAAAACGGAGATAATCCTTGTTATCAAGAAAAATATTTCTCTTGTCTACCCCTCTATTTAGTACGTGGTAAAACTCCATATTCTATTGCTCAATTCACAATTTACCTATTATACCATAATTAATAATATTAAGGACTTGCGATGTCCTTATATTTATATTTAGAGAAAGGTCTAATTTTCGGACGTCTGATGTCCGATGTTTATTAAATTTTCGAAAAAGTCGGGCTGCCGAGAATCGAACCCGGACTTCACGCACCCGAAGCGTGTGGACTACCACTATCCTACAGCCCGAACTAAATAAAAACTTACTTTTTTACCGAATGGGCAAGGGGGGAGTTGAACCCCCACTGGATTGCTCCAACACGGCCCTGAACCGTGCGCGTCTGCCAATTCCGCCACTTGCCCACACACTTACTTTGCCATTAAAGAATTTTTTGCAACGAAAAAGACTGGTAAAGCTGATGTGGAACATGCCCAATCAAAACCAATGCGCGTGCCAGGGATCGAACCTGGGACCTTTCGAGTATCAGTCGAATGCTCTACCTTCACCCGCCCATCAATTTTTAAATACTTTATTTACCGTCCAAAGTGCGCGTGCCAGGGATCGAACCTGGGACCTTTCGAGTATCAGTCGAATGCTCTACCAACTGAGCTACACGCGCACTCTAGAAATTAAAAATATATTTATTGATGTCAAAATTGATAGGCGGGCAAGCCTGAGCTACACGCGCGCAATATTTGCTTTTCAAGATTCTAACACCCTGCGTACGTTTAATCTCTGGGCCTACCAAGACAGCTACACGCGCGCAATATTTGCTTTTCAAGATTTCTACCACGCGAGACAAACCTAAACCCAAAATACCCATAAAAATTAACAAAAAAAACTCTCAAAAACAAGAGAGCCCCGCGCGCAAGCGCGCGGGGCTCATATATGAATTCACTTCCCCCATTCAGGTCCAACCCAGACCCGATGGTACCGACGCCTTCCCTCAATTGCCTCCAACGGCACTTTCTTGCCGTTGATCTCCACCTGCACGATCTTGCCGGTGGGGACGGAAACATAGACGACGGGCTTTCGGGCGTCATCAACGATGATCACCACAGTCAAAGCCCCGAAGAAAATATAGAAGACAGTGAGAAGAAGAACGTTTCGAATTAGACGCTTGATTTTTCCCACGAAGAGCTCCTTTCTTCTTTATTCCTGCCGTCATTGGCTGGGAATCTTCTAATAGGATACAACAATTAACAAAATAAGTCAAATGAAAACGCCCCCGTCTAGACGGAGGCGTGAGCGAGACACAACAGGTCAAGCCCAGTACCGAGGGCTGCACTCTGTGCAGACCTGTTCTCCGGTGTAAGGATCCACCTGGAGAAGCGTTTTGTGGGTCGAACAGTAGAGGGCGAGGTGGGGCCACTCCTCCTTTTCCTCGCTTTCCACATCAACACCACCGAGGTGACTTTCAGTCAAAGCCACCTGACCAGCTTCGGTCTTGATGAGATTCCTCATTTCTCTCACCTTATCCCACCTGATTGTGGCCATCATGACCTCCTTCTTTGTTGCGAAGAGTCCTTTCACACATAGCACTTACAACAAGCGCTAATCCTTTTTCATACTAACACATTTAAAAACAAAAAGCAATCCAAGTCTGGACTGCTTTTTGTTTATTATCCTTTGTTTTGTTCCGTTCTAGCCCGATCATTTTACAAAGTAAAATAATTTAGGGTCTTTGTTGTGTATCTTTCTACACCTGTCATCCAATTTAGGTTTTGAAAACCATTGTACACTCGATCGAGATGTACAATATCGACTGTAGCCCCCACCGAAGTGAGGGTTGTTCAATTTGAAATATTCCACGAGCAGCTTCCGCTACCCGTGCCTTGTTACGACTTACTCCCTGTTATTGAGCTTACCGTGATGCCACAAAAGTGACGCTTCGGGTATTCCCAACTCCCTTGAGTTGACGGGCGGTATTTGATGTGTTATAATGTCACCATTATAATTCTCTTCAACACGGGGCAAGCGGTTTTCCCGCACCCTCGCGTTTTCCAAAGGTTGCTTATCCGATTTTTTTATCGAATTCACTTACCTTGCCATGATAAGTTTTAGCTTTCTTCCCTAATGAGCGCAAATCATTGCGTAGGGAAACAATTTTGTTAAATCCATCATCAGATAAATGTTCTTTGGCGCAAACCATAAGAACTATTTTTCTAAAAATAAGATAGGATTTTTTCTTTTTCGCCTGTAATGGATACTTATCAAGAAACGGGAATAAATACTCTTTCAGGTCCCAGATGCTGGTAATTTTATACTTGGCATGCGGATACCATCCATATCGCTCATAAGAGCAATCATAAATTCTCCCGATTCCGATAGTCACAAGTATGCGTTCCAGGATTTCTTGATCATCTTTCCGCAATTCTATTTCAAATTCCGGTCTGATCTCAAAACCTCGGCGCAGTGTCTTGTGCTTACCGATACTAATCGAAAAAGATCCTTCTCCATCAATAAATCCTGCGACATATTGAGGATCTAACTTTTTCCTTTGAATTTGTTCCTTCCCAATCGGAAGTTCTAGCTTGGGGTTAAACCGAGCATCTTTCCGAGTGGTACTACGAACTCTGCTGACTTCTTGCATATCATCATTGTACCATTACTAGTACAACTTCTCGGTGTGTATAACACAACGAGGAAAATGCAAGATCTCCCACGGTAACCGAATACACATTTTGTTTACATCTCGATGCCACGATACATAAAACGATTTTTTATAGAAGGTTTCTCCATGTACTCGCAGGATGACCTTCGTTTTATGCCATAACTGACATTCAAGCTATAAACTGCTACTTTACTCCTTCACTCAAACTCTTCACAGAGTAAGAACTAGTATTTCGCTTCAAAGCACTATAAATTGCTTTGGTTGGATTTCCACGCCCTCCGTAGTTTAAACGAAGGACGGGGCACCAACTAGCGTACTCAATCGCATGGCGACCCGAGTACAAGACTTGAGAACGTATTCACCGCGGTATAGCTGACCCGCGATTACTAGCAATTCCAACTTCATGGGGTCGAGTTGCAGCCCCCAATCCGAACTGGGGCGGCTTTTAAAGGGTTGGCTCAGGATTACTCCGTCGCGACCTTCTGTAGCCGCCATTGTATTATGTGTGTAGCCCCAGGCGTCAAAGGACCATGCTGACCTGGCGTCATCCTCGCCTTCCTCCCACCACCAAACTAACAGAGTTAGTTTGGAAATTCTAATTTCTAAATCCTAAATTCTAAATAAATTCCAATAACCAAATTTATAAATCTTAAACGAAATCCGTTTTAAATTTTAAAATTAGGATTTTGAGATTGTTTAGAGTTTAGATTTTGATACTTTGAATTTCCACTTAGCTCTCCGAGCTTAGTGGTGGGCGGTCTCGTCTGACACTTGTAACAGACGACGAGGGTTGCGTTCGTTACCCCACTTAAGGGAACAGCTCAAACCACGAACTGACGACGGCCATGCAGCACCTGCCCTAATGTCCTTGCGGACTCCAGCTGTTTCCAACTGGATTCATTAGGGTTTCAAACCTGGGTAAGGTTCTTCGTTTACCATCGAATTAAACCACATAATCCACTGCTTGTGCAAGTCCCCGTCTATTCCTTTGAGTTTTAAGCTTGCGCTCGTACTACCCAGGCGCTTGACTTAACGCGTTAGCTTCGCCTCTCAGAGGGTCGATACTCCGAAAAGCTAGTCAAGATCGTTTAGGGCGTGGACTACCGGGGTATCTAATCCCGTTCGCTACCCACGCTTTCGTGTCTCAGCGTCAGGAATGCGCCAGTCTATTGCCTTCGCTTTTGGTGTTCCCCATGATATCAACGGATTTCACCCCTACACCATGAGTTCCATAGACCTCTCACATCCTCCAGTTCTACCGTTTCCCCCGCGGGCCCTCGGTTAAGCCGAGGAATTTAACAGGGGACTAATAGAACCGCCTACACACCCTTTACGCCCAGTAATTCCGGATAACGCTTGGGGCACTCGTATTACCGCCTCTGCTGGCACGAGTTTAGAGGCCCCTTATTCTTCGGGTACTATCAATAAACTTTCTCCCCGATAAAAGGTTTTTACGTCCCAAAGGGACTTCATCAACCACGCGGCGTCGCTCCGTCAGGCTTTCGCCCATTGCGGAAGATTCTCGACTGCGGCCTCCCGTAGGAGTATGGTCCGTGTCTCAGTACCATCGGTGGGGGTCAGCCTCTCAGCTCCCCTAGCCGTCAAAGCCTTGGTAGGCCATTACCCTACCAACTAGCTGATAGCCCGCAGGCCGTTCCCAGAGCAGATTGCTCTTTTAGTGTTTCCACGCCATCGGGAATTAGCTCACCTTTCGGCGAATTATGCCCGACTCTGGGGTACGTACCTACGTGTTACTACCTCGTCTGCCGTGGGTCTAAACCCACTCGACTTGCATGCCTTATCCACGCCGCCAGCGTTCATCCTGAGCTAGGATCAAACTCTTAATTAAGATTTGTTTAACAAATCTTTTAGAACGGAACAAAACAAAAGATAATACCACCGCGCTTGGCGCGGAATTTATAATCTCTAATCTATAATTCTAATTTGATTTCCTAGCTAATTTTTTGGAATTTTATTTAACTTGCACTTATTTTTTGAATACATTCTATTTTGACATTTCAAAGAACACACCTCTACTTTAAGAGGTGGTAGTAGTATAGACGATAGAAAATTGGTGTCAAGACAAAAAAACTAGCAAGATTAATAACGAAATATAATGCCAAGGCAGGGTTGGCGTAGGTTAGAAGTTAACCTCCCTTCTTCAAATTCCCCATCAGAATTAGAAGCGGGGAGGCCAGAAAGATAGAGGAGTAAGTTCCGACAATAACGCCGGCAATCAGAACTAAAGTGAAATTTTTGGTTACTTCCCCGCCTAAAAAGAACAAGGCTAAAAGCACCAATAAAGTAGTTAGGGAGGTGTTGATAGACCGAACATAAGTTTGGTTCAAACTCTTACCGGCGGTCAAAGAAAAATCTTCCTTAAGATTGTTTTCTTGATTAAGTCGCAAATTTTCGCGAATCCTATCAAAGACCACAATGGTATCGTTAACTGAAAAACCGAGAATAGCGAGAAGCGCCATCACAAAAAGCACATCAACCTCCGCCCCCATAAAGAGACCGAGAAGAGAAAAAATCCCAAGTGGAATTATAATGTCATGAGCCAAGGCAATGGTAGCCGCAAAGCCGTATTTCCAAGAAGACACCCCGCCTTGAATAGGTAGGCCGACAGAAACTTTCCTGAATGCAAAAGCGATAAAAAGAATAATAGCCACAATGGCAACAGCGATAGCGACCCAGGCCTTCTGTTTTAATTCGTCACCAATAAGCGGACCGACAGCGCTAAATCGTTCTTCCAACGGCTCAAAATTGTCACCAAAAGTCATTGCTGAAAGTATTTCCTTTTTCTGGTCATCGGAAATAAAATCTGTCCTTAGGATAAACCTTCCTTCATCCGAATCTCGCAAACTAAAACTCTCTATGCTTTCAGCAGAGGCAACAGCCACCCTCAATTCTTCAAGAGAGGGTGAATCATCTTGATACCGGACTTCCAAAATTGACCCGCCACGAAAATCAATACCAATATTTAAACCAACAAACAAAACCAAAAACAAAGACAGAACGACTAAAAGACCGGAAACCGCCAAAAATATTTTTTTGTATTTGATGACAATCATAATTATTTAGATTTTTTTGTTCCGCTACCGAATAAAAAATCAGTTCTAGGATTTTCAGTCGCTACTGCCAGAAGAAAAGTTCTAGTAATGGAAATCGCCGAAAGCATACTAACCAAAACACCGAGACCAAAAATCAGAGCAAAGCCCTTGACGAGCGAGGTGGCAATAAAGAAAAGAATAACAGCAGTAATTAAGCTGGAGACGTTGCTGTCCCTTATCGAAAGCCATGCCCTGGAGAAACCGTCCTTGATTGCCTGCTCTCTTTTTTTACCTGACCTTAATTCCTCTTTCATTCTCTCAAAAATAAGAACATTTGCGTCTATCGCCATTCCGATTGATAAAATAAATCCGGCAATTCCAGCAGCGGTTAAGGTTACCGGAATAAGTTTAAATAAAGCCAGCATTAAAATGACGTAGGCCACAAGAGAAAGTGAGGCCAAAAATCCGGGCAATCGGTACCAGGCAATCATAAATAAAACAACTAAAGCAAAACCAAAGACCCCCGCTCTAACTCCTTCATCCAATATTTTCTCACCCAAAGAAGCACCGATGCTTTGGGTTGAAATTAATTCAATCGGCACGGGTAATGCGCCGAAATTCAAATCACGCACTAAGTCTCTACCCTCTTGCGGACTAAAATTGCCGGAAATCTGGGCGTTCCCGTCTCTTATTTCTTCCCTGACAATAGGTATGGATATCGGTGCGCCATCTAGAAAAATAGCAAGTGGTTTGCCAATGTTGTTTCTTGTAATTTCAGCAAATAAAGCCCGCCCCTCGGAATTAAAAGAGATTAATACTATTGGTTCTCTGGTTGTTTGGTCAAATTCCAATCGTGCCCTATCAAGCATTCTGCCGGTCAAGCCAGTATCAACAAAAATTTCTTCGAGGTTCATTAAAATTTCTCCTTCGGAATCTGGCTCGACGGAAGATTCATCCGACATCAATTTGAACTCCAGAAGCGGAGTCTTTCCGATAAGTTGAACGGCTTCTTTGAGATCAGTTATCCCAGGTAATTCAACAATAAGTCGATTTTCTTCTCCTGCTAAACCGCCCCTCTCAATCTGAACGATTGGCTCTGAAACTCCAAAAATATTTACTCGCCTTTCAATCACTTCTCTCAAAGACGACATGGCATCATCCACACTCCTTCCGTCTCCCAGACCAGAAACATCAGCGTCATAAACCAGATGACTGCCACCTTTCAAATCAAGCCCGAAACGAAAAGCGAATCTAGAGTTTTCACCTTCTGTACGAACAATAAAAAACGCTAGTCCAGTTGACAAAAAAAGCAGTAAAACAGAAAAAATAATATATTTATTGCTTGAAAACATTTTTGAAAAAAACAAAAAAATAAAAACTTGTTCGGCGATTATACATTAAAAAATACGGTCTTACAAATATGTTTTTTTAAGACTTTCTATTCCATCCGCAAGCATAATTTTCGGCTCCCATTTTAGAACACTTTTGGCTTTTGAAATATCAGCGCAAGTGTAAAGCACATCTCCCGGTCTTGGAGGAACGTAAACGCAGTCTCCGCCAATTATTTTAGCAATTTGTTTTACGGAAAAAACCTGACCGCTACCAATGTTTATAGTCTCTCCACCTCCAACCATTTTACTTTCCATCGCCAAAATATTAGCTTTAGCAACATCCTCAACATGAACATAATCTCGATAATACTCGCCATCGCCACAAATTGTCATTGGCTTGCCTTCTTGCTTTTGTTTTAAAAAACGTCCGATAACCAAAGCGTAAGCCCCATCCGGATCAGCATATTCACCATAAACATTAAAATAGATCAGGGAAACTGTTTCTAAACCAAATTCCCTAGAAAAAATTTTACAATAATGTTCACCTACCAATTTATGCAACCCATAAGGAGAAATCGGGGATTTTACTATATTGTCTTCTTTGACCGGATATTTATCTTCTGATAGCTGACCATAAGTGGCACTGGAAGAAGCAAAAACAACCCTTTTAATTCCGGCTTTTTTAGCTGACAATAAAACCGCAAGAGTTCCATTCACATTGACATCGTGAGTTTCTTTCGGTTTTTCTACAGAATCAGCGACCCTTGGCAAAGCCGCGAGATGAAAAACTCCATTGGCACCTTTAAAAACCTCAGATAAAATTTTTTCATCACGAATATCACCCTCAACATATTCTGCGCCTGACTGAAAACGTTCTTTTTTTTTACCGCCGGCGTAGTTGTCTAAAACTACAACTTTAAAACCAGAGGACAAGAGTCTTTTAACCAGATTAGTTCCAATAAATCCCGCGCCTCCGGTTACTACCACTTTTTTGTTTATTTCCATTTTCTATTTTCAAAAAATTAAATTCCACTTGTCATAAAAAGCGCCTTCAGAGTTTTTAAAGCAATTTTTAAATCAAGCATCAAAGACCGATTTTTAATGTAATACAAATCATAAGAAAGCTTGGTCTTAGTTTCATCAAAATCAGCATTAAATTTCGGCGGATTTTGATGGTAAAGTTGCGCCCAACCGGAAAGTCCGGGTTTTATAAGATGGCGAACATTATAATAGGGCACTTTTTTCTCATAAAGTTCAGCGATTTCAGGAATCTCCGGTCGAGGTCCAATTAGGGACAAATCCCCTTTCAATACACTCCAGAGCTGGGGCAATTCGTCTATTCTGGTCCGGCGCAAAAAACTACCAACTTTGGTTATTTTTTTCGGCTCATCAACAGTCATGGACCGAAATTTTAAAATTTTAAAAATCTTATTGTTCTGACCAACTCTATTTTGGGCAAAAAACACCGGCCCACCATCATCAAGTTTTACAGCTAAAAAGACAATTGGGTAAAAGACAAAAGAAACTAATCCTAAAACCAAAGCGGCAAATATGTCAGTGACTCTTTTTACAAAATCAAAGGTCGGATTGTGGACAGTAGAGATATTTTCCAAAAACCAGTTGTATTTCAAAACCGACATCGGAACTCGGTCAAAAATATCTTCGTAAACTTTGTGCATATCAACAAATTTAACCTTGGAAAATATGAGGTTGTAAAAATTAGACAAAACTGACTCGACCTTTTCACTTCTCAAATCTATAGCGATAACTGATACTTCTTCGGAATAGACAGTCTTGAGCACTTCTTCTTTAAAATCCAAGCCATCGATTTCTTCTAAATCAACAGAGGAAATAAATTTTATTCCGTAACGTTCGTTATTATTAACCTCTTCTTTCAACTCTTTCATCTCTTCACCGTGGCCAACTAGCATGGCATTTTGCCTCTTGGAGGTATAGAAAAATTTTTGACCTTTGACTCTCCAAAACAAAATCAGGATGAAAGAAATAGCGAGATAGATGAAGAGATTAGTCTTTGGGGTTATGCCAAAAAAGGGAATGAAATAAAAGAAAGTGATAGCGATAACAATATTTGCCAGTTGAGTATGCAGAAGGGTGTTTGGTAGCTTACTTTGAAAAATCAGTGTGTGTTTTTCATAAAGTCCGGCGATAAAAAACACTAAAAACCAAACCGCAAAAAGTATCGAAAATGGTTTTAGGTGGTTAACAAATTCTTCCTTTCCGGGAATTTCCTGATATCTAAAAAACAAAGTTAGCCAAAGAGAAGCCAAAAAGACTAGTAAGTCCCCAAAAAACAGAAAAAACGCTTCTTTTTTACCCGAAAAAGTCATATTAGAAAATTATACTATAGAAACTGGCTTAAAATGTAAAACCCCCTGTTGGGGGTTTTGTTTTGTCAGGGTCGTTCCGCTCTTCCTGCTCTTCGTCCCGCTTTCGTCCTAATCCTGCCGGCCTGATGACTCTTCGTATCCTTCTTCCTCACCACCCTCTTGGGTTTTTCAGGAAATTCTATGCCAAAGAAGAACAACTCAACCCATCCGATCTCCCGGCGAGCGACGTAAGCTTTCAGCAGGAAGATGAGATCCAAAGGCATTGCACTGCGCCCCGTCTCCCAATTGCCCACGGTCTGTGAGGTCACACCGCAAATCAGACCGAATTCGCGTTGAGATATGCCGAGCTTCTCCCGACAATCTCTGACAAACCTCGATGCCCGCTGGCGGTGTTTGGCCTGAACATTTTTTCTGCCCCTTCTTCCATGCATTTCGCACTCCTCTGGCTGAAGTTTCTGAGCGACAAATCTAAGATTAAAGTATCAGCATATTAGAAGCTTGTCAAAAACTCAAAGTTCCAATAAGATAGACCTCTAATGGGGAAAGGGCAAAAAAAGAGGATTTTGTACGTAATTACAAAGGGTAATTTTGGAGGAGCGCAACGCTATGTTTTTGACTTGGCGACCAATTTGCCAAAAGAAGATTTTGAAACCGTCGTCGCTTTCGGTGAAGGTGACATTTTAGGAAAGAAATTGGCCGAAAAGAGTATTCGAACAATCCGATTAAAAAATTCTCAGAGGAACATAAACCCTCTCAAAGATTTTATTCTTTTTTTTGAGCTTATCCGAATTTATAAAAAAGAAAAACCAAATATTATCCACCTCAACAGCTCCAAAATTGGCCTTCTTGGAGCGCTAGCAGCTTGGTTTTATAATTTCCTAAAGCCTAGAGCCTATCGCCTAAAGCCTATCTTCACTGCTCACGGCTGGGCTTTCAACGACAGTAAGTTTTTCTGGCAAAAATTCCTTTGGAAATTTCTTCAATGGCTGACAGTTCTTATGACCAACAAAACAATCGCTGTTTCAAAAAAAACCGTAAACGATATGAATTGGCCGGGGACAAAAAAGAAGATTCGCTTAATTTATAACGGCATCCGGCCAATTGAGTTTTTTGAAAAAGATGAAGCGCGAAAAAAGCTTTTGCCCCAGTTAAAAGACAGGTTATGGATCGGCGCGATTTCCGAGCTTCACAAAAACAAAGGGGTGGATTTGCTGATCGAGGCCTTCTCTAAAATTTCCAACCAATTTGAAAGCGCTATCTTAATCGTTTGCGGCAAAGGTGAAGAAAGAAAGAAATTAGAAAAGATAATAGAAAAAAACAATCTGAAGAGTAAGGTTTTTTTGTTGGGCTACGTGGAAAACGCGCAAAGGTACTTAAAGGCCTTTGATATTTTTGTCCTACCATCGAGAACTGAAGGTTTACCTTACGTAATTCTAGAAGCCGGTTTGGCCGGATTGCCAACTCTTGCTTCGGAAGTTGGTGGGATCCCTGAAATAATTGAGAGTGGTAAAAACGGTCTACTTTTCACACCCGGAGAAAAAGAAGATTTGACAAAAACTCTGCAAGACTTGTTATCAGAAAAAGGTGATTGGCAAAAATTGGGGGCCGAATTAAAAAATAAGATTCTTGACGAGTTTAGATTGGAAAATATGGTAGAATTAACCTCAAGTTTATACAAAATTTAAAAAACTCAAAATGAACCCAGAAGAAAACGAAGTTGAATTTTTAGAGGAAGAAGAGACGATAGACGAAACAAACAGAGTGAGGAGAGCTGCCAGTGAAATGGCTAATTGGCTCATAAAAAAGAAGTTGGCTAGAAACGAAAAATCAGCCAACAGAATTCTCATTTTAATAATCATTGTGGCTTTTTTCTTGACCGGATACATTATCTTCCGATCCTTCTGAACTCTTTAGACTAAAATTTTTTCCTCTTTTTCGTCCTTATGAAAAGCGCTCCTGTATTTGCGCATGCCCATTAAGATTCCCAGCGCAGCAAATTCTGCGAGTAAGTGGGATCCGCCATAACTCATAAACGGCAAAGTGATGCCGGTGATTGGCAAAATTCCTATATTCATTCCGACATGGACAGTAAAGTGGCTTATTATCCAAAAAGAAAGACCGGCGGCAAACAAAATCTCAAAATTTGACGAACCATAAATTGAATTTACAATCAAACGCCAGAAAAAAACAACAAAAAGGCCAAGTAGAATAAGAACCCCAAAAAAACCCCACTCTTCAGCAAAAGCGGCAAAAATAAAATCGGTCTGATATTCCGGTAAAAATCTCAACCTAGACTGCGTGCCAAAGCCAATTCCTTTGCCAAAAAACTGACCGGAACCGACAGCGATCATTGACTGAAGTGAGTGGTAGCCGGCGCCCTGTATATCAGCTAGTGGGTTAACAAAAGTCATTAGGCGTTGTTTTTGATAGTCAGCCAAAACAAAAAACCACAGAAAAGTTAGTGACAAAAAAGCGGCTAAAAGTACTGCCAGAACGTGTTTTTTTGAAATACCAGAAACCATTACCATTCCGAACCAAATGAAAAAAATAATGATTGACGAACCAAAATCTGGCTGTAAAAAAATCATCAGGAACAAAACAAAAGCGTAAAAGCCAGAAACTAAAACATGCTTGAGGTGAGCGATTTCAATGTGCCTTTTAGAAAAATATTTGGCCAGAAGTATGATCAGTGCGATTTTTGCTGGATCGGTTGGTTGAAAAGAAAAAATTCCGAAGTTAATCCAGCGCTCGGCACCCTTAACAGTAGAACCAAGAAAAAAAAGAAGAAAAAGAGTTAAAAAAGAAATCAAAAATATCAATATGGTAACGCTACTTCTTCTTAAAAAACGCCAATCAAAAAGACTGAAGGCGAAAAAAACTATCAGAGAAATAGAAAGCCATATTATCTGCCGATTAAAGAACGGGCTTTCTTCAACAAACGAATGCATTGTAACTAGACCAGCGCCGGAGATTAACAGAGCAGACGATAATAACAGCCAGTCAATATCGAAAAACGATCTGGCCTTCAGTACGATAGGTCTTAATTCCCCCATAGTTTAAAATCTTTTAATCGTCAGATTTCTTTAGTAATAATCTCAACCGCAGTCGGAGCTTCGCGACAAATTGTTTCGGCTAGAGAACTGAAAATCGGAAATAGGTCGGCCGATTTAGAAGCGCCAAAATAATGTGACGGGCTCGTGGCAAGAGAAGCGAGAAATTCTTCATCTATCTGTTCTTCACCGAGACCAATTGAAAAAATAGTTATGTTTTCAGATTTTATTCTTTTGGACAATTCTAGAGCAGATACCATCGGAAAATCAGCGCGGTCGATAGTCTTAGGATGAGTCGGCACACCATCAGTAAATAAAATTATAACCTTCTCGGAAGAAGCGGAAGAATTTGAAGAGATCTCTTGAAACGCTAGGTTAAGGCCGTGAGTGATATTGGTTTCCTGTGTCCAAACCTCAGCTGGAGTTTCGGCTAGCACTGATATTTTGGCAACCGATTCCATAGTTTTTGCGATATCTCCGGTCAATGGAATGTCTAAAGTTGCCTCCGTCGCGAAAGACACCAAGCCACCTCTGACATTAGAAAACAGCTTTTCCAAAAAACCTGAAGCCGCGCGCTTAGCAGAATTCAAGGGTTCCGGATTCTCCAAGTCCCAATTATCAAAGACCATACTGCCAGAACGGTCAAAAACAAGCATCAGATCAACCGGGTTTTCGCATACAAATTCCTGGACCTCAAAAGGTTTCGGCCAAGTGAATATCAAAGTCTCCTGGCTATCTTTTTTAAAATCGTTCAAAAAAGTTCTTGAGGCGCCGATGGCGTTTTTATTGCCATCAAATATTAAGGCCACAACTTCCAGCCGATCGATGTCAAAAATAGAGCGGTTTTCAATTTGGGCTTCAAGTCGCGGTGCACTCTCTTCCCTTGATAAAAAATTTCTACCAACAAGAATTTCCGAGGGTCGAGTCTCGTCCTTATGCCAGATGATTTCGCTTGTAAATTCAAAGTCTGTCCGAGAAACTTCGCCACTAATTTCAAAGTTCGGCTCAAATACAACAATCGTCCTAGTATTTGGTATTAAGACAACGCCACTGCGTTCCGCTAAAACATTGCCGAGTCCATCTCTTATCTTAAAAACATAAGACGCGGATTCTGCTGAAGCATTAATGTTTGGATTTTCAATAAAAGCAACGGAGCTGTAAATTCCCGGAGAGACTTCAAAAGACCGGCTCCAATGTATAATCGGATTTCTAACCTCAAAAGGACATAGACGCGAGCAAGGCCCGCCACAATCAATTCCGATTTCTCCCTGGTTTTGCCGGCCATCAAAACAAGTTGGTTTTTGGTAGGAAAAAATAAAATAAAAAGAAAAAATCACGACAAACAAAAATAGAAACAACCCTGAAAGATAAATTAGTTTTCTTTTAACTGACCACTCTAATTTCTCCATAAAAGAGATTATAGCAAAAAAGAGAGAATCCGTGCGATCTCTCTTTTTTTTTTGAATGCTTTGTGTTGGCGACTAGCTACTCTCCCCTTTTAGAGTACCATCGCCACTACCGTGCTTAACTTCCGAGTTCGGAATGGGATCGGGTGTACCCACGGCGTTTAATCACCAACACAAAACATTCAAAGAAAATCCTAAAGGTAAACAATTGCAAAAAAGAGAGCAAAATCCGCGATTTTCAAATTTCCCGATGAGATTGATTTATTAGTACGCCTCGGCTCAACACATTACTGTGCTTACACCTAGCGCCTATCAACGTGATCATCTCTCACGAATCTCAATGATTCCTAATCTTGGGGTGGGCTTCCCTCTTAGATGCTTTCAGAGGTTATCCCTTCCGAACTTAGCTACCCTGCGGTGCCCTTGGCAGGACAGCAGGCAGACCAGAGGTTCGTTCACAAAGGTCCTCTCGTACTATTCGCGACTCCCCTCAAGAATCAACGCCTGCAGTAGATAGGAGACCAACCTGTCTCACGCATGATACCACTTATTACTAAGTGCATTGGACTATAACTTCATCCCTTACATGATCGCATGTGAGGGACTGCTAACGTTTAGTCTCTACGGGCGTGCTAAAAACTTTTAAATGTTAACCCTTAACTATAACTAGAAATTCCAGTTAGGGTTATTTGTTACTTGTTAATAGTTTCTGCTCTTCCCTCGGTATTCTCCTCTTTCTTTTAACTAAAAGCTATAAGCTAACAGCTAAAAGCTAAAAGCTAAAAGCTGATTGGAATTCACCGATATAAGTCAGCTTAATCAACCTAGACCCTAAACCCTATTGGCTAGACCCTAGTTTTGACCGCCGTGATGTGATTGATTCATCCGCCATAACCCTTTTCAGAGCGAGGCAGACTTTCTATCTAATTATTTGTTTATAGACGAAAAACTCGAAGTGGTTCAGATTGTGAAAAAGTCGATCTATTCAACTTCTTCACGGTCTGACATTAATTAATCTGTCATTACTGACAGGACAGACTATACCTTTCCCGATTTTTCCAATGTCGGGACTGACGTGTTAGCATCCGCTTATACGGACACTCTGCCGTTCATTTAACTGTGAACAAGCAAGTCGTTACGGGGATTAGCAATCTTATAAATCATTGAAGGGATTATATGAGGCTCAACAATAGCAATAAATTTCTGGAAATCATATCTTCCAATACTTATCTTAAGCTTTGTTCGATCCTTTACAATTGTCGCGTTGATTTTTAATGATTTTCTCAGAAATTCTACTATTTGCTCATGGTCTACTTTAGAAAAACTATGAGTGCTCAATGTAAAACTTTCCTTGGTATTAGAACCATCATCCATAAACCAAATCGCGATCATTCTTGGATTGAGAAAACTAAATATATCGTGCGGTAATATCTTTGTCCCATTTTTGTAGAAATAATGATAAAGAAAACCTAATTCTTTCAAACTTTTAGTATGAAAGTACCAAGAAATCTCACGCAAACCTCTTTTAGGGTTATCCCATGAAATTTCAGATGGTTCTTTATTCACAATTTCTTTCAAGACATTGAATTTCCACAATACATATTCTTTTTGCTTCAATCCATGATGCACTCTAAATCGTGCCGTCACTGGAGATCGTATTCCAATTGACCGGCATTCTAAGCGCGCATCACCCAACAATGACCCAATAAGCACATCAATCTGATGCGCGGAAAATGAAGATTGCAATCTTCCCACGATATTATCCATTGCTCATCATTATACTATGACAAGCATTCGGACTTCACCGTTATGAGTCAGTTTATTTTTTATCTCTTATTTATTCTCGTAGATTGTCTTAAGCTGGGCTCATTTTGAATCACTTACCCAGCTCGCGTAACTTTTTAATTGGCGAACAGCCAAACCCTTCCCAGCTTCTCCACCAGGAGGATAAGTTGAGCCGACCACAAATACATTTCCCTTATTACTAAGGGCGCAGACTATACCTTTGCTTGTTATTGCCTTACAAGCACCAGCGTGTTATGGCTGTGCGTATTTGGCTTATGCCAGGACACCCACCATCTTCACCTCCTCTGTTTTTACAGATTCGGATCCAGTCGTTACGGGGTCGTGAAAACCTATTTTATACATCATCGATGGGATGATATACGGCTTAATAGTTTGAATCAATTTTTTTGTTTCTTTTGTATTACAATACATTCTGTACCCCCTGTCTCTGTCCTTGTAATATTTCATCTCCACATTAAATTTCTTCTTTAGTGCGAGCTGTAACAAATTGATTTCTGGTTCTAAAAATGAATAGGTGCTGATATCAATGTGCTTTTTACTGTAAGAACCGTCATCCATAATCCAGATGGCAAGTCCCAAAGCATCAATTTCACTTACAATACTTTTAGGAACTATTTTCCTTCCTGTTTTATATCCGTTAGGGATATAAAATGTATTATAAATATCAGTTAATAATGGGTGGCGAATCGTCCGAAACCACCATGATTTTTGGTATTTTTCTTTTTGTGCAGTATATCTATAACTAATTTTTGGTTCTGTAAAAACAAGTGGCTTTAAAATTTCATATTTCCATAAAACATAATCTTTTTGTGCTAAACCTTGTTCTATCTTTAGATTAGCATTGACTGCACCCTTACCCATTCTCATCGTGCCATCGCCCAGGAGAGATCCTGTGATTAAAGATCTCTGTGCGGGCGAAATAGTAACCCCATTTTTAATCGGTATCCATTTTTTATACCAATGTTTATTTTCACAACTTCCCACGGTGTTAACCATAATTATAACGCAAATTATACTATGGCATTCTCCGTTATGAGCTGATTTAGTGCGTATGATTTTCATCACACACCTGAGAGAATTGTTCGTCTTCTCTCTCCTCGACATCGGCTATGTTTATCGAGGTGCCGAACTCCGCCGTCGATATGGACTCTTAGGCGGAACCAGCCTGTTATCCCCGGGGTAGCTTTTATCCGGTAATCTTTGGCCGCATCTAATGCGAACCAGCGGTTCACTATGTCCTGCTTTCGCATCTGCTTGAGACGTACCTCTCACAGTTAAGCCAGCTTATGCCATTACACTATCGGCACGGTTTCCATTCGCGCCTAGCTGACCTTAATGAACTCCTCCGTTACTTTTTAGGAGGAAAGCGCCCCACTTAAACTGCCCACCAGATAATGTCCCTTGGCGTTTTTGCCACCGAGGTTAGAACATATCTTTTCACAGAGTGGTATTTCACTGACGACTCCAGTCCAGCCGAAACCAAACCTTCAAAGTCTCCCACCTATGCTACGCAGTAAAAAAATAAGCTCAATATCAAGTTACAGTAAAGCTCCCGGGGTCTTTTCGTCTAACTGCAGGTAACCGGCATCTTCACCGGTATTGTATTTTCACCGAGCAAGTCCCCGAGACAGTTCTCCAGTCATTACGCCATTCGTGCACGTCTGAACTTACCAGACAAGGAATTACGCTACCTTAGGATCGTTCTTTAATGTTTTACATCCGCCTTTTATAATTTGGCGGAACCTTATGTCGCCATAAGGATCGGACTATATCATCACCCTACATCAGTCGGTGCTTGCTTGGATGTAGTAGTGTCTTGCGTGTAGTCTCTGAGGATATTTCCGTTTTTACTGTTAATTAATTTGTATCCAGTAAAATCATATTTTCTTTTTCTACCTTTGCCTTTATTAAGCTCTTCACGGAGCTTGAGAATTTCTTGTATACCTTCTTTATGCAAATGATTCCCATTATTTACCATCTCTACAATTTTTTTAAAAATTGAGAAATTTCTCTTTTTATTTGCTGAAAGAAAATGAAATCTTTCAAAGAAAGGCACTACATTATCTCTTAACGAATTTATGTTATTTACCTCAAAGTAAACAACACCATCCCTCCTCTCTCTTAAATGACCGCACCTTAGAATTTTCTTCATCAAGGCTAAGATCACTCTATCTCTTTGAGAAACATTAAAAGAAAGAAGGAATTTAATTCCGCTTTGATAATCAGGCCGGTGAATAATAGAAACATTAAAGCTTCCTTCACCGTCTGAAAACCCGGCTAGGTAATAACCGAGTTTAGGATCAATTTTTTTGATCCAATCATTCATGGCATTTTAACTTTAACGGAAATCTTTCCTGCGAATTGTCTGTACCTTCTCGTTGTTACTGCTTCTTCGACTAGAAGCTAGTAGAGTTAGGCTCAAACCAGAGTTTTTCGCATATAGCAAGATTTATTATCGTAACTACAACGATCAATTTCATAGTTACGACCGACATTCACCAGGGCTTACAACGATCAGCTCGCATCATTTTGGGCGCGTCTATCACGCTCAAAATGATGCGAACCGCCATTGCTTGACCTTCTGGCATTGGTCAGGCGTCACCCCCTATACATCCTCTTGCGAGTTCGCAGGGAGCTGTGTTTTTGATAAACAGTTGCCAGAGAAACTTTAGCTGCGGCCGAGCACCATTGCTGGTGCTCGGCAGGCCTTATCCCGAAGTTACGGCCGCTTTTTTGCCGAGTTCCTTGGGGACCTCTCACTCGTTCGCCTTGGTCTACTCGACCTGACTACCTGTGTCGGTTTTGCGGTACGGTCCAAACTTGTTTAATCTTAGAAGATTTTCTTGGAAGCGTGCTTTGTGAAATTTTATCCCCCGAAGGTTCAAATTTCCGGCCTGCTTGAATTTATGATGCCCGGATTTTCCTAGGCATCGTTCTCACAGGACGAACGCAAATCCAATAATGCGCTCCACATACTACACTTCGTCCCTCCATAGAAACAAATTTGGGTCACGGAATATTAACCGTGTGTCCATCACCTACGGCTTTCGCCATCGGCTTAGGCCCGACTAACCCTTCCCTGATTGTCATCGGGAAGGAAACCTTAGTCTTTCGGCGTGGCGCGTTCTCAGCGCCATTGCGGTTACTTGTGCCAACATTCTTACTTCTTGACGCTCCAGTGTGGGTTACCCCTTCACCTTCACAGCAGACAAGAATACTCTCCTACCACCCCTCACATGCAAGCACGTGAGGGGTCCTCAGTTTCGGTACTATGCTTAGCCCCGATCATCTTTGGCGCAAAATCTCTGGATGAGTGAGCTGTTACGCTTTCTTTAAAGGGTGGCTGCTTCTAAGCCAACCTCCTCATTGTCGGAGAAATTTCACAACCTTCCTTGCACTTAGCATAGATTTAGGGACCTTAACTGGAGATCCGGGCTGTTTCCCTTTCGACCAGTGGAGCTTAGCCCCCACAGTCTAACTGCCAAGCTATATTCTTCTAGTATTCGGAGTTTGATAGGTTTGACGAGATTTCTCCCTATTCAAACCTTCCAGTGCTCTACCCCTAGAAGGAACACTTGACGCTAGCCCTAAAGCTATTTCGGAGAGAACCAGCTATTACCAAGTTCGATTAGCTTTTCACTGCTTACCACAAGTCATCCGAAGGAGTTGAACGACCTAACGGTTCGGGCCTCCTCCCGCCTTTCGGCGAGATTCACCCTGCTCATGGCAAGATCACTTGGCTTCGGGTCTGATGTATAACACCATAATTCGCCCTATTCAGACTCGGTTTCCCTATGTCTCCACGCTCGCGCGCTTAGACAAGCGATATACATCAACTCGTTGGCTCATTCTTCAATAGGCACGCCGTAACGGACGCATCACGCGAAGCGCGATGCCAGGCTTTAGGAAATTAGGCTTTAGGCTCTAGGAAATTCCTAGGGCCTAGTGCCTAATGCCTAGCGCCTAACATCACATTCCATGTGATGCACCCGCTCTGACTCTTTGTAGGCATATGGTTTCAGGTCTATTTCACCGCCCTCACCGGGCTGCTTTTCACCTTTCCCTCACGGTACTAGTTCACTATCGGTCTCTAACGATATTTAGCCTTACCGGTTAGTTCCGGCAGATTCACCCGAGCTATTGATGTCTCGAGTTACTCAAGAATAACAGCAAAGGAGTTTTTCTTGTTTTCGCCTACGGGGCTATCACCTCCTAGGGCTTCTCTTTCCAGAGAATTCGGCTAACAAAAAAATATTTTTTACTCCTCTGGCTAGGCCACACTGTCATCTTACAACCCCCAACCGCATCACGCCAAGCGCGATGTCTGTAGGCACTAGGTGCTAGGATGTTAGGCGCTAGCTTTTTACTAGAACCTAAATCCTAATTTCCTAAAGCCGGCAGTATCACACGCAGTGTGATGCGGTCGGATTTGGGCTCCTTCCTTTTCGCTCGCCGCTACTAAGGAAATACTTATTAGTCTATTTTCCTCCAGGTACTGAAATGTTTTACTTCCCTGGGTACGCAATCCGCCTCATCGGCGGATCAATGTGCAAGCACATTGAGTTTCCTCATTCGGAGATCTCCGGATCAAAGGTTGCTAGGCACCTCCCCGAAGCATATCGCCGCCAAGCCGCGTCCTTCATCGCTCGTTAGAACCAAGGCATCCACCATACGCCCTTGAATTCCCATCAGGAAATTCAAAAACCGCATAACTCTTTCCGCTAACTAGCGGAAAGAATGATTTTGCTCTCTTTTTTACAATTGTCCTACGTTCTTCACGTAGGATTACCTTTTCTGCCTACGACAAACAAAGACCCCATGTCACCATAAGTGGCATAAACGTTGTCGCGACAGGATTAAGTTGTCAAAAATCAGGATCCCAACCTTTTACAACCTTGTCTTCCGGCCGAGCTCTACTTTTACAAACAGCGCTCGGCCGAACAACAAAAAACCGCTATCTCAAGCGGGTTTTACTAGCAAACAATGACTGAAATCACCTTCGCCGCTTGAGTGTGTTTAATAAAAAAATATTTAACATAAGATTGTGTTCTATTATAAGAATCCGAAAAAAGAAGTCAAGCCCAGAAAGAAGCCCGGAGTAACCCGGGCTTCTTAGGCTTTAGTTTATTATCTCTTTTCCGAAATTTCTTCTTTTAGTTTACCAAGAAATTCAGAAGCAGTGTTCTGTCCGCCGAGTCCGAAAGATAATCCAAGACCAAGAGCTAAGGCGATTATAACTCCTGTAAAGAGCATTTGGACAAAGTAAGCAGCAATGCCCAATTGTTCCAAAGCAATAAATACCGCGAAGATCCAGATTGACCACTTAGTTACGCTACCCAAAAAGTTGGCGGCTTTTAGGTGAGCGGATCGAGCTGAAGCCGAGACAATTTTTTGCATTACGTCCGCGATAACAACAGCAACCAACAAGATCAAAACAGCAACGATAACTTGTGGCAAATAATACAAAACGACATCTTTTAAGAATTCATTGACTTGAGTCAATCTCAATGTGTCAAAAGCGGCCACCAAGAAAACGATAATGACAAACCACTTTACCAACCCACCGACAAAACGACCCGAGTCAAGACGAACCCCTCCCCTCTGAAGCCATCCTTCCATTCCAGCTTTTCTCAAGGCCTCGTCAACTTTCAAAGACTTCATGACCTGATAAACCACACGGCCAAAAACAGCGCTGACTAACCAACCGATTATAACTATGAGTAGGGCGGTTATAAGCATCGGCAAGAAACCAATTACTCCAGCCCACATATTTTGGAACGACATAACAATAGCATCGCTCCCAAAAACACTTGTAGTTTCAAACATGTTTGATTTTTTTGAGACAAAGAACAATGTTCTCTATCTCGGATAAGCCGTAATTCGCCAAAAATACGGCAGTAAATAATTAATTATAACTAATAAAATTTGCTCAAAACTATTCTGTTGAGCCAAATCTGCTTCACTGAAAGTTTAACATCAAATCGTAAAAAAGAGTCAAAAGCTGTGGATAACTAAAAAATCGAAATAACTGGCGGTTAGATCTCCATCTCTAGCTTATTAATAATTTTTTTGTGAGGGTAATCAAGAACGTCTCTTACTAACTTATCGCAAACACCAAGCCGATAGACAAATTCTTGGGTCTCAAAAAAGCTGTATTTCAGCTCCTTTCCAACAACTGATTCAATGTCCGACATAACAGACTGAATGATTCCTTTTTTTAGCTTGTCGCCAACAACCAAAATATCCAGACGACTGTCCCAATCCTGAATAAAAACTCCAGCAAAAATCACAAGTTTGATAACCCCGGCCTTTTTAATCTTTTCAAGAATTTCCTGTTGCTGGGCTGGTGGAATATGTATAAGAAAATTCTGCAGTGGTTCAAGAAAGGGAAATTTTTCGTTCAAAGTCCACCCTTCTACCCTTTTCCTCTTGAGATCCCGCCCTCCTTTTTTGCTTAATTCTTTCGTAAAATATTTTCTCTTGATAAGGCCGATTTTTTCCAAATTCATGATTTCAGACCTAGTCTTTATCGGCTGGGTTTTAGTCCGTCTTGAAACAGAAGCAGTATCAAAAGCAGACTGCGGATTAAAAAGAAAAAGACGCATCATTTTGACCTTGGAGCTGCTACCAAATATTTTCTCTAATGTATCCATTTAATTTTCCTAATTTTACCACACAGTTTGCAAACTGGCATTTTGGATGTTATTTTGAATAGATGAGCTATGAAGATTTCGTAAAGGAATCGGGTTGTGTAGAAACTATTTTGAAAAGCAGTGTTGAAACTGCGAGCTGGAGCGGTGGGGTGGGGGTCTTTGTCAGTGTCGTAAAAAAAGATGGGAAATATGAAGTAAGAGCCGAGGTAGAGGACAAAGATTTATTAAACAAACACTTGGCAAATATCAACCGCGGAAGCTGGGACAACGAAGCGCCGACCATTCAAACCGCCGAAGACGAGAAAAAAGCGTTGGTTTTAGCCAAAGAAATGCTAGACGACAAGGACAATTGGCTTTCAGAAAAATATAATTAAAAAAACCCCTTTACGGGGTTTTTTTTAATGTCATTATTTAAGCTCTACCTTGCCGCCTACTTCTTCTATCCTCTTCTTTATATCTTCCGCCTCTTCTTTCTTTGCGCCCTCTTTTAGTACTTTCGGAGCGCCATCAACAAGATCCTTGGCCTCTTTCAGCCCAAGACCCAAAACCTCTTTAACTATCTTGATTACACCGATTTTCTGGGCCCCGCCGTCTGTCAACTCAACAGTGAAAGTTGATTTCTCTTCAGACGCCCCAGCTCCCCCGCCTTGTGGAGCAACGGCTACCGCCGCCGCTGAAACACCAAACTTCTTTTCAAATAATTTTACCAGCTCATTGAGGTCCAAAACTGACATCTTTTCAATCACCTCAACTATCACCTTAAATTTTTCGGGAACTTCCACTTGAGCTCCTTCTGTCTCTGTCGTTTTTTGTTCTTCTACTTTTTGTTCTTCCATAAATTATTTGTTTTAAACTTTTAAGATTTTTTCTCCGCTATTTGGTTTAACGAAATCGCTAATCTCTGAATCGGAGAATTTATAAGATTAACAAACTGCGAATAAAGAATTTTCTTTGAAGGAATCCTGGCTAGAGCTAACATTTCTTCTTTGCCCAAAATTTTGCCTTCAAAAATGCCACCGATTATTGAGAACTTTCCTTCAAATTCTTTTTGGATAGAATTTGCTTGCCTTCCGGCTTCAAGGGGTTCTACACCAAGAGCGTGAACAATGCTAAGCTCACCTTGGAATTCTGGGGTCTCCCCAAAACCACTGTCAGCAAGCGCTTTTTTGACCAAAGTCTTTTTTGCTACCTGATACGACACACCCGCTTCCTTGAATTTCTTTCTCAAAGAGGTAGTTTCAGATACATTTAGACCATGGAAGTTGGTGAAAATCACCTCGGCACCTGAAGAGAATACATTCTTCAAGCCCTCAAGAACCTGTGATTTTTTTTGTTTTGTTATAGCCACAAATACGTAAGTATTATCCCAACGCTAATAATAAATCGACCTCTTTTAAAAGGCCTAAACAAAAAATGAATTTACCTCGAGAGGCTAGAATTTAATTAAGACTTTTCAGTCACCTCTTGTCTCTGGCCTTATAGATTAGATATTAATTGACCGTATCTTTAAAGTCAAGTTAAATCGCCAGGAAAAGGATGAGAACAATGCTTGTTGAAATTATCAACAAGAAACCAAAAATAAATTTTAAAAAAGCTCTGCTAAAATACTTTTTCATTATTCAACCTAGTATACTATTTCAAACTTCCGAGAAAAAGAGCCATTTGAGCCCGCGTGTTGAGAAGGCAGACTGTGTTGAATATTGGCTTCGTCCACCGCTCTTAGAGCGCCATTATTGAGAAAAACTTTGGCATCAAAAATTTCTCCAGCGCTGGAACTCCTGTCCCTCGGCTTCATCGTTAAAGTAATGGTCCGAGTACTGTTCATAGGAATAAAATAAGAGAAACCACCAAAACGAAGGGTGTACTCACCTTTCGCGTTTTCAAAAAAATCGCTATGTTGCGGATCTATACGAGCCAGAATTTTTCCCCCAGCAGAAAGTGTTATTTCCCCTACATAGCGCCAAATCCGTTCGTCAAAAGTCACATCAATTCTTCTGACTTCAATATCCGACCGAAGTGACTTAACTGAAAAAGATAAAAGTGTATTACTAAAAGTGTTGCCGATATTCATCCTGACTACACTCGAGCCACTTATCGGCTCAAGCACAACAACCGCCTCGCGACTTGATGTGACAGGCGCAAAATCCTGCCCAGAAGAATAAGCCCCTAAAACCTGGCCTTGAGAAAAGAGAGATGACTCCCGCATAAGAGAATTGATAATTTGAGAAATTCTCTGGATTTCGGATTTGGCAGCTTCTGGTGAAATCCTCCCAGATTGAATATCTTGGCTCAAATTTGAAACCATAATGGAAACAACGCCTATTTCTCTTTGAAGTTCAACAAAAGAAATCGCGGCTTCAGCCCTCTGAAAAGATACAGAAATTCCCAAGACGATTACGAGGGAAAGCAGTGTTTTAGCTTGATATTTCATATTTTTATATTGTATATCAAAAAATACAAAAAGTCAACAGTTTCCCGTTGACTTTTTGTATCAAACAAAACTTGAGAAAGTTTTATTGTTTCTTCTTTTTTAGGACCAAAAAGATTATGATGGCGAGAATCAAAATCAGAATCAGCCAAAGCCAGGATCTGCTTCCCTCGTCCTCGCTTTCTTCTACGACCTCTTCCAGATTCTCATTTGCCACTACTTCGACTTGCTCTTCCTCCACAGGTTCCAATTCTTGAGCTTCGACAGACTCACCCAAAACAACCCCTTCTACAAATACCGCTCTCTCCGTACCTGATTCGGCCATAGCCAACCTCTTGTTTAATTCCGATTGTAAAAGAGCGATCATTTGTTCTATTAGATTTCTTAATTCTTCGCGAAGACCCTCTAAATCATCTTCGGAATCAGCGCCAAGAACAAGTCCACCACCGCCGCCACGGTTAAAATCACCAGAACGACCGCCACCAGAAGAACCGCCTCCGTCATTACCGCCACCGCCGCCATTACCACCATCGTCGTCGCCACCGCCAATTTTGTCTCTATCAATTTCTATGCCATCTACTGGACCTTTAATATCTCCATCTTTTGTACCGCCACCAGGATCTGGGATAGTAAATTCAGAACCCTCTTTACAGCTCTGCCAAATAGCCAAGAAATAATTAAAGTCATCAGAATTTATAACACCGTCATCGTTGAAATCAGCAGAGTCTTCACCGGCATTATAGGCATTTAGAAAAGCCAAAATATCCAGAGAATTGTATGTCCCGTCACCGTTAAAATCAGCCCTTAAGCAATCTTTGCAGCCCATCCAAATAGACAAGAATAGTTTGAAATCGGCCTCATCAATAACCCCATTCTCGTCAACATCAGTTGAAAGGTCTTCTTCGTTCCAAGCGTTTAGAAAATCTAAAATATCCCGAGTATCAATGATTGAGTCTTCATTGAAATCAGCAACCGAACATTTAGACGGCAACAAATCTTCACTTATTTGTTCATGTCCAACAATTTCTGGCTGAAATAGTTCTTGCTCTCCAGCTGTAAATCCAGAAGAACTAACAAGGGCTTCCGAAACCACTTCTCCCGATTCTAAAGATTCAGAATCTGGAGAAACTTCCGGCAAAACAACCACTTCTGTTTCGACAACCTCGGCTTCTACTTCCGGGTCAACGACAAATACACCGGTTGTTTCGGTTTCCAAAACCGTTACTTGCCTTACTTCCGACATAAGAGAGAGGTCGGCTCCGGAAATTCCCGGCATAAAGCCGATTGAAAAGATTAGAGCAAGATATGTAATCCTTTCAGTAATATTCTTGTTTTTCATATTTTTTATTAGGTTCTAATAATCTTTATAATACTATAATAAGATACAAAAAAAAGCAAGAGTAAAAAGCAAATTAGGGCAAAACAAAAACCCCCAAAGTCCATTCGGACTTGGGGGGTTTCTGCGACTTGGCTAAGTAGAGCCCTATTTCTCTTTTTGTCTTTGCCTAAAGTCTGTAATCTATCCTGTAATCCTTTGTAAGATTACGGGAAGGATACGTCTGAAGTCCTCCATTCTAGGAGGGGTACCATATGTGTGTGCATTGCCTTTCCAACCTAGATTGTCTGGTAGTATTTAAAGAAACTGTTCAAAACACACCATAATCGATTTGCATTTCAAACGCGAGTTTTCATAATTTTACATATACTGCATTAGCAATAAAAAGGTCAGTGGGTTTTAGACATTACAAAATTTTAATCAATACAAAAACCCGCCGATAAGGCGGGTTTTTGTATGCTTTAGACCATTCTCATGGAAATGACCTAAGCTTTTGAGTTTCAGAATTTGGCTAAACTTACAGAGTTTGAACTACATGCAGACTACCTATACCGGAAGTCAAAGTGTTGGCGGTGTTAGCCGCATTGGTACTTCCAAACTTAATTCCGGTAATCCTCATTTCGCTTATCACTGGATTGGAACCAACTGCTGACCTCAAAATTCCTGTGTAGATAAACGTTCTGGAGACCCCTGGGGCAATGAAGTATGAGGTTGAGGTGTCACCAGCAGGAGTTTCACCTACAGTATTTACAACTGTAATAGTTGAGGAAGCATAGGTTGAGGATGTTGCTAATGCTTGTCCTGGGGTCTTGTGGATAAAGACATCTGTGTTGCCAGTGTTAGTCAGAGTAACAGTAAAGGTTGCTGTACAGAACGGATTGTAACCAGAGTCTGCATTTCTAACAACACAACCTGATGTCACGGCTGACATAGAAGAAGCTCCTAAACCTGCCTGTAGGAAGGTCCGATCTGAGCTAGTTACATCAACAGCGTTTGAAACTGTAAGAGAATTGAAGTTTGTGTCAATTCCAGCGATAGTTGAAGCGTCCAAGGTGGTAGAAGCTACTACTCCACCTGAAATATCAGCTCCGGCAACGTTAGCAGTCAAAGTAAACTCAACCCACTGGTCAACCGGTAAAGGTACCTGCAAGTTGGTAAACTCTGTGGTTGAAGCTAGAGTGGAAGCACCATAATTGAAGCTTCCAGACTGCAAGCGAACGTTACTAAAGAGAGTTCCCGCTGCCGGGCCACCTCCTCCGGTCGAAGCTTGTGTCTGAATAGTAAAGTGTATGGTTTCAAGCGTACCTGAAGTGTTCTGAGATTTGATTCTAAACCTACCTAGAACAACATTTTCTGTTTGAGTCGTTCCAGCTGCAACAGAAGTAAATCCAGCTGTAGGACTGTTAGGACTGGAGCTGGTATAGATGTCAGCAACTGAACCTGTGTCTGGAAGAGTAAAGGTAAAGGTTGCGCTAGGACCAATGGTCTCAGAGAAACCGATGCCGTTTACAGTTCTAATTCCACCGGTTGGGATGCTGGTAGTGATTGTCTGTCCGGTAATCTTGTCTGAAGAAGCAAGGACAGAAACAGCTACTACTAAGTCAACATCTGTGCCCGGAGAAACAACCAAGTTTACACCTTCAAAGCGAACTCGATAATCAGAACCTACTGTTACTTCAGTAGCATCAGATGAACCAGAAAGTGTTTTGGTGGCCAAAACATTACCGCTTCCATCTCTAAGCTGAACTTGGCTCATTGTTAACCAAGGTCGTTCGTTAAACTTAACTTCTACTCTATCAACTCTTACTGGACCAGAGGAAGCTTTAAGTCTTGTGGAAAGAACGTTTTTTGTTTCGCCTTTCTTTACAGCTGTACCACTGCTTACCAAAGCAGAAGTACTGATTGTGATAGAACCGTCACCAGTCAAGGTAGTTGGTGGTGTAGTGGTGCCATCACATCTCGCACCTGTGGTTGGGCTAAAGCCAACGGTTGAAGTACATCCTTCTGGAAGTCCTGATGGAGGAGGAGGTGTAACTCCTGCTGTCAAGGCAGCATGTCTTGCTATAGATATTGGACCAAAGAAACCAACGGCTGGAGCAACTCCATTAGCAGCTTGCCATGCGGCAACCGCGTTTTGGGTTACTGGACCAAAGTATCCAGTCGAGCCACCCGCAAAGGTGAAGTGACCGGTACTTGTCAAGTAATTTTGCAAGCAAGTTACATCAGCTCCACTTGAACCAACGGTCAAGCTTCGAGTGAAAGTACAAGCAGCTCCGGAACCGGAACCACCGCCTTGCAAAGCAGCAAGTTGGGCCAACAATGTATTGATCATGGCCTGAAGCTCATCAACAGTTTGAGCTGAAGCTGGAGTAGCTACTCCAACGGCGCCCATAACCATTGCCAAGCCTACGAAACCTGCAACAATTTTTAATTTAAAACTCATTTTTAATAATTATTTTCTCCCCGTTTACTGGTAAAAGTTTTTGGAGAGAATCTTAATAACTCGCCGGACTTCGACAAAAGCCGGCGTTGTGCTGATAATTTTCTTTTCCAGCACCAACTTTGTATTCGGGCTCTCAAATACAAAGTTGGTGCTGGAAATTTGCTGATAAATTTTTAACCAACTTTTCGATCTCCTCGACTAAAGTGGACCGAAAATTTAGTTGATAAATTTTAGACTGAATTTCAACAAGACAACCACATTAAGGACAATCCCGAAATCTCTGAAAAAGATATTTTAATCTCGCAAACGAATATTTAATTTTCAAAGTACCCGAATTGTCAGAATCTGGCAGAAACTCTACAGACCGGGCAGCTATTCTAAGACGATAATCTACTGCCTTGCTTACAGGATTTCTAGCCATTACAAGCTTATCTGTATTCGGAACAGTATACCACAAAACAACCTAAAAGCAACGTGCTTGATATACCTCTCCCGACAAGTCAATTTTACATAAAAAGACAGCCGGAACCAACGATATGGTTGTGGATAACTCTAAAATTAGGGTTTGGGGTATGGGGGTTGGGGTTTAGGGTATGGGGAAATACAAAACTAAACGCTGATCTTCTAGACCGCTCCAACCCAATTTACCTATACCCTATTGGCTGTCCCCTATTTGGCTGTCCCCTATTTTAAAGATTTAATGAATACCGACTCCATCTTCGCTCCCCCTCTTTCTTGAGAATTCCACTTTTTACCATGAAGATTAGCTCCCTCTGAATGGTTTTTTCACTGCAGTCTTTTATATTATCAGAAATGTCTTTTATAGAAGCCGATTTTTTGTCTTTTATAATATCTAAAATCTTTATCTGCCTTTTATTTTTTCGCTCTTTGCCAAATTTTTCATCCTTGTCTTTACCTTGTCCTACGTGATTAATCTTGATTTCTTGATTTGACGCGCCATTATGTCCTTTATCGTAATTTAATTTATTTCTCTCATCAGTCTGACCCACATTGTCTTTTTCAAATTGTCCTATAAGCCCATGATTCTGGACGAAAAAGAAGTCGTTTGATAAACCGTTTTTACCCCCCAAATCACAACGCTCTAAATAGGAGTTAGCTAATCCGGCCATCTTCTCAATCTCTTTTTTTAATATATCAAGATTCATTTGTGAAATAAGACCAGCAAAAAAAGAAGTTTCAAGGAAAGAATCAACTTTCAAAAGCTGATTCTCCCACTGATCCAACCAGCTTTTTTTGCCAACTTTGGCAATTGTAAATTTTGAAACTAAAGACAAATCAAGAAGCTCAAGAGAATTCTTTCTCAAAATGTCTTTAATCGGTTCTCTGTCATCAAAAAGACTTGTCAAAAGATAAACCGCCGAAACCAATCTTTCTGTCTTTTTATAAAAATAAGAAAAATTATTGTCTTTTATAAACGAAACTACGTCCTTCACATATAAGCCCTTTAAATCAGCATTTTGAAGGTCGTTATTAGGGCTAAATTGTATTTGTCTTTTATCGTTCATATAGTGTCCTTTATTAATCCACCAGATTTTGTCTTTTATAAAAGTGTGGGAAACCTTAAAGGACAGTATATCCGTAAAAGACAGAAATATCAATGACCCGGCGATACAATGTGTGGATTTTATTACGGGAAGAATAATGTCAGGAAATTTTGGAGAGTGATTGGAAAACCAAGATTTCAACCGCAAGGCAAATTAAAATTATGCTATCATTGTTTAATCAAGTAAGAAAAATAATTCAAATGGGACGCAAGAAAAAGAAAAATAAAAAAACAACATCGGAAAGTTTTTCTTTTACGCAATCTGAAACTTTTCAAAGCATTTTGGCAGTAGTTTTTTTTGTTCTAGCTTTCTTTCTGGCAGTGGCGTTTTTTGAGAAAGCCGGAATAGTCGGAGAAGTCGCAATCAAAATATTAAAACCTCTTTTGGGCTGGGGGTATTTCATTTTGCCAACAATTCTAATTATTCTTGGGTCGGCTTTCTTGTTTTCAGTTCAAAGGAGGATGGCGTGGCCACAAATTATTGGTGGGATTTTGTTCCTTCTCTCCGGAATGGGAGTTTTAGAGTTGATTTTTACCGATAAAGGCGGGCAGATCGGAGCGTTAATAGCGGCTCCAACTTTAAAACTTTTTGATTCGATAGTAGCGGTGGTTATCTTGCTTTCTCTGACAATAATCTCTCTGATAATAATTTTTGACACAAGATTAAGATTGACAGCCGTCTGGCAATTTATTTTGAAAACAAGGCGCTTGTTTGGGTTTGGAGCAAAAGAAAATTCCCCAAATATAGGCGCGGTGGAAAATGAAGTTGAAAATATAAAGATAAACGATGGCTCTGATGAAGACCTTGATGAAGATATGGAAACCAAAGAAGCGAAAGAATCAGGAGAGCAAATTCAAAAAAAGGAGCAGGCAAAAAAGGATACTAAAAATAAAAACGAAAATTTACCGATAAACTTAAGCAAAATAAGTGGTGTGGCTTACAAAGCTCCCCCACTTGATTTACTTTCCAGAGATTCGGGCAAGCCGGGTGTTGGCGACATCAAAGCCAACGCCAACATCATAAAAAGAACCTTGCAAAATTTCGGCATAAACGTAGAGATGGATGAAATTACAATTGGCCCGACTGTAACTAGATACGCTCTAAAGCCGGCAGAGGGCGTAAAACTTTCAAGAATCGTTGGTTTACAAAACGATTTGGCTCTAGCTTTAGCCGCCCACCCGCTAAGAATTGAAGCGCCGATACCCGGAAAATCATTGGTCGGAATTGAAATACCCAATAGTATAAAAACAACGGTTGGCTTGGGAAGTATTTTGGCCGAAAATGAGTTTCAAAATTCACCCAAACCAATGTTTATCGCTTTGGGTAAAGCAATATCAGGCAAAGCCCATTTTGATGATATCGCTAGAATGCCTCACCTTCTGATCGCCGGAGCAACCGGAAGTGGTAAAAGTGTTATGGTTCATTCTCTTATCACTTCCCTTCTCTACAGAAACTCTCCAGAAAACCTTAAACTCATACTAATTGACCCAAAAAGAGTAGAATTAACTCTCTATAATAAAATTCCACATCTCTTAACGCCGGTTTTGACCGACCCTAAAAAAGCCATTTTAGCGCTGAAGTGGGCAGCCAAAGAAATGGATCGCCGATATGACATATTGGAGGCAGAGAAAGTGCGAGATATCGGCTCCTACCACAAAAACATTCTTGAACCGGTTTTGAAAAGTAAGAAAGGTGGCAGTAGAGACGAAGCTGAAATGCCGGAAGCCATGCCATATATAGTAATCTTTATTGATGAGTTAGCTGATATTATGACAAGTTTTCCGAGAGAAATGGAGGCCGCAGTGGTTCGACTAGCTCAGATGTCAAGAGCGGTTGGTATACATCTTGTACTCTCAACTCAAAGACCATCGGTCAATGTCATCACTGGGCTGATAAAAGCTAACATCCCAACAAGAATTGCTCTACAGGTCGCAAGTCAGATTGATTCACGAACCATTCTTGACATGACTGGAGCCGAAAAACTACTCGGGGCCGGAGACATGCTTTATCTTTCAAGTGATATGTCAAAACCTCTAAGAATCCAAACGGCCTATATTTCAGAAGCCGAAGTCAAAGATGTGGTTAAATTTATTTACGAAAACAACCCAAGCGACGACTCAACTGTAGATATTAACCTCGAAACAGCTCAAAACGCCATAGAGCTTAGTAATTCTGATTCGGACGTGGATGATGATTTATACGAAGAGGCCCGAGAGTTGGTTGTTAAAGCTGGTAAGGCCTCAACCTCTTATCTTCAAAGGCGTCTTAGAATAGGTTACGCCAGAGCCGCAAGACTCATAGACATGCTTGAGGAAAGAGGGGTGGTCGGCGCCGGCGAGGGTGCCAAACCAAGAGAAGTTATAACAAATGACGAAGTTGGGGTTGAAAATTCACCCGAAGAATACGGGGCAGAAAACCGATGAAAAACCCTGATTTCAAGTCAGTCCTAAAAATAGCTTTGGTAGCGTTTTTTGCTTTAGTCATAGTCGGTTACTCCCTGTTTGAAGCTCGGGGTATAATCAGCGGTCCAATTTTAGAAATTTACGAACCAAGTGACGGGGGTGGCTTTGAAGAAAGCTTGGTAAAAATCCACGGGAGAGCAAGAAATATTTCTTTTTTAAGTCTTAATGATTCGCCGATTTTTATAGATGAAAAAGGTGTTTTTCTTGAAAAATTTATTCTAGCGCCAGGATATAATGCAATAAAGATTTCAGCCAAAGACCGATTGGGGAGAGAAAGGATAAAAGTTCTTAAATTGGTGTATAATTTAGAAAAATAATAAACGAACAAAGCGAGTGAATATGTTTTTCTAGGGCAGTCCAAGTTTTTGCGAAGCAAAAACTTGGACTGCAGATAAAATTCTAAAACTCACTTTGTTTTGTCTAATAAGTATTTCTATCATGAAAAAAGCAAAAAAAGAAGAAAGGGTCTCTGGGAAAAATATAGACGAAACTTTGCGCGACATAAAGTCCCGTTTTGGAGAAGAGGCAATAATGAAACTCGGTGAAAAACCTAAAGTGAATGTGGACGCAATCCCGACTGGATCTATAGGATTGGACGCCGCGCTCGGAGTCGGCGGTATGCCAAGAGGCAGAATTATAGAAATATATGGTCCAGAGTCTTCTGGAAAAACCACCCTTTCCCTGCATGTAATCGCCGAGGCCCAGAAAAAAGGCGGGGTTTGTGCCTTTATTGACGCAGAACACGCTATGGACCCAGAATATTCAAAACGCTTGGGTGTAAAAATAGACGAACTCCTTATTTCTCAACCAGACACCGGAGAACAAGCTCTTGAAATTGTAGAATCTTTGGTGCGTTCTGGAAAACTAGACGTTATAGTTGTAGATTCTGTCGCCGCTCTAACTCCAAAAGATGAGATAGAAGGCGAAATGGGCGCACATCACGTCGGCAAACAAGCCCGCCTGATGAGCCAAGCTTTAAGAAAATTGACAGCTATCGTAGCCAAAAGCAAGACAATTGTCATCTTTATAAATCAGATTAGAATGCAAATCGGGGTGATGTTTGGCAATCCAGAAACAACTCCGGGTGGTAAAGCTCTTAAATTTTATACATCGGTCAGAATTGATATCCGACGTATAGCCCAAATTAAAAAAGGGGAAGAAATTATGGGTTCTCGCATCCGAGCAAAAGTTGTAAAAAATAAAGTGGCTGCGCCTTTCAAGCAAACCGAATTTGACTTGATGTATAACGAAGGAATTTCTAGAGAAGGAGAAATTATGGCGCTTGGCGAAAAATTGAAGATTATTGAAAAATCAAGCGGTGGATCTTACACTTATCGTCCGGAGGGTAAGAGTGAGGAAATTAAGCTCGGACGTGGCTATGACGCCGCCCGACAATTTCTAAAATCAGAACCAAAAATTACAAGCGATATTCTGAAAAAAATAAAAGAGCAGTTAAAAGATAAGTAAATGCATGTTCCTAACTGGCTTAAGGGCGGTTTTCTGGGCGTCTTGACTGTTTGGGTTGTTATTTTCATCAAAGCAATTTGTCTAGACGATTGGTGTTTCGCCGACACCTTCTTGCCAATTATTTTCTTCCCCTTAGCAGGACTCGATTATTTTCTAAACGCTGAACTAATAAAGTTTTTCGGGAAAAACATCTTTCTTACAATTTCAATTTTTTGGTTTGTTATTGGTTCGTCTGCTGGCGCGTTTTTTGGCAAGTTTAGAAAAGAAAAGGTGGAGACTTGAAATTAAGCGACTTTTGTAATAACTTATTGTCTATTATGTTGCAATACAACGAAATCACGGAGAAAAAATTTATAGAGCTAGACGGCGAGCCGTATGAAGTTTTAAGTTCGCACGTTTTCCGAAAACAGCAAAGAAAGCCGGTCAACGCTACTAAATTAAAAAATTTAATAACTGGCAAAGTTACCGAACGGTCTTTTCATGTTTCCGAAAAAGCCGAGGAAGCTGATCTTCAGAAAAAAGAAATAAAATTTCTATATTTAAACAAGGGTCAATACTGGTTTTGCGACCCAGACAGTCCGCGCGACAGATTCTTTTTTGGAGAAGAAATGATTGGGCCACAGGGCAAATTTATGAAAGAAAATTCTTTGGCCGAAGCGCTCGTGTTTAATGAAAAAATTATAGGCATCAAGGTGCCGATAAAAGTTGAATTGGCAGTGAAAGAGTCTCATCCTGCAGTCAAAGGTAATACCGCCCAAGGCGCAACTAAAGAAGCTGTTTTGGAGACCGGGGCGATAGTTCAGGTGCCGCTTTTCATCAAAGAGGGCGATATTTTAAGAATCAACACCGATACCGGAGAATATGTGGAGAGAGTAAGTTAGGGTCTAGAGTTTAGCCAATAGGGTGTAGAAATTAACCTCCAGAAATCATAGGGAGATTAGCGCAAGTAGTAGCATCCTCTATTGGCTAGTGGCTATACCCTAAACCCTATTTCTGTACGTAGGGTAAAAGACCCATAAAACGAGCGCGTTTTACGGCCATAGCAAGTTTTCGCTGATTCTTAGCTGAAACCCCAGTCCTTTTTCTAGCTATTATACGGCCATGAGGATTGAGAAATTTCCTTAGAATTTCTACATCCTTATAATCTATGTGTTGGATATTATTTTGGGTGAAAAAACATTGGGTCATAAATTTTATTAGTTGGTAGATTATAGTCAGTAGTCAGTAGTAAGTCAACTGTTCACTATTTTATTCAACATTTTCATAACTTCCTCAAGTAAGTTGTCTATTTTTACACAATCAGATTCTTTAATAAATTCAAGTCTTTTAGCTATTTTTACTTGTGTTTCCAATTCAGCGCCAGAGCCGAATGATATAAGAAAAAATCTTTTAACTTCATTTTTACCCCCACGCCTACTGCCTTCAGCAATATTAGAAGGAATAGATACAGCGGCTCTTCTCATTTGAGAAGTGAGACCATATAACTCTGATTTAGGAAATTTATTTGTTATCTGGTAGATCTCTACTACCAATTCCATAGACTTCTGCCAAACTACAAGATTCTCGTAACCCATTTTTGTTGTTGCCTTAAATCTACAGACTACTCACTACCTTCTACTGACTAGAATGGTATATCATCTGGATTCACTTCCTCTTCCGGATATGCAATCTCTCCGTCATCCTTGGTGCTTTGTTTTTTGTCGCCAGAGTTAGGAGAAGAAGAATCGTCCTGTGAATTTGGAGACGTAAAGCCACCTCCAGACTTGGCACCAAATTGCACCCGGTCGGCAACAATTTCAGTCCTGTATCTTTTTTGGCCGTCTTGGCCGTCCCAGCTTCTAGTCTGAATTCTACCTTCAACCAAAACATTTTGACCTTTCTTCAAATATTGAGCCGAGGTTTCAGCTTGACGTCCAAAAACTACGACATTATGAAATTCCGTGTTCTCCTGTTTCTGACCATCTTTGTCCTTCCAAACTCGATTGGTAGCAACGCCGAGAGTGCAGACTGCGGTACCGGAAGGCAGAGATTTAAGTTCCGGATCTCTTGTTAAGTTGCCTATGATTAAAGCTTTATTTAAATACATTTTATAAATTATCGCTGTTTTTATAATCTCAAATTATAAAAATTCTGCAACCCTATCAGCTGAATTATTCACTGACCACCAACTTTTCTATACTTTTATCAATCTCTTCTTCGGAAACCGGACCCAGTGCCGCTTCTTCCGCTTGTCTTGCGCTTTTCGCCTCCCTGTCCTTTCTGACTGCTAACTTGTGAGAATACAAAGTATTTTCTTTGACAGTCTCGATCAGGAGAAATCTAATAACGTTTAAATTATTTTGGAAAGAGTTTTTGATCGCCAACATCTTCGACGGTTCAATTTCAAATTTTACCCAACCAAAGTAGGCCTGACTGTATTTTTGGTTTTTATTGTCAATTTTTTTGACCATTTCATAAGAAAGTGGTCGCAATCTGGGAAAATCTTCGGAAATAAAAATACCACCAAATTCTTCGATGGCTGTTTTCAGCGCCGAAACCTCTTCCGGCAATTTTTCTTCGGCGATAGATGGCGACAAAAGAAAACTAGCTTCGTAAACCCTTGCGTCTTGGGTTTCGGTTTCTTCTTGGTCCTCTTTTTGATCTTTTACTTCTGTTTCTTGCATAGGCAAATAGGTTAACATAAATGCTTTAGGTTTTCAACCCGGATTAGGGTTTAGGGTTTAGGGTATAGCCAATAGGTTAAAAAAAGACCACAGCTCACGCTGCGATCGTCATCTCACCTTGGCTCTAGCGCCAACTAGCGAGATTAGATGTCTTTCCATCCGTCAGGATACATTTCGGTGCACCTACCTAGTCTGAACGAGGTCAGACCCCTGTGCTGAATTGTCGCGCCCGTAAAAACAGGTGCCCACGTGGTCTGTTACCATGCTAGCATAGTATGATTTTAATGTCAAGCATTTTTTGATAGTAGATACAGAGAAATTCAAAAAAATGTAAGTGGGGATTAAAGAAAAAGGCCCCGAGGTGAGAACCACCAAGGGGCCAGTGTGACCAGTTTGCTGAAGAATGAGCTCAATGAATTCAATGAACTCAAGGAATTTCCTGCTCCAGCCGAGCTTTGCTCTGCTTTGAGGCGAGGAGAGCGGGGTTGCTCTGGTCAAAGTTGTGGCCGAGGCGGCAGTACCAGAGGTCGCTCACACGGTTGCCAAGCCAGATGAGGCACGCGACCTTGCGGTCGTCGCCGAACCCCTGTCGAGATCCCCACAGGCAGACTGTCTTACCCTTGAACTCTTCCGGGTATGTCTCGGGATCCTTGAGCCAACCCTGGACAACCGGATGTTCGAGGTAATAGTGGCGGCCCCTGAATTTCGGATCTTTGTAGTACTCATCGAGCATGAGTCCGCTGCCTCCTCCCCTCTCCTGTGCCGGATGAAGATGGAGTTCGAAATTCCCCCGTGATTCATCCACCATGGCTTGCAATCTGCTTGCAAGCCACTCCGGCGAACGCTTGCCATTCTGGACCATCTTGGCGATAGACGCCCAAAGATCGAAGATCCGTTTCCAGACGTCAACTTTGCCACTACTCATGGCTTTCTCCTGTAAAGAACCCGCCCGCTACCAACAGGCGTTTCCGGATTCTGCCGGAACAGTTGCGAGAATACCTCGCTAAATCTATTTTAATCTAATCACATAAAAGCTATGCTGTCACGGCAAAAAATTTTAAAGCATTTTGGAGTAGGGTTTCTCGGACTTTTTCAAAATCTTCCCCCTTTATTTCAGATATCTTTTTGACGACTTCCCTGACATGCATCGGCTCATTTCTTTTACCCCGAAACGGTTCCGGAGAAACATACGGACAATCTGTTTCGGTCATAATTCTATCGAGTGGCGTATTTTTTATAATCTCATCGTATTGCCGGGCGAAAGTTATAACTCCGGTAAACGAAAGAAAAAAGCCGGCATCTAAAATTTCTTTGGCCTCTTCCCAAGAACCGGCAAAAAAATGGAAATTGCCGGAAACTTTCGCTTCTGATTTCAATATTTCCAGAGCGTCGCGGTAAGCGGATTTTCCGGAACCAGCTTGCCCTGAACTTGCCTGCAGTGAGTTTGTCGAACCTGTTGAAGGGTTTCGAACATGGAGCATCAAAGGTTTCTTGAATTCATTAGCTAGGGCAATTTGGGCTGAAAAAGATTCGCGCTGTTTCTTTTCTGATTCCGGGGTGCAGCGATAATAATCCAACCCGCATTCCCCTATTCCTAAAACTTTTGGATGCTTTAAAAGTTCGCGATAATAATTTTCGTCTAAAACTTCGCCACGCGAAACAAACCCCTCGACTTCGCTCGGGGCAAGTTCCTTTCCGCTACTTCCGAGTTCTTTTTCATCATGGAAAGATTTATCTGTATGAATCGGATGAATACCGACAATTGCATAAACACCTTTTTCATATTTTTCCACCAATTCAACCGCAGATTTGGAGGTATCTTTCTGCGTGCCAACATTTATCATCCATACGCCCGCCTCCAAAGCGCGCTCTATAACTGCTTCCCGATCTTCATCATAAGCGGCAAAATTTACGTGGGCGTGGATGTCAATGTATTGGGTAGGTTTAGGATTCATGAATTAATCTTTTCTGGGAAATAGCGAATTTTTGGGCATTTTGTTTTGCTTTATTAAATCCATAATCTTTTCAGCTGTTTTGGGTATAAATGGTTGGAGGTAGAATCCTATAATATACAGTTCTGATACAAGTTCTTGAATAATATGGTTACCAATTTCTGGATTAGATTTAACAACTTTAAATGGCTGCTCCTTTTGAATCTTTCTATCAAGTTTTTGAATCTTGGAAAATATAAAATTCATCGCTTCACCTATTTCAAACCTGTTGAATACGTCAATCATATGTTGAGGATAATTTTGTTTATATAATGAGGTTAAAACATCATTATCTACAGCCATTTTCATAATCCTAGAAACCAAATTTCCTAGTCCATTTGCTAGGTCAGCATTATAAGCGGTCTTGAATTTTTCAAGAGTAAATTCGCTATCTTCAAAAGAGTTTACGTGCCGCGCCAAATAAAAACGCAAGGCATCTGTGCCGTACTCTTCAATAATTTCAATCGGGTCAACCGTATTCCCTAAACTTTTGCTCATTTTTACTCCGCCTTCGCCCAAAATAAAGCCATTGATAATAATTTGCTCGGACGTCTGAATTCCGGCTGACATAAGCATTGCTTGCCACATTGCCGACTGCTGACGGAGATTGTCTTTGCCGGCATATTGAGTTACCGGCCACCATTTCTTAAAATTTTCTTCATCTTCAGACCAGCCGATCGCTGAAATGTAGTTTACCAACGCGTCAAACCAAACATACATTACATGTTCCGAATCGTCCGGCACCTCTACACCCCACGGCATTTTTTCTTTAAGGCGCGAAATACTGAAATCTTCCAATCCCCTTTCAACGAATCTTTTAATTTCATTAAAACGGAAATTTGGCACCACAAAATCCGGATTTTTTTCATAAAATTCCAAAAGCGGTTTTTGATATTTAGAAAAACGGAAAAAATAGTTTTCTTCTTCAAGAATCTCAATACTTAAATTCGGATGATCCGGACATTTTCCATCAACCAATTCTGATTCAGTCTTTTCCAGCTCACAACCAACACAATATTTAACGCTGTAATTTTTTTTATAAATATCGCCGTTTTTCTGGCAAACACGCCAAAATTCTTGAGCCGCGACAATATGCTCCGGATCAGTCGTCCGAATAAAATTTAAATCAGGAAGCATGCCGAGTTGCCGGACAAAATTTTTAAACTTTTCAGCATACTCATCAACATAAACTTGTGGGTCTTTTCCTTGTTCTTGTGCTTTCCGATAAATTTTTAATCCGTGCTCATCGGTGCCGGTATTAAAAAAAACTTCAAAACCCATAAGTTTTTTATATCGGGCAATAATATCGGCTCTGACAAATTCCAAAGCATGCCCGAGATGGGGCTCGGCGTTCACATAAGGCAAGGTGGTGGTAATGTAAAAAGTTTTTTTCTGGTTCACAAGTCAAGAAGTTTTTTCCGGCGTTTTTTTGGCATGTTTTCTTTTATCCATGTCCTCCAAAAAAACCATCGCAACCGCCGCCAAAGGAACAGAAATCAAAATCCCTAAAAATCCGGCTAACTTGAAGCCGACGACCAAAGACAAAATAACAATAATCGGCGAAAGACCGACAACTTTTTTGACAACCAAAGGGTAAATCAGCTGACTTTCAAACTGCTGAATGATGACGTAAAGGCCGATAACAATAAAAGCCATCGTTAGTCCACCATCCAAAAAACCGAGGGCGATAGCCGGCACCGCGGCAATAATCGGCCCAAAGACCGGAATAATTTCCATAATCGCCGCCAAAAAAGCTAAGAGCAAGGCATTCGGAACCCCCAAAAGCAAGAGGCCAAGGTAAGTCAAAACTCCAACAATAACAGCAAGAACTATCTGACCCTGTACCCACAGACCGATTTTGGCTTCCGACCGGTGCCACAAGTCAAGAATATATGCTTCATATTTTAAAGGCGTTACTAAGCGCAAGAAATGTGACACTCCACCTTTCTGAACTGAAAGATAGAAAGATAGAACAATAATCAAGACCAAAGACAACATACCGCCAAAGAAGACCGACGCAGCGCTAAGAAAATTAAAACTGCCGGACAAAGCTAAATTGGCTTGAGTAACAAATTCTTGGAGTGAAAAATCTCTGATCACCGACTGACCCAAAAAGCCGTCCTGCAGAGGATTCCAAACCTCAAGCTCGGTTAAATGCTCCGGCAAATCTTTAAGCAAAACGGTTGTTTCGTTTAAAAGCGGAACAAGAAGAAAATAAAAAGAAATAGCAAAAATCAAAGCTGCTAAAAGATAGACAATCAAAACCGCTATAACTCTCGGTATTTTGTGTTTGCCAAACCAGCGAGTAGCCGGCTCAACCGCCGAAGCAATGAGAACCGCAGTCAAAACTACTAAAACTAAATCGCGAAGGACAAACAAAGCCCAAACCAAAATCAATATAAAAACAACCTTAAAAACACTTCCAGTGGAAATATTTAGCATTTTTAAATAATAGCATAAATTGGTGGCTAGTCAGTAGTGAGTGGTTTTTAGAAAAATCAGCAAAAAATGGTTGGGTAGTCTTGCAACATTAGGACACTTGCTACACTCCATACAACACAACTCTTTACCAGACCATTTACCACCAAAATCAATCTCCTTTCAAACAATTTAAGACGGCCGTCTTAAATTGTTTGAAATTAAATTAATTGAATTATTTATATCAAATGCATCAAAATCAAATTCGCAAGATTTTTAGAAGAGTATTTTTGTTTTTAACTTCCCCAACAACAGCTAGATTGAGTTTTCGGTTTTGGAAAATGTCTTTGGCAATTTTTTGAATGTCACCAGCAGTTACCGCTTTTATTTCTTTTGCCATTTGCTCCGGTGTTTCTAAAGAATGTTTCAAAACTTCTTGGTAGCCGAAAAATTCGGCCATAGCGTCAGAGGTTTCAAGCCCTAAAAATAAATTGCCAATCAAATAATCTTTGGCTTTTTTTAACTCTCCTTCCGGCACAATTTCATCCTTCAGCCGGCAAAATTCGGCAAGAATCGCGAGAATCACCTCCTCAATCCGCTTTTTATCCACGCCGGCTGAAACCGCCAAGTAACCGTGGTCGGTATATTCATCAGTAAACGATTTGACATAATAACCGACTCCCATTTCTTCGCGCAGTTTCTGAAAAAGCCGACTGGACATCCCCTGCCCTAAAACGGCGTTCAAAACTTTGAGCGCCGGCAGTTTTGAACTTTTAATTGAAAAAGTTCTAACACCTAAAATCAAATGTGTTTGGTCGGTCTTTTTTTGTTTTATTAAAATTTGCGGAGAATTTTGCCGCTCAACAACGGCCAGCTTTTTCTCCCTACTTTTACTTTTTAGATTGGCAAAAGCTTTATTCGCTTCTTTCAAAACCTCCCGTCGATTAAAATTACCGGCGACAATTAAAGTCGTAGTGTTTGCTAAATAATGTTTGTCGCGATAAGAGACAAAATCCTCTCGCTTCATTTTTTTGACCGTCTCTCGGGTGCCGGCAATATTCCAACCAGCTGGCTGATCGCCGTAAAGAAGCGACATAAAAAGATCGTAGATATGGCGCTGGGGCGTATCTTCATACATATTTATTTCTTCAACAATCACACCTTTTTCTTTTTCCATCTCTCCGACCGGAAAAGTTGGATGGAGATACAAATCAGAAATAATATCAACGAGCTTTTTGAAATGTTTCGGATGAGCTTTGGCGTAGTAGCCGGTAAACTCTTGAGAAGTAAAAGCGTTGTATTGAGAGCCGATTGAATCAAGCTCGCGACTCAAATCAATGGCTTTCGGCCGTTTTGTTGTGCCCTTAAAACACATATGCTCCAAAAAATGCGACAAGCCGCTGATGTTTTTGGTCTCATATTTTGAACCGGCTTCAACCATAATTAAAACCGTGACCGCCGGATTGTCTTTGTGCGGAATGGTTATTAGCCGTAAACCGTTTTTGAGAATGGTTTTTTGAAATTTCATATTTAAAATCAATCGGAAAAAAGATGGATTAGCTCTTTTATTTGAGTTCTTTTTTGCTCGCCCGTATCGCGATCGCGGACAGTAACAGTCTCGTCTTCAAGAGTCTGAAAATCAATTGTTACGCAAAAAGGCGTTCCGATTTCATCCTGCCGACGGTAACGCTTGCCGATGTTGCCGTTGTCATCGAAAGTTACCATCGAAATTTCTTTGCGAATCATTTCATAAACCTCTCTCGCCTTCTTTACAAGCTCCGGCTTATTTTTCAAAAGCGGAAATACCGCGACCTTAACCGGCGCGATTTCCGGCTTTAACTTTAAGTAAACTCTTTTTTCACCTCCCATTTCGTCTTCGGTGTAGGCTTCAAGTAGTACGAATAAGACAGCTCTATCAACACCACCGGAACATTCAATATCCCACGGAATAAATTTACTCTTCGACTCTTCATCAAAATACGAAAGATCTTCATTGGAATATTCGCTATGCCTCTTCAAATCCCAATCAGCGCGGTGATGTATTCCCCATGCTTCTTTCCACCCAGCAAATGGCGTATTGTATTCAATATCCCAAGCATCTTTTGCATAGTGAGCTCTTTCATCTTCCGCGTGCTGGCGAAATCTTAGGTTCTCCTCTTTAAACCCGAGGCCAAGATACCACTCCCATGCAAATTGTTTCCAATATTCAAACCACTTCTTCCCTTCAGATTCTTCCGGCTTGATATAAAATTGCAATTCCATCTGTTCGAACTCTCTTTGTCGGAAGAGAAAATCTCTAGGAGTAATCTCATTTCTAAAAGCTTTGCCAATCTGGCCTATACCAAAAGGTATTTTGGGGTGCATAGAATCTAAAATATTTTTAAAGTTAACATGCACACCTTGAGTTACTTCCCCGCGTAAATACACTTTCTTAGATGTTTCTTCTGACGCACCTAATTTTGTTTCTACTAAGAGATTAAATACTTTCGGTTCGGACCATTCCACCTTTTCTTTCTTATGTTTCGCTTCGTGTTCTACAATCGCTTCGGGCTGATCGGCCCTAACTCGTTCGTGACAAATTTTGCATTCCACAAGCGGATCAACCAGTCCAGCTTCACTAGTATGACCAGAAGCATCCCAAACGCTTGCGGGCATTAAAATAGCCGCGCTCATTCCATATACATCCTCTCTATCAGAAATAAATTTTTTCCAGAAATATTGTTTGATATTATGCCTTAACTCCACCCCGTAAGGTCCGTAATCAAAAATTCCCGACAGTCCCCCGTAAATTTCAGAACCTTGGAAAATGAAGCCTCGGCGCTTGCAAAGGCTGACAATTTTGTTCATTAGTTCTTCTTTCTGATTCATAGATATTTAGGGCGATACTACTCGGCCCATTTGGAACGAATAAATCGGATCAGTTGTAATTCTGATGGTTGCTGGTGGGTTACGATCCGAAACCTCTCTTCCCACAAAAACATCACGTCCAGTCGCTAAAACTTCCCCGACTAAATTTGATTCATTATTAACCTGCCCCAAGCTCGGCGAAAACCTTACCTGGAAAGCCACTTCAAGTGGCGCATTTGAAATTCCCTGACCGGAAAGGATTCGGCTTATATTCCATTTTACAATTCGTGTGTTCGGGTCGAATTTCAAATCAGCAGAAGATGGACTAATTCGATTAAGCCATTCTACATAAACTGGCAGAATTGCGCTAACTTCAATATCGGCAACCTCATTTATGTTATTACTAAGAGACCAAATTATAGTATAGGTCGTTGAACTCTCGGCTTTAGGCGGAAGTGGACCGGAATTTACAAACGGTCCAACAGAATAAACCGCCCGTGAAGCGACAGTCAAATCAGTCTCAACCTTAACATCTCTCAAAGAAGAAATGGTTATTTCCTCTGGCGAGCGCCCTTCTAACAAACGTGTCCCTTTTATAGTCGCTGTCATTTTTACTGATGAATTTTTTAAATTTTCCAAATCACGAGCATTAAATTTGTTAATCGCAAAAGAAAAATCTAAAGTTCCACTTTGCCCACTTCTTATCTTCAAAAAATCTGCAAAAGTATTTTTATCCCAAATAATTAAATTCTCCTGGGACCGGTAAAAACCACGGCGATCTGGTGACACGGAAGCCCTATCCCAACCATTACCGGCAAAAGACAGGTTTATGGAGACATCACTCAAATCGTCTGGCAAATTGTTTCTCCAATTTATCTGTCCACGGACGGTATTACCAAGCTTGCTAATATATTCACCCGATTGAGTGCCTTCGATGTCCATCCTAAGGGCCAAAGCCGGCTGTCTTATAAAGACCGGCTCGCTGTGTGACAACAATTCCGTGCCAATTATTCTTTCGTCAGTCTGACTCTGAATGCCCACAAAATATCTAAAATTCTTCTCATCTCCGTCTTGCCCACCGATTATTCCTCTTAAAACAATTTCTGACCGACCCCTTGGCTCTAAATCTCCAATAACCCAAATTCTGTTATCGAAAGACGGTTCTGGCAAAGACTGGGTAAAAGAAAATTCCGGCGGATATTCGGCAATAAGCATCAGGTTCTTCAAAACCGAAGTTGAATTAGAAATAATAGAAATTCTTGATTCTATTTCTTGACCAGATCTTGCTTCAGGCGACGCTAAAACAGAAACAGAAATCGGCGCAGAACGAAGCTCAACTTTGTAAATTTCCTCCTTAGCAAAAACACTTCGCCCTTCGCGAGTCTTGTATTGTACTAAAATTTTTATTTCCTTGATGCTCTGTGCCGGACCAAACAAAACTGAATTAAACACTCTTGAAAAGCGGCCGTCTTTTGGGGACAAAACCCCAACTATTTCTTCTTGTCTCAAAATTGGCTTTTGTAAATCCATTGGATCTCTTGTCCCGTCCGGATACTCCAGAATTAAAACCACATCTTCAAGTAGAATCCGATTTTTATTAACTACCGAAACGTCAAGGGAAAGCTCCTGCCCGGATTCAATTGCTGACAAACCCTTTACATCAATAATTACTTTGTCAGAGCTGATTCTGTTAAACCCAAAAAAAATCGCTACCATGGCAAGCGAAACTGCCAAGATAGAAAACGAGATTGAAAAAAACAGCGATCTTCTCAGAAAATTTTGAGAAAAATGAAATTTCTTTTTCGCCTTCTTCTCAATTTCCGGCCAATTTTCCCGAGCTTCAGTTTTTTGGCTATCCAAGGAGTGGCGAGATTTTCGCAAAATCGAAGGCCGATTTTGAGCATAAAGTTCTTTTTCCAGTCTATCTATGGCATTTAGCTCGTTCTGGTCTTTTGGATTTTTACCCTTCCTAATATCATTCATACAGAAAAGATTTTAACATAAATATAAGGATAGAGCGCTCGGTTTTTACAAAATTATTGTTTGTCTTTTTTACCAAACTAAGCTAACTAAAAAGCTGGCTGGCCTTAAAGGAAGCGTTTATTTCCTTCACTGCTTCACGCCTCCACGAAGAAAAAATTTTCAAATCTTCCGGTAACAAATTTTCTTTTTGCAAAAAAACTTGCCAAGGCCCACCGTCTCCAAGATACCCCAGAAAATTTAGAGAGCGCAAAATCGCTATGCATTCAAAATTTTTCAATTGTTCGGGAGACAAGGGGTTGAGAAGTAAAAAATTAATGTCGTTTTTGATTGAGTCAAAAAAAATATGATTCTGCTCATCTTCAGGTAAAAGTTTTTGAATAAGAGTGAAAAAACGAGCAATAAAATAAAATTTGTCGTCAGCTTGGAGAGCAAAATAGAGATTTAAATTCGACAGAGCATCGGTAATTTTCCAACCATTCTTACCCTTAATAAAGGTAAAATTGCCGGCAGAATAATCGGTCAAGGCCGGCTTGAGTTTCGAGTGGGGCGCCCGAGCGCTTTGCGCTCGGGCGTAAATCAAGCCCAAATCGCGAGTAAAGATTTTGTACATTTTACTGGCTTCGCCTGAATTAAAATTTGCCAAAACAAAGCCGGGAGTATGATATTTTTGATACATTTATAACTCTTCCAATTTAATACCACCTTCGCCAAATTCAATTTTCACCTTAGTCTGCTTATAAATTTCCTTTTCCAATCCCCCTAGAGAATTTTTCAAGCTAGAATCAAAAATAAATTCGGCCTGATCTTGCGGTTTGAGGTTTTTTTTCTTTCTTAGATCCTGAATCTGGCGAACCAAATCTCGGAATCGACCTTCTTTTTCAAGTTCCGGAGTAATTTTAGAATCAAGTAAAACCTCTTCTGAAAGAGTCTCAGCAAAAATTATCTCCTTCACATTTACCTCATCCTTTACAAGATTTGTTAGCTCTTCCTGATTTTGCAGTTTCAAACTTTTAACTTCCAGTTTCCCTAAGGGTTGCCGAACTTTCAGGCCCGCCTTCGCCCTCTGTTCAAGCGCCAAAGAAACAATTCTCCTAACTTCTTTCATGTCTTCTAAAATTTTTGTTTCGAGTTTTGTATGTCGGGCTGTATTTTTAGGCCAATCTTTCAGATGAACACTTTCAGGCCCACCCTCATATTTTTCCTTCAATGATTGATAAATTAATTCAGCAAAAAACGGTATAAACGGCGCAATAATAACCGACAAATTCTCCAAAACAAAATAAGTTGTCGTCAAAGCTGTGTTTTTATCCGACTCATTTTCATCATTTTTAAATCTGTCTCGCGAGCGCCGCAAATACCAAGTTGAAAGATCATCAACAAAATCAGTTATTGAGCGAGTCGCCCGATCAAGCGCATACCTTTCCAAAGATTGGGTGACTTCTTCAAGAAGTTCATCTAAACGAGCTAAAATCCAAATGTCTAAAACATTCGGAGAATCCGGCCGGCCTTGAACTTTTAAGCCCGATTTTTCATAAAGTTTATAAAATTGCAAAACATTTCCAAGCCGCAACAAAACTTTTTGCATTGCTTCCTGAACGCCCTTTTCCGAAAAATTCAAATCCTGACCACGAACAACCGGCGATGTTAAAAGATACAAACGCATTGCGTCAGCCCCATACTTTTTTACGATTTCCATCGGATCTGGATAATTTTTCAACCGCTTGGACATTTTTTGTCCGTCTTCAGCCAAAATCGTGCCATTTACTACAACAGCTTTATAAGGACTCTTACCAAAAAGCAAAGTCCCCAAGACTAGCATTGAATAAAACCAGCCGCGGGTTTGATCCAACCCTTCAGCAATAAAATCCGCCGGGTAACCGACTGGCCGATTGAAAATTCCCGGGCGCGGATTGAAAATTTTCAGGTTTTCAAAAGGAAAATGGTTTTGAGCGTAGGGCATTGAACCGGATTCAAACCAGCAATCAAAAACTTCCGGTACCCTTTTCATTTCCCCGCCACATTTACACTGAAATTTTATTTCATCAATAAAAGGTCTGTGAAGTTCGAGTTCAAAATTTTCATTTCTCGGTAATGGTAAATATTTTATCTCCTTAAATCCGCCGGTTTTTACGTAGTCGTCGTGAAGATTCTTCTCTGCTACAGACTGACCATCGCTCCAGCCCAAAGCGCCGGCTTCCATCATCCAAATCGGATATTCGTGAGTAACAATCAAAATGTTTTTGCCTTCATACCTTCTTTCCATTTCAGAAAGAAAATCACAAACTCTTTTTTTGACATCAGAAAGATTCTCTCCACCATTCGGCCTTTTGGTTACCTTCTCTAAAGTTGAAGAAAAATATTTCCTATACTCCTCAATCGGTTTTAGATTAAATTCTCCAGAATCTATCTCTCTAATTCTTTTGTCAAAAAAGATTTTTTCAGAAGGTAGATTTAATTCTTCAGCAATAATTTCTGTAGTTTCTTTGGTTCGGAAAAAATCTGAAGAAAAAACTAGGTCAATTCTTTCTTCCTCTCAAATGACGGGCGGTTTTTTGGGCCTCCAGACGACCCTTCTCCGTCAGATAATGCGGGTTTTCCGGTCTACCACTAACTATGTTTTTAGCATTACTCTCGGCCTCACCATGGCGGACCAAGATGTAATTGTTTTTGGATTGAAGCTTACTGCTTAATTTTTCAACCGAACCGACAATTTCTTTAAACTCGCATTTTTCACATTTCCAAACCGGAACCGGCGCTCCCCAAAAACGGCTTCGTGAAATTGACCAATCTTTTGCATCCGCAAGCCAATTGCCAAATCGGTATTTGCCAACTTCTTCCGGCACCCATTTTATTTTCTTGTTTTCAGCGACTAACTTATCACGGTGTTTCGAAACTTCAACAAACCAAGAACTAGATGCGTAATTGAGAAGTGGCGTATCACAGCGCCAACAGTGCGGATATGAATGAACCACTTTTTTCTTTGAGAAAAGAAGCCCTTTATGCGCCAAATTTTTGATAATTTCGATGTCAGTTCGCTGACTGTCTTCCTTGGGCTTCACAAGTAGGCCGGCAAAATCTTTAACCTCCGGTTTGAATTTACCGGTAACGTCGACGTGCTGAATAAATGGTAGATTTTCTCTTTTTGATAATTCATAGTCTTCCGAACCGAAAGCCGGCGCGATGTGAACAATGCCTGTACCCTCTTCAAGAGACACGAAATTATCTGCATAAACTTTCCAGCCGTTTTCTCTACCTTTTAAGCTTGTGTCATTTGAGTAATAATCAAAAAGCGGCTCATATTTGAAACCAACCAATTTTTTGCCTTTAAATTCCTCAATAATTTCATACTGCTTGTCAGCCAAAACTTCGCCGGCTCGGTCCTTGGCTAAAATATAAATTTCATCTTCAAGTTTTACTTTTATATAATCAGCTTCAGAATTTACGGCTAGCGCGACATTGCCCGGGAGTGTCCATGGCGTTGTCGTCCACGCCAATAAGTAAGTTTTTTCAGCTTTTGGAATTTGGAATTTGGAATTTGTTTGTGCTTGAGTGTTTGTAACTTGGAATTTTGCAGTAACTGATATATCGGTCACGTCGCGGTAACCTTGCGCGACTTCAAAATTGGAAAGGGTAGTTTCGCATCTAGGACAAAGATGCATTGACTTGAAACCCTCATAAACCATTCCCTTGTCATACAATGTCTTAAAAGCCCACCAAACTGATTCAGTATAAGAAGCATCCATTGTTCGATAATCTTTTTCCATATCAACAAATCGGCCGAAGCGCGGGATTTGTCGGCGCCACTCGTCGGCATAACGCAAAACGCTATCCGAAGCTTTTTGGTTGAAATTATGGATTCCATAATCAATAATGTCTTTTTTGGTTTTTAGACCGATTTCCTGTTCAATTAAATTTTCAACCGGCAGGCCATGGCAATCCCAACCCCACCTTCTTGGCACGTGATATCCCTGCATAGTTTTGAAGCGAGGAATTACGTCCTTAATTGTTCCAGCTAAAATGTGGCCATAATGAGGTAAACCTGTCGCAAAAGGTGGACCGTCATAAAAAATGAAAGTGCCTTCTGGCGAAGGTTTTTGAAGTGTTTTTTCAAAAATTTTGTTTTCTTGCCAAAATTTCAGGATTTCTTCTTCCCTCTCGGAAAGCTGGTTTTTATTAGACTCGTCGGACATATGAGGATGATTTTAGCATAATTAGGGTATAGGGTTTAGCCACTAGGGTTTAGGAAAAGAAAACGCCCCGCGCGAGTACGCGCGGGGCGAAGGATTCAGGCGCTCTATACAAAGTTCCTAAAAAGTCAAAATTAGAATTTAATAAAGAGTCCGCCAAGCATAATTATTTGAGGCGTCCTTAGCGCAGACTTCCGCAGAATCCTTAACTCCCGACGCTCCTTGAGTAAACCAAAAAGTTCCTCTTTGAGATACATTGCATGATGGTCTGGATTCTTCTGATAAAATTTTTACCCCGCCGTTTACCTGCAATTTTGCGCTCGGATCAGCCGTGCCGATTCCGACATTGCCGGATTTGGTCATTAAAAAATTTGGAATTTGATTGATACCGTCAGAAATAACAAACGAAGCGTCTCTTGTACCATCATTGCCAACCTGCCAAGTCCCCTCGCGATTTTTAAAATAAACTAAAGATGACTCCTTATTACCACCTGCTTCTATAGAAACAATCGTATATCCATCGGGTCTAAAGAGGTGTAAAAGAGTCTCAGGATTTGTTGTCCCAATTCCAACATTTCCTCCGCCGGTAGAGGTGATTCTCATCCTTTCTGTGTTGTTAGTTCCAAAACGAAGATAACCATTTTCAAAGTTCCAAATAGTAGAGTTCAATTGGTTGTTATTCATTCCGACAAACAAACCGTCGGTGGCAAGGTGGCCACTGTTGTCGTTAGTAAGAAGTATGGCGCTCTCTCCACTTTGGGCAACATGGAGTCTTTTTTGCGGATTTTCTGTTCCGATACCGACATTACCCTCAAAACTACTGTCTCGACTTGAATATTGTCTAAAACCACCAACAGAAACAACTCCGTCTCCGCTACTACTAATGCCAAAAACTCCTGTCCCAAGTTGACTAGAACCCATTATTCCTTTTCCAAATTCACTAACCCCTTTTATTCCTGCCCCAGCGAAAAAAGGATTTTTACTGTACCCGTAAATTGCCGTGGCTGTTTCTAGGCCATCCGGACCATCAAATTCTTCCGTAGAGATGGCTCCCAACATAATAGGAATGGGTGGTAACCAGTCATCTCCTATGTGAATCACATCGTTTGTATCAAATTCCAAATTCCTCAAAAAACTGTTGGCGACCCACTTTTGGCCGTCACACTTTACTGTCTGGCCCTTGACCCCTATTGGCAAAAGAGTTGAGCCGCAAGTTCCGGAAACTTTTTTTGAATCAAGTTTTGTCAAAGTTTCGTTTGTCTCCAGTAAAGACAGACTGGTATTTAAATTTTGTTTAGTGGAAATTAAAGCGGTTGACTTAGGTTTAGACGAGACAACTTGCGCTGATTGTTCTAAGCCCGACAGATAATTTATTATTGCGCTGAAAAATGATTGTAGCGGATTCTGAACGGTCTGCTCTTCAGCGTAAGCACTTGTGGTAGAAAAAAAGAGAAGTGAAAAAATGAATATCGCGAACACTAAATTTTTCATATTTTTCATGTTAATTATTAGTTATTTAGCTGATAAAAAGCACAAAAATTATATCACATCCTCTCCGGCACCTTTATACCTAAGAGATTAAGGCCGTTTGTAAGGGTGATAAGAAAAGCTGCGGTTAGGGCGATTTTGTAAGGAGAGTTTTGGTCGACGAGATCAACAATTTTTTCTTTGGCGTAAAAACTGTTGAACGCTCCGGACAGCTCGATCAAATATCCGACCAGCTTTTGCGGTGCAAAATCTCTTGCCGCAACTTCTACCACGCTCGGAAATCTGTACAGCAGTTTTTCAACATCGTTCACATTCTCCCCTCCTCTTTTGACACCGGCTTTTACTTTTTCTGTTCGCGCTTTTTCCAAAACCGACTTCGCCCGCACAGCCGAATACTGCAAATATGGTCCGGAATCACCTTCAAATGAAAGTGATTTTTCAAAATCAAAGACAATGTTCCGGCCAAGAGCTTGTTTCAAAATTGAATATTTCAAAGCGGCCACCGCAATCTGATCAGCAACCTCTTCTTTCTTTTCGATTTGCCGATCTTTCATCTTTTCAAGCGCCATTTTTTTAAGTTCATTCAAAAGCCATTCGCCGGAAATGATACTGCCAGTCCTAGAAGACATCCGGCCTTCCGGCAGACGTAGACGGCCGTGCGAAAGATGCTCTATCTTGCCGTTTAAATCCGGAAAAACGAATTCGGCCGCCTTCATCACGACCTTGTAATATTCGGCTTGCTCAACATCGGTTACGGTAATTGACCGGTCAAATTTAAAAAATTTACGCTTGAGTTCAATCAGTCCCAAATCTTTGGCTTCGTATGTCGGCAGACCTTCTGAATTTATAAAAACTCGTGTGTGGAGACCGGATTTTTCTTCTGGGAAAATTATCGCGTTGTCACTTTTTTCAAAAATATCTGGATTTTTTTCAACCAATTTTTTACCTATTTCTCCGGCTTGGCTTTCAAAAAAGTGACCGTCAAACCTACTTCCAAGTCGAGTATAAATTTCCTCAAAATGCTGTAGCGACAATTCTCGGCCTTTTTTGTAAATTTTATTTATTTCCGGATCAGATTCGTCGTAAATTTTTTTGTTTATTTCAACAATTTCTTTCTTGGCGACCTCATCACCTTCATAAGCCCTATCACCTTCTGCATAAAACTTTCCGAGGTCGTGAATAGCTAATTGTGAATAGTCAAAGTTTTTATCAATAATTGCCCAAATCGCTTTAGCCACATGAAGCCCGACATCGCCGTGATAAGTCACACATTTAAGCTTCGGAGCTTCGGCTTCGAGCAAACGTGAGACCGCCTCGCCAACAATGTTGTTTACTAAGTGGCCAATGTGAAATTCTTTAAAAGGATTCGGCTGGGTATGCTCAATTATTATTTTTTGGCCAGCCAAATTTTTATTCCTGCCCCACCTATCTCCTTCTTTTAAAATTTTCTTTATTTCCTCTACAAAAAATTCTTTTGCTAAATAAAAATTTATAAACCCCGGCCCAGCAATTTCAATTTTTTCAATTTCCTTAGGTTTTGACGCTATCATATATGGTAGTAGTTTTTCGGCAATCTCACGCGGATTTTTATTCAAGTCTTTTGCATAAACCAAAGAAACATTTGAGGAAAAATCTCCATGAGAAATTTCAGCAGGATGCTCAAGCTCTATCCTTGGATCTTTAACCCCAAAACTTTCCAGAGCTCCTTTTATTAAATTTTCCAGCTTTTCTTTCATTTGTATTTCCCTAAACCCTATTGGCTACACCCTATACCCTAGACCCTATTTCCTCCCCGTACTACCCCACCGACCTTCGCCACGACTGGAAGACGAGAGCTCATCAACTTTCTCAAAACCGGCAAAAACCACCGGATGCACAATCAGCTGGGCAATTTTGTCGCCTTTTTCTATTGTATAAGATTCGTGCCCAAGGTTAACTAAATGCACATTATACTCCCCGCGATAGCCAGCATCATAAACCCCGCCCATCACATGAAGTCCGGCTTTGGAAATACTGCCTTTGTCATGAACAATAGCTCCAAAACCTTCCGGAAATTCCAAAGCGAAACCCAAAAAGAAAATGTACCGCTCACCTGGTTTTAAAATTTTGTCTTCCAGCGAATACAAATCCAAACCAATATCGCCCGGATGAGCGTAAGACGGAATTTTGGCCTCGGAATTCAAAATTTTTATTTTAAAAATCGGTTTATCCATAACCTAGAAATTATATCTTGATTGGTATTAAAAAGAAAAAGAGCGCCCAGACCAGATGGTCAAGGCGCCCTGAGGGTGAACGAGAGAGAGGATCAGTAGTAGACGATTTGGATCGTCGGTTTGACGAGAATGCAGACCGAGGTGTCTGCACTGCAGGACAGGTTCTTTTCACAATCAATCGGTCGATTGCAGAACCCGATGCGATCTTTGCACTCGCATTTGTCCATGACCACGATGGACACCATGCCCTCTGCCATGAAAAGCTGGGTAGCTCTCCCGACAAAGAGTTCTCCATCAGAGAACTGGATGGCCAGTCCGAGGACCGGCCGGCCGTGCCTCATGGCGAGAAAGCCGGAGATGTGGTCAACCCCGTTGTTCTCGTCAGAGGAAAGAGGAGTCACCGCTTCAAACTCGATCCAGTTCTCAGTGAGGATGAACTCCTGCTTGATGACAAAAGTCGTCCCATCGACGACAACTGTCATCCTGTCTCCATCGTAGTGCACGATGATTTTGCGGTCACCATCGGCGCTCGAGTAGGCGATGTAGAAGAGGTCTCCGATGGGAAGCTCGTCCCGAACATCCGGAACCATCTGCCGAACAACCGGTTGAGCCATGAGATTGGCCGGGAAGAAAACGAAAGCGACCATCAGAGCGAGGGTGTACACCACATGTTTGCACTTCATGTTCTACTCCTTGGCTTGGGATGAGGTATTCATCGACGAACCAATCCCCACTCGTACGTCCGAGTAGTTGAAAGACCAGACTGAAACTGTCCAACCCGATTGTGAATTCTGACATTCTCCCTTCTGGTCAGCAGACCGGTATCGACATCAAGGAAGTAAGTATTGGCGCCATAGTAGAAATCCAGGCGCCCCTTCTCATCTTCCTCTTCAAACTTGTAGTGCCGGTTGACAACCTTGTAGACCTTTCGGCCATTCAAAACATCTTCCTGGACCTCTCCTTTGGAGATTTGCTGGGCAAGATCGTTAGCCCAACAGTTTCTCCAGAAAAGCCATGCTTCAATGTTGGCCCCGCAGGAAACAGGCAGTCCAGACGTTGCAGGATTACCTAGTTCCAAACTGGCCGACTCCATCCAATCCTCATCGCAGAGGCCGGACAGATTGAAGCGTTTGGTCTTTGTGCTCCCATCAGGCTGAACCACCTCCGCCACCCCAACAACCAAACTGGTACTCTTGTCCTCCGTGAGACGAACGATAGTAACCGGTTGGTCGGAGATGTCATGCCGGAAGATTTCCGACACCAAACTTGTAGGGGTCATAGTCATCGTGGTGAGAATCTGAACACGGTGGTGTTCGCCAGCCACAAGTGCCTGGCGAATGGCCGCCTCAGGATCTCTCTCTCCAACCTGACTGTCTTGAAGATTCATCTCGTAGTAGGTGACGTCTTCCGTCATCTCGATCACGATCTTCTTCTCGGCAGAGTTGACCTTGTCGCGGAACCGCTCCGCGATCTCTGCGGCAGTAGGCAGTACTTCTGCCACGACTGCGTCCCGCGTAGGCGGATCTGCCTGCGACGAAACGATCGCCGCAAGGAATGCCGAGATCAAAACCAGGATCCTGTTGAACTCCTTCATGCGTGTCTCCTTGTTTTTTCTCTGTGCTCTCTCTCAAAGAGCTGGTGTTTTGGTAATTCTGCTACCATTATAGCAAAAAAACCGTTTTGTCAACAGGTTGTGGAGAATTATGGATTAGAGCCCCCGCTTCCTCGCCAAGGCGAGGAAGCGGGGGCCTGATTTAATTTCTTAAAATTTTATCTATTTTTTGAGCAATCTTGATGAAATCTTTTTCCTTTTTACCACGGGTTGTCTCGGCCGCGGTGCCAAGCCGGATCCCGGACGGATCAACTGGGCTACGAGAATCAAACGGAATAGTATTTTTATTAACAATGATTCCGGCTTTTTCCAATTTATCACTGGCTTCTTTGCCGCCAATTCCTCCTGCCCTGAGCGAAGTCGAAGGGTTTCCGTTATTCCAGACGTCAACCAAAAGTAAATGTGAATCAGTGCCGCCGGAAATTATTCGCCAGCCGAGTTTTTGCAGTTCTTGAGCGAGCGCTTGGGCATTTTTAACAACTTGTTTGGTATATTTTTTAAATTCCGGTTTATCCGCCTCTGCTAAAGCTACGGCGACCGAAGCGATTTGATTCAAATGTGGACCGCCCTGAAGTCCCGGAAAAACCGCCCTATCAATTTTTTTATTCAGTTCTCTTTCATCAATTCTGGAAAAAATCATGGCTGAACGCGGGCCACGCAAAGTTTTATGAACAGTCGTTGTTACAACATCAGCGTAGGGAAAGGGTGATGGATAAACTCCGCCGGCAATAAGTCCGGCAATGTGAGACATGTCCACCATTAAATAAGCGCCCCTTCGACCTTGCTCAGGGTAAACCACAGAATCCGCAATTTCTCTAAATTTTTTCCAATCAATAATTCGCGGGTAAGCGGTAAAGCCGGCGACAATTATTCTCGGCTTTTCTTTTTTGGCGATTTTTTTCAACTCTTCGTAATTTATCGTCTCGGTATTCTTGTCCACACCATACGGAACCTGCTTCCAAATTTTTCCGGTAATTGAAACCTTGTGGCCGTGAGTCAGATGGCCGCCGTGGTCGAGCGACATGCCCATAATCTTTCCTTGCTCCGCCGAAGCATTCTGCGAAGGCGAGACGCCTGCTGGAACAAGTGCGAGATAAACGGCGACATTGGCTGGCGAGCCAGAAAGCGGTTGGACGTTTACAGACCATTTAGCAGGATTTAATTTAAATAATTTCAGAGCTCGCTTTTTAGCCAGATCTTCCACCTTGTCTGAAATTTCGTTGCCCCCGTAGTAGCGATACTTAGAATAGCCCTCGGCATATTTATTGGTAAGTTCAGAGCCCAAAGCTTTCAGCACATCGCTTGAAACATAATTTTCCGAAGCGATAAGATTGATGACGCTTTTTTGCCTTTTTTCCTCAGCTTTTATGAGTTTTTCTATCTCCTTATCTTTCATAGCGTATATACTATCACATTTTTTAACCAATATCGGTATTTTATTTGGTCTTATGAAAAATATTTTTAATACTTATTTTAATTTGATTTTTATCCATAAAAATAAAAAATTTTATAATCAATCTACCACGGCCGTGGTAGATTGATTATAAGAAGGCAAATTGTTATAATCATCTAATATGATTTATAGAGGTTCATTTTCGGAACTAATTCTTAAACTACTTCTTTACAAGACCCTCCCCTATAAAGATGTTGAGGAACTTGTAAGAAAACATAAACAATACAAAAACAAACCTAGCGCTTCTATTAGAAACACACTCACTCGATTAAGAAAGAAGGGGTTGGTCAAAAAAACTCAAACCGGCTGGTCATCCAGCAATCTGATAAATTCAGTGCTAAAAAATAACATCAATGAATTAGATAAAATTAAACTTCAAGCGTCTAAGAATAAAAAGAATGGGGAGATGATAGTAATGTATGACATACCTGAATACCTAAGGTCAAAAAGAGATATATTAAGAGATGGACTAAAGGTTCTTGACTTCAAACAAAAACAGCAGAGTGTCTGGATAGGTCCTGCCCCACTACCTGAAGAATTTATGAAATTTATTAATGATTTAAAAATTACAAAATATATAAATTTCTTTAAAGTTAAGGAAGAAGATATTGTGTAATCATTTCGGCACGGCCGTCGTGAAATGATTATATTTTACAATCCAATATATTTAGATCTAAAAAAATATTTCAGATTTTCAATTTTTTCTTTACAATTTCAAAAACTTTTTGGTGCACGTCCTCTGGCGACATGCAAATATTTCCCTTGCAACAAGAAATTTTCTCCCAATTTTTATTTGTTTTATGGAGATAAAGAGCGGTATTTCGAGAATCTTTAAGATGAAGTAAATTGTCTTCGGCCACATCACGCTTACCGTTTAAATATTTCTTGCTTCTTTTGGTAACTTTGTTCTCCAGCCATTTTTTACTGACTTCAAAAGGTACATCCAAATAAATCACCGTGTCCGGTCGCGGGATTTTAAAAATTTCAAATTCCATTTTATCCAGCCATAACAAAAACTTTCTTCTCTTAGTCGCGGAGCGAATTTTACTACCCTGATGAATTTGATTGGCGCTGACATATCTGTCCGAAATCACAACGTAACCAGCATCAAGCCATTTTCTGATTTGCTGACTTGATTCAAAGCGGTCGGCGGCATAAAGCACCGAAGCAACCTGCGGATCTGTCTGAATAAAATCACCAAACTTACCAGACAAATAATCACCAATAAGCGCACCAAAAAAATTATCGTAATACCTCGGAAAATCAATCGTCTTCACTTTGTAACCCTCTCTTTTAAGTCGATCGGCCAAAAATTTGGTCTGGGTCGCTTTCCCTGACCCATCAATGCCGTCTATAACAATTAATTTTCCTGTTTTCATTTTTTTATTTTATTTAAACTGTCTACCCAAAATATGAGTTGGAGTTGAAAAATTAAAAAGCTTTTCACTACCATCAAGAAGGAATACATTTTTAATCCCTGCTTCAATCATTTTATCCCAGCACGGCTTACAACACCACCAATGACCCCAAAGATATAGATCGGCACCAGAAATATCTTCTTTGGTTTTTCTAGCATCTAGAATTGCTCTTGGCTCCGCATGACTGTCATATCCACTGCACCCGGGACAAAGCCAGTATCTTGTACCAGACTTTATTTTGAAAAATTTCCTAATACAAAAACCGTCTCGATGAAATTTTTGGAGTTTAGAATTCTTAAGAAGCGATTGATTGGCTCCTGTCCCTACAATAGAATCTTCAATAACAATAACCGCACCAGTTGGCTGCATTGAATCACTTGAAAGATTCCGCGCCGCTTCCATCGCCGCCCTCATAAAAGGATTATTATCTGGAACATAAAAAATCTTTCGGCCTTCCGGGAGGTATGGGTACTCAATCATGATTAGATTATTGTATAATGGCACTACCTTAATGACAAAGTTTGACCAAATCTACAAAGAAATGCTTAGAGCTCTCATGGAGCGCGGTATTGAAGAATATTCCGAGCGAACCAAACTCCACACCAAAGCTCTTCCTGGCATGCACTTCCAAATTAATCCAGAGTATGACGGTTTTCCGCTTTTAACTCTTCGAAAAATTCCCGTTATTGCTCCCATTGCAGAACAAGTCTGGTTTCTCTCTGGCTCCAGAAAGCCGGAGGAACTTTTACGCGATTTCACAAAAATTTGGGACGTCTTCACCAACCCAAACGACGTTGTGACTGTCGCTTACGGTTATCGCTGGCGCAAACATTTCGGCCGAGACCAAATCGGCAAACTCATTGAACTTTTAGAGAAAGAGCCAAGCTCCCGACATGGAGTTGTCATCGCTTGGGACCCGGGCCAAGACGGCCTCTCAACTTTCAAAAAAGCCAACGTCCCCTGCCCTTACACTTTCACGGTAAATATCATCGGGGGCAAACTTCATTTGCATAACATTGTCCGTTCAAACGATATGGTTTTAGGATTTCCTTTTGATGTCACTGGATTTTGTTTTCTGCAATACGTTTTGGCGCAAAAGCTCGGAGTCGAAGTCGGAACATATTCCCATTCAATTTCAAACGCCCATATTTACGAGAACCATTATCCGGCGGCAGAAGAAATGATAAAAAGAACTAATGGCCATCCGCCGATTAAATTAGCTCTGCCGGAAAAGACTTTTGAACGCGCAGAAAAAAAAGACGCGGATTTAATAAATGAAATTACAGAACAGCTTAAAGAGCAGTATAATCCGATGGAAAAAATTGAGGGGTTAAAAATCGCGCTTTAATACATCCCGTACGAAGTATTATATGTACTATACATACGTATTACAGAGTCATCAAAACAAGAGATTATACACCGGGTACACGAGTGACTTACGGAAACGTTTTAAAGAACATAACGATGGAAAATCGTCATACACCAAAAATCGCGGTCCTTACGAGCTTATTTATTATGAAGCATGTTTAAATAAAGAAGATGCGAGGTCGAGATAATTATATCTTAAATCAGGAAGAGGTAAGCGTTACCTTAAATCAAGGTTAAGACGTTTCCTACTTCGTACGGGATGAAAACATACATTATCGCAGCACTGTCAGCCGACGGCTTCATAGCAAAAAATAACACCGAGTCGTCCACAAAATGGACAAGCAAGGAAGACACGGCTTTTTTCCGAGAGCGGACAAAAAAAACCGGAGTGATGATTATGGGCTCTACGACTTTTGAAACTTTTGGTGGAAAACCCCTGCCCGGCCGACGCAACATCATTTATTCAAGATCTAAAAAATACGAAGGTGTAGAAACAACTTCAGAATCTCCAAAAGATCTTTTAAATCGCCTAAAGAAAGAAGGGGTGGAAGAAGTCGCCATTTGCGGGGGATCTTCCATTTACACCCTTTTTGCCGAAGCTGGACTGGTGGACAAACTAATTTTAACGATAGAAAATATAATTTTTGGAGAAGGAGTGCGGTTGTTTAATAAAAAAATTGATTTGAAAATTTGCTTGGCTTTACACCAACAAATCGGCCCGAATACGGTTGTGCTAGAATATGATGTAAAACTGCTGAAACACGCTGAACCTAAAATACACCACTGAAGAACGCCGAAAAGAATCAGCGACCAATCAGCGTTTTGATCGGCGACCAATCAGCGGAATAATCATGGCTATAATCACAAAAAAACAAATTTTAGAGAGAATTGAAAAGGGCGAGATCGGCTTCAAGCCGGAGCTTGACCAGTTCCAGCTGCAAGCCCACGCTGTTGATCTTCGGCTGGGATTTACTTTTTTAATTCCAAAAATTTGGCGGCTGACTGAAAGAGGCCGAGAGGCCGTCAACATTGACCATTTTGCCAAAGATCGGCCGCAGTATTTTGACACGGTAGAATTGGAAAAAGGCCAGTTCTTTGACCTTCTACCCGGCGAACATATTTTGGTTTCAACTTTAGAATCAATAAAAGTGCCGGCTGATTTAATGGCCGTTCTTTACCCTCGCTCTTCGGTAAATAGAAAAGGTCTTTCGGTTGATTTGACCGGTATCATTGATTCCGGCTACGAAGGCCAGCTGGCGGTGCCGGTTAGGAATAATACTCAAGCTCAAACAGTCCGGCTTTACCCGGGAGAAAGGTTTTGCCAAGTTGTTTTTGACCGGCTTGATGAAAAAGTTGAAATTACAAAAAGCCGATATCATAAAAAAGACATTATTGAAGGTTTTATAAGAAACCATGGAGAAAAATCGGAACGAGACGAAGAAGAGATTGGGATGATTAGAAAAGGTGAGATTAAAGAGCTGAAAGAAAAATATAAGATTAACAATTGACAGTTAACCTTTAACAATTAACTAAAGACCAAATTTCGCAAAGCGAAATTTGGTCTAGTTACATGTCACTTGTCACAGGTAAAATGTTTTTATTTTACCTCCACCCCCATGCTTCTAGCGGTGCCTTCAATTATTTTTGCGGCGGCTTCAATATCATTTGCGTTGAGGTCCGTCATTTTTTCTTCAGCAATTTTTTTAATCTGCTCGCGCGAAATCGTACCGGCCTTGGAAACCAAATTCTTTCCCGACCCTTTTTCTTTACCGATAGCTTTCAGAATAAGCCGCGAAGCCGGCGGAGTTTTCAAAACAAAATCAAAACTTCGGTCTTCATAGACGCTAATTTCAGCTGGAATAAGCTGACCTTTTTTTTCTTGAGTCCTGTCATTAAACTGCTTAACAAATTCACCGATATTAATACCAGCTTGGCCCAAAGTTGGCCCCAGAGGAGGAGCTGGTGTTGCCGCCCCGCCCATCGCTTGAACTTTTATTTTTTTAACTAATTTTTTAGCCATCCCTTTTGGAACTTATTTCGTAAATTTAGAGCTATTATCTTACTTATTTATAGACTTCTGTCCAGCCCGATTCAAAAACTCTGGAGATCCCCAAAGATCTAACAAGACGAGAATTTAAATCCTCTTCACTTGCAAGAAATCCAGCTCAACCGGTGTTTCCCGGCCGAACATTGAGACCAAAACTTTAACTTTTCCTCGAACTTCGTCAATTTCAGAAACTTTGCCTTCCAAATCTTTAAATGGACCATCAACAATTACTACCGCATCATTTTGCATCAAATTTATTGAATGTTTAGTGGTATCTTTACTCATTCTCTGGAACAGTTCGTCTATCTCTTTTTTATCTATTGGCACTGGATAAATTCCAGAACCAACAAAACCGGTAACTCGTGGGGTATTTCTAACCACGTACCAAGAATCATCAGTAACAACCATTTCAACCAAAATATAGCCGGGATAAATTTTTTCTTCTTCTTCAACCCTCTTTCCACCCTTAATTTTTATTTTCTTCTCTGTAGGCACGATGACATTAAAAATCTTGTCTTCCATACCCAAAGACTCAATTCTTTGTTTTAAATTTCGGGCAACAGCATTTTCGTAACCGGCATAAGTATGAATAACATACCAATTTCGGCCCTCGGAAATTTTTTGCTTGACCGAAGAAAGTTGGGAATCACCAACTTCCTTTTCAAAAACGTGAGTGTCAGAAGAGATCTCTATTTTGCCGTCCGAATTCTCCTCCTTCGGCTGATTTTGCTGATTATTTTCATCCATAACTAATAACTAAAATACAAGATATTCAATGATTTGGGCAAAAATATAATCAAATAGACCCAAAAATAAGGCGACGAAAAAAGAGATAGCAACAACAACGAGAGTAAAAACCAAAGTTTGTCGTCTGGTCGGCCAGCTGACATGCTTCAACTCGCCTTTGGTATCTTTGACATAATTTAATACTCGCTTCATAAAATCTTTAAAAAAAGCCCTGACGGGCGTAGCCCAATACTACGCCCTTATGAAATTAAAGTCAATAAGACAACTCACCTTATCTCATAGGTGATATGGACTTGAGAGATAATCTTGTTCTCACCGGCAGGAATTCCGGGAACAGGCGTCGCTTCTGATTTTAATACGGCCTCATTCATAAAATCGCCGCCTAAACCATACGGATAAAAATCTCCGGATTCAGAAAAATTCACCATTCTCACTAATTTTACTCCCAGGTCACGGCTCAAATCCTTGGCTTTTTTCTGGGCTTCTTCTATTGCCATTTTTCTGGCTTCGGCTTTATGACTTTCTTTGTTATCAACCAAGAAATCCGGACCAGAAATATTTGAAACATTTGCTCCGCCTAAAACAGAGATTATTTCTCCAACCTTGTCCAAGTTACGAATTTTTAAAGAAATTGAATGGCTTAATTCATAGCCAACCAAAACTCTTTCATTTGAGGGAATTCGGTATCCAGAAACAAAGTTCGCGTATTCATAACGCGGAGAAAGATTATAGCCAGTGGTTTTAATATCTTTTTCTTCCAGTCCTTTCTGTTTTAATTCACCTAAAAGAGAGTTCATCTTTTTAGTAACTGCCGCTTGGGTTTCAGAAGCAGTTGCCTTCTCTTCAGTAATAGAAAAAGACACTGTGGCAACATCAGGTACGGCAAAGACTTCCCCTGTACCAGAAACAGAAATTACATTTTGCGGATAAACTCCCGAACCAATATAACGAAAATCCTTTAAATCGCTTATAACCCTAACGACCAAAAACAATGACAATAAGATAGCGACCAAACTTGCTGCCTTGAAAAACTTGTTTAATTCTGGACTGCTCATAATTTTTATAGTTTAAACTAAATAATAATCACCTAATCATCTTATCAAATCTTTCTCTTGTAAGCGATAAGCAGAAATTAAATTTTCAAAAAGCGCCGAAACAGTAAGCGGTCCAACCCCGCCAGGAACCGGAGTTATCGCCTCAACAATATCCTTAACCGCTTCAAAATCAACGTCGCCGACAATTTTTCTGCCAGAAATCTCTTCCTCAAGCTTACCGGTTGGTAAAGAATTTATGCCGACATCAATAACAATCTGGCCCGGAGACACAAATTTCTCATCAACAAAATTCGGCTGACCGATTGCTACGACCAAGATTTCCGCCTGTCGGCTAATTTCAGAAAGATTTTCTGTTTTTCTGTGAGACACAGTGATTGTCGCGTCACGATTCAAAAAAGCCAGCGCAATCGGTTTGCCGACAAGATCCGACCGGCCGATAATAACCACTCTCTTTCCGCTCAAAGAAATCTCAAAAAAATCCAAAATATTCAAAACACCCTTGGCGGTGGCCGGAATAAATCCACCCGCCTCTTTATTCCAAAGCTTTTTTAAATTCACAGACGAGAGGCCGTCCACATCTTTTTGACAATCAATTTCATCAAAAAAACTGCTGGAACCTAAATGACTTGGTAACGGCAATTGCAATATAATTCCGTGAAAATTTCTATCAATATTCACTTTTTTGAGTTCTCTTGCCAGACTTTCTTGATCTATGCTGTCCGCAAAACGGAAATGCTCAACCTGCGCGCCTATTTGTTCGGCAAACTCTTTTTTCTTTTTTATATAAAGTGTAGACTCGGGATTATCGCCAACTTGGAAAATCGCAAGTTTTGGGGATTTGGAAAAACCAGCAATCTCTTCCGTAAGTTTGTTTTTTATTCGCAAAGCCACTTTTTTACCATCAAGGATTTTTGTCATTTTTTGAATATACAACGAAAATCAAAATTACTCCACAGAAAAAGCCCCGACGATTGGGGCTTGTTGTCAGTTAGGAGTCCTGACGATGAAGTAGTTGCCGACGCCGTAGACCTGCGGCTGATGAGGTTCCGACCGCTTCTCTGTCTCGAGAAGGTGCAGATGGTAGCCGTCTTTTTTATCACAGATTGAGACGGCAAGAATTTCATCGTTATTCCCGGTAACGAAGAAGTGCCACCAAAATCCGGAAGGAAGTGCTGGCAATTTGTTTTCCCCCACGATCCAGCGAATCTGTCGGGAAGACAAAACCAGTTTCTGTCTGATGTGCCTCTCACCTCCGGCTGCCCGGACAATGGCTTGCATGTTTAGATTGACCGTCAAACGGCGCGCTTCCGCTCTTGTTGCCTCCGTAGCAACATTTGGCACACCAAACCGGTCAATTCCCGAAGCCTGCTTGAACGGAGAACTTCGGTCTTCTTCCTTGACCAAGAACGGGTGGGTGTCCACCAATTCAAGTGGCGGGATCTCGAACGATCCCTGCACCTTCTGGAGCGCCCGAAAACTTCGCCTCGACATGATCGGCAACGCCAACCTATTGTCAGAATCCATCTCGCCCCCTTCTGCCGGTTTCCGGCTGAAATTTCCACGAGCCAGCACAAAACAGTCCGGATAAAATTTTATCAAGACTTAAATCAAACTCCAAATCCTAGGTGTTAAAAATCGCCTCGGTCTTGCTTAAGAATGTTTTCAGAAAAGTTACTTCTTAAAGAAGATGTGGTAGAGATTGAGCGGAGATTCTTAAACTCGCCACGAACAGATCCGGTAACCACTGGCGAGATTAAAATACCTGTGTTTGGTCCCTCTTCGCTGACAGAAATATCTTCTGAGCCAGTATCAGAAAATTCAATTCTAATCGGCAGTTTGTGACTGGCCTCCAAAAGCATTTTAATTTCACTTGCCGATCTGAAAACCGAATCAAAAACTTCTATCGCCTCTCTGTTGGATTTTATTTCAAACAAAACTCGGCCTTCCTCCAATTCACCTCTTATCTGACTTAATCTTTTACCAAAATTATCGTTGACTATTTTTTGTCTCTTTATCAAAATTTCAGCATCATCAACCGCCTTTTCAGCCCTAGCCAACTTGATTTTTGCGGTTTCCGACAAATCATTGGGTGCTCCTTCTATATCAACTTCTGGTGCAATGGAGCGCTCCATGGTGATACTAGCTAGATTTTCTTTGGCTCTGGGAGCAACAGACGCAACTTCTCCAACAACAACTTCGAGACTTGAGAGGATTCTCTCGTTAGCGCTCAAAGATATTTCAAGTTGGTCCTGCAAAATCGCCACCTTTTCGTTTTCTCCCATATTTTTCAGAACACCAACATAGTTTTTTATATTTTCAACATGTTTTTCCAGCCGGCTCTCAACAATCTCTATAGCTTCTGGTGAAAGACGCCCTGTGGCAATAACTGCTTGAGTCTCTTGTAATCTCTTTCCAACTAATTTAACTTCCCGAGTAGCTTTGGCGGCAGTTGAGAAATCAAAAGACCCAGCCAGACGCTCGTTGAATTCGGTTTTGACAGGATATAACAAGTCTCCGGGTACTGCTCTACTAGCCGCTGCCATAACCCCGCCCCCGCTCAAAACAAAAATCAAAAGTGCGGCAAACGAAACCGCCAAGCGTGGTTGCGACAAATACCAAAACCACTTTTGAGCAAAACGCTGTTTGTCCAAATCCCCTCTTAGACTTATCAGATTTATTTCCGAAATAATTCTATTTTTCAGGAGATTTTTTTCATCTTCTGATAGATGAATATTATTAAACTCTGAAAAAATTTTTTGAAATTTGTCTTCCATATTATTCTAAAGTATCCATTTTCTCTTTAAGTTTTTTCATCGCTCTATTTAAGCGAACCGAAGCGGCGTTTTCTTTGATATTTAAAACATCTGCAATCTCCGAGGGTGAGAGACCATCAAGAAATCGCCAGATGATAATCTCTTTGTCTTTCTCGCTAAGCTCGTCAATTAAATCTTTAACCCTTGAAAACTCGGCGTTTTCTAAAATCTCATCTCTCGCTTCGGAGAAATCAAAACCTTTTTCGGAAAGTTGGTCTAAAGAAACATTCTTACCTTGCCGGTAATAATCTATAATCAAATTACTAGCCACCCTATAAAGAAAGGTTTTTATGTTACGGACTTCCTTGCCGGAAGAAATATACTTCCAAGTCCGAACAAAAGTCTCTTGAACCAAATCTTCGGCTTTTTCTTTATCCGACACCTTGAAAAAACAGTGCCGAAAAAGAGCATCGGCGTGTTCGTCATAGGATTTTATAAATTCCTGTTTTGCTCTTTCTAAAGGTTCCATAATAAAGACGAAAAATAAAGAAAGTTCTTACCCACAAAAATCTGATTTTTAAATTCTAACAAATCAAGAAAACAAAGCGGTGCGCTTTGTGAACACCCCTAGTGATAGTCAGACCGACTGTTTTGGAGAGCCCGAACCTGTTGCACCGCTTCTTCCCCAGTTATAACACCCTCCTTAAAATTCTCTTTGATTGAATTTATAATTGAATTCTCCCGATCAGCTGCTCCCGTTTGCATAATCTGGTTTCTAATCACTTCAATTTCTGTCAGCGGATCAGGTCTTTTTTCATATTCATTTATCATTGATTCAAAATTCATATTTTTGGGGTGCCTATCGGGAATCGAACCCGAATTGCAAGTTCCACAAACTTGAGTGTTAACCGTTACACCATAGGCACCATTATTCAATCTTCAATACTTCGGAGCGGTTTCTTTGACTCCAGACAAGTGATTTGCCAACCGCGCCAGTGCATAAAGTAAGCTAGACAACCTGTTGAGAAAAGATTTTGTGTCGGCGGAAATTTTTACTTCACCTACCTCCTCTCCCGCCACCACTCTCCTCTCGGCTCTCCTTGCTAAAGTTCTAGCGACATCCAACATCGCCGCCTGTTCCGAACCTCCGGAAATAAAAAAACTTGTTATCGGTGGTAATTCTTTTTCAATTGAGTTGATAATGTCTTCCATCTGCCTGACCTTGTCTGCGGTAATATTTTTCGGAGCGCCGGCAACCTCCGCTTGGACAATGAAGAGGTTTTCTTGGGCGTCGTGAATTATCTCGGCAAAATTTCTTTGAGCTAACTTCAAGTCACTAGTTTTAACCTTGCAAAGACCGAGAAAGGAATTGATTTCATCCAAAGAGCCGAGGGCTTCAGCTACCGCTGAATTTTTTGAGATTCTAGTGCCCGGCGGACAACTGTATGTTTTTGTTGTACCGTCGTCACCTTTTCCTGTAAAAAGTGCCATATTTTTAGCGTTTTAGCATTCGGTTTAAACCAATGCTATAAGTCACTTTAACAAAAATACGGAAAATAATCTACGAGCGGTGCTGTAATTACAAGACTCGCGAGAGTCTTTTTTTAAGAGGCAACGGATTAACTAAGATATGAGGTGAACAATAAGTACAACAAGCGCAACTACAAGTAGTGCGTGGATAAAATTGCCTCCCACCTTAAAGCTAAACCCAAGAAGCCAGAGAACAAACAAAGCGATAATTATTGTCCAAAGCATATTATTTATGTGCGGTTATATATTTTCTTAAGCTTAAGAAGACCCCGATGTGCTTGGACGGCAACAGCATTTCTCGACTGCCCTGTAATAAGAGATATTTCTTTAAGTGAGAGATCCTGCGCATATCTCATTCGCATTACTTTCTCGTATTTTTCCGGTAGATATTGGATCAAAAGAATTGCCGCCTTGCTATCAAAAGTAGTGGCCACACGTTCTGAATCATCAAAACCCGGTTCAAATCCTTTTTCAAGAAGAACGTCAAGAGAAGATGTTTTACGCTTACGGTATTCATCAATAATCAGATGATTAAGGATGTGATAAAGAAACGGCTTCATTAAATCAATCTTTCCTCCCTTAACTAAATATATCCAAGTCTTCATGAAGGTATCTTGAACCAAATCTTGACTAGTTTTTTGATTATTTACTTTGAAAAAAGCGTATGAGTTCATTCTTTTCTCATAGTCATTGTGCGCTGAGGTCAGTATTCCCTCTCGCTCGATTCTTTGCTTCGGGGTCATCATATAAATTAAGCCGAGTGCAGAAGAGTTACATTACAAGACTATTACAGAGGTTCGGTGGTTTTTGGAAGTATCTATATTTTAAGGGCCCATATGGCCTTATTTTGGAGAGACCTGCCTTATTACAGAAACATTACAAAAGCGCCAGAGACAATAAGGGAGTACTTAGATTTTAAGTATAGCACTTCAGACATCTTATAGCGAGTCTTTGTAAGAATACAGATTTTCTAGCGGCATTTGCTGTATGGAAAATAATGAAATTGAAAATAAAAATATGGAAGAGAGCAAAAGACTCGCAGAGCAGGCGCGTATCACGATCGGCCCTGATTTTATAAATCATTTCTGGGAAAAAAGCTGGACATACATCAAGACGGTGGTTGATGTTGTGCGTGAGCCGGTTTTAATCCTAGATAAAAATTTCCACGTAATGGCAGCTAATGAATCTTTCTACCGAGTGTTTCAGGTTGAAGCAAAAGATACTGAACAAAAAAACGTTTATGAATTGGGAAACGGCCAGTGGAATATTCCCTCTTTACGAAAACTACTCGAGGACATTTTGCCTAAAAACACATTTTTTAAAGGATTTGAGGTCACTCACGAATTTCCTTCGATCGGACAAAAAACGATGATTCTAAACGCCCGACAAATTCATGTTGAAGAAGATACCGATTTTCCTCCAATCATACTTCTTGCCATAGAAGATGTTACAGAAATGATGGGTGTTGCCGAAATGCTCGCACGCCACACAAAACGTTTTGAAATACAAACAGGAGAACGTATAGAGAAGTTGGAAGTTTATATCAAAAAATTAGAGAGAAAAGTCAACGAACTTAAAAGTAATCCTAAAAATTCATAAAAATCTTCTGTAATCACGTCTGTAATGATGTCCAGTGCGAAGCGGCATTATCTGTAGGGATTATACATAAAAGGTCGATTGTGTAGGACACCTCAATAATCTCTAAAATTTAATCTAAAAAAACTATATGAACAAAAAAATAACTCTACAAAAAAACTCATCGCGCGTAAATATTCTCTTCAGCGTAATGTTGATGGCAACACTTATTTTCTCAATCTTCGGAATTAAAAGTGTGTATGCTGCCATTACTAGCCAATTAGATATTGGCGATAGCGGCTCACAAGTTACCGAACTTCAAACATATCTATCAACAAATGTGAGCATCTACCCTGAAGGTTTAGTTACTGGATATTTCGGCCAGCTTACCAAGGCGGCAGTAGAAAGATTCCAAACAGCGCAAGGGATTGTCTCTCAAGGAACGCCGGCAACAACCGGTTATGGTCGTGTCGGGCCACAGACAATAGCAAGGATCAATAGTCTTATGGGTTCTGGAGGTTCTGCTGGGGGAAATCAAGCATCTTGGGACACTTCGCCAAGATTGAGCAACCCTACAGTTCAGCACACAAATACAAGTGCAACCTTCGCGTGGACAACCAACGAGCCAACTCAAGGTCAGGTCTATTGGAGCAATATGCCTCTTCAACTCAATGAGGCAACAGGGCACCGCCAACAGCCATACGTAAGTGGAGCACTTGCAGCTAATGCTAGCGGCATGCAAACCAACCATGCGGTTACGGTTTCAAACCTGCAAGCAGATACTACATATTACTACCTCGTCCGAGGTGTTGATAATGTAGGGAACATGAGTATGGTATGGCCAAGTCACTTTCGCACCAATCAATAACTGATTCGGAAAGTGAAATAAAAAATCACCGCCTGAGGATCGGTGATTTTTTATACAAAATTATTTCTTAACACTTAATCAATCTTCAGATTTCCAAAACCGTTGAGTTCTGTATTGGTGCCCAGAGCGGGATTTGAACCCGCACGCTCTTGCGAGCATAGGCCCTCAACCTATTGTGTATACCAATTCCACCATCTGGGCATACAAATTAGTATGAGCCAAAAAGTGTCTTGGCTCAAGGAGAAAACCGACTACTTGGTTTCTTCTTTAGTTTCAGAGACTTCAGCACTTTTAATCGCTTCCGCTTTTTGCTCTGCTGACTCTGTTATTTCTTCCTCAACTTGTTCTATTTCATTTAATTGTGACTCGTCTGAAATGCTTACTTCTGGAAGATTTCTAATATTTCTCATCTGACGTCTGATTTCTTTAGAGGCCTTGTCTCTGATGTGGTAAAGCTTGGCTCGACGGACTTTTGACCTTCTCACAATTTCAATTTTATCAATCATCGGCGAATAAATTGGAAAGATTCTTTCAACTCCAACACCGCTTGTCACTTTACGAACGGTAAAAGTCCCGCCGGATTCCTTGCCGTGCTTAACCGCTAAAACCAGCCCCTCAAAAACTTGGGTTCGGAACTTGTCTTTTTCCTTGATTTTCTGAAAGACCTTAACCGTGTCGCCGGATCTTATATCAATTTTTTTTCTCTCCTCAATTTTGACCGGAGAAATTATCAAATTTTTAGCTTGCATAGTGAAAACAAATCTATCACAAAGCCGGTAAATTGACAATAAAAAGGTTGATTCTGCCCATTTTATTTCATTGTAGAGTTTTTGCTCTGATTTAGGGCCTCCAATGCATTCACAAAATCTTCCGGCAGGGGCGCTTCCATTTCAATTGTTTTAGCGTTTGGCAATTGGAAACGAATTTGAAAAGCGTGAAGAGCCAGACGCTGGAAGCCGAGTAAGCACGGTTTTTTAGAAGCATAAATTTTGTCACAAACAACCGGATGATTTATGGCTTTGAAATGAACACGGATTTGATGTGTCCGACCGGTTTTCGGCCGAGCTTCTAAAAAAGAAATTTTTTCGCTGGACTCTGGATCGAGTCCAACATCTAAAAACCGCCATTCTGTTATGGCCGCCCGCAAGTTTCCACTCTTTCCGGAAAGTGCCGTCCAGCGCCTTGGGATTTTTTTGGTTCGACCGATCTCCAACTCAATCACTCCGCTTTTTTCTTTGGGATGGCCGTAGACAAAAGCACGATAAACTTTCTCAACTTTTCTGTCTTGGAATTGTTTTTTCAGAAAATCATGGACATCCTGATTTTTGGCTATTATTAAAACTCCGCTTGTCTCTCTGTCTAGTCGATGAACAATCCCAGGTCTTGGAATCGTCTCCCCTTGCGGGGAAAGCCATGGTTCTCCGACATCTTTAAGCGCCGGAAATTTTTCAATTACCCAATCGGCAACCGATGGCTCAATATTTCGCCCGTCGGAATGAACAATTAAGCCGGCCGGTTTGTTGATGACCAAGACACTCTCGTCTTCGTACAAAACTTTTATCTTTTCCAAGATTAAATTGTCGTTGGTCATTAATTAAAAGTTAATATGTATAGTGGTTAGTTAAGGGTCACATCGGTTTTTACTAAAATTTTATTTTAAATCCTTGAAGTTTTACCGCCGGTTCTCGCCAAGAAATTTCAACATTTGAAATTTTTGAACCAAAAGGCCCCTTCCATAAATGTTCAATAAATTTTTGAAGTTTTTCTTCACTACCTTGGGCCACAACTCGGACCTTGAAATCTGGAATATTTTCTACCTCTCCAGAAAGCCAGAGTCCGTCGGCTTTTCTTTTCACAAAATCACGATAACTGACCCCTTGGACCTTACCAGAAACAATTGCCTTTATTTCCTGCATACATATAAATTACAACGATTTTCTCTTGAATGAAAGTGTTTTTATATAACTTTACTGTTCCAGTGCAAGTTCGGAAATCTTTTCAATCCAACCCTTTATTGTCAAGAAGACTTTCATATCATTAACGTCTATATCTAGAGTTCCATATGGTAAAGTTTTTCTTTTTCGCAAACTTATCTTACTTTGTTTTAAATATGTTTTATAAAACTGACTACGAGGTATTCCTGAAATTTTAGACCAGTATCTTTCTGTTTCTTCTATGTCAGCACTCTCAAATGTATGAATGTGACCACGAAATTTATCTTCAGGGACACTACAGACTTCCCTGAAAAATCTCATCATTACTTTTATCACTAAAGGGTCGCTATTTGAGATACGGGCTGTCCAATGACCAGTTTTACTACCTTCACCCCAATAAATCATCGCGCCGACTATTTTTAAATCTCTATGTGATAAGTTAGAAAAATCTTTTTTTGCCGAATCTATTATTACTTTTCGTTTCGCGCTTATATTAGCTAGTCGGCTTAGTCTTCTCTTCTCTATAGACTCAACGCTTCTACCTCTTAAAGATATTCTTTTCTTTTGTGCTTTAGTGAGAACAATATCTCTAGTCCAAAAACTGACACTGGCTTTTGGAAAACCAGTCTTTTCTATGATCTGATTCATTGACATACCCTGTTTCCTTAATTCTCTGGCTTTTTCTTTTTCGACTATTTTCATTGAGTAGAGTATAGCATATGTAATATGATTAACATCAGTCTAATTATCCACGCATTGAAGAAAAAGGCGTTTTTAGGTATAAATATAGAGCGCGGTTAGCTCAGTTGGTAGAGCAATTGTTTTACACACAATAGGCCGTGGGTTCGAGTCCCTCACCGCGCATTGCGTATTGATTCAAAATAGAAATTAAAATTAATTTAAACGCTCCCATAGTTTAATGGATAGAATGCAAGATTGCGGATCTTGCGATCCAGGTTCGATTCCTGGTGGGAGCAACAGAAAGAAAAGTCTAAAATCCAACAAACTCAAGAATTTTCTGAAAAAATGGTTCATTTAATTCTTCTTCTTCCAAATACTGAAGCAAAAAATCTCTGACTTCTTCAATACTAATTTCTTCCGTAATCGGCAAATGAATATACGGCATCCAAAACTTGTTTGATTTGAAAAGTATTTTTGGATGAAGCGAGTCTCCTTCTATCCAAAAAGATTCAAGCGACCCGAAGGGGTAAAAATATTTGTCTAAAACAATTCCTCGATTGTTTACCTCAACATCAACAAGTCTTGGCCCACGTAAAGAGAAAATCACAAGCGCCAAAACCGCGACAATTATCAAAATAGCGAAAATATAGTTTCCCAAAATAATAGAGGCCAGAACAATTCCAAAAGCGATAATGCCAATCGCCCAATACCATTCAACGCCTTTGTGCCAGTGGGCAAATTCTGGACCCTGCCAATTTATTCTGCTTTCCATACTTTTTATAATATATCACAAAGAAAACCCGACATTAGAAAGTTTTAAAGAGGTAAAATCTGAATCACTGAATTCAAAAAACCGATAATATCCAAATTTGTAGAGGTCCAAGCAAAAATGAAAATCAGTGTGCAAAGAGCTGCTGACGCCAAACATAAAGAACACAACCTCCCTAGAACAACTAGCTGAATAAAAGTCAGATAGATTGAAAATAAAAAAGCCAGAATAGTAACGGACAAAATCGCGAAGGAAAAAAATTCGTGGTGTAGTTTAGGAAAGAAAAGAAAAACCGCATAACTTATGGAAACCAGCAAATAATATAAAATTCCCAAGTTCTCAACCGGAATTCCAAAAAACTTGGAATACTTACTCGTCACAACCGTCTGGCAGTCAAAACCAATCGGACAGACAAGATCTTCTTTAGAGACTCTTTTTCTCCTTATATGATCAGAAAGCCAGACCCCGACGAGTCCGAAGAGGCCTATTAGAGTAATCACAGAGAAATTGACCATATTATGCAAACATCTTATCACAAAATTGCCCGACTTTCTTGTTGAAAAGTTTTTGTAGAGTAAAAATTCCGTGATAACATTGTCCTTATGAAAATCAAAATTTCTAGTTTGTACTATCTTTATTTCGGTTTGATTCTGCTCGGTATGAGCGGTTTTATTTTTACCGTCTTCTTGCCAAAACCGGTTGGTTTTTATGCATTTATTGCCACGGCTGCTTTGGGCGGTTTTGGAGTTGCCACCAACATATTTATTACCAAAAAGAGCAAAAGACAATTAATCTGCCCGACCGGCTCTGACTGTAACGTTGTCGTCAACAGCCGATTTTCAAAATTCTTCGGAATCCCTCTTGAGAGAATGGGGATGACTTATTTTGCTTCTATTGTTATTTCTTATCTGTTCCTTATCTTCATACCAGAAATTTTCAGTCCTAATGCTTTAACAATTCTCGTAGCGCTAACTCTTTCGGCCGGCCTATTTTCTTCTTATCTTCTGTTTGTGCAAGCATTCTTACTCCGCGCTTGGTGTATTTGGTGTATTTTAGCTTCTTTTCTGTCCATAACGGTTTTTGTTTCTTCTTTTGCTAGCTTGCCTGTGGCTGTTGCTTTCTTGGCAGAATTCCAATACATCATCGCGGCAATAAGATTTTTTGGCTTTGCTTTTGCTGTTGGTGGTTCAACCGCCGCTGTATTTATTTTCTTTCGAATGTTAAAAGATTTGGACATAGACGACAAAGAGCTTCATCTTTTAAACGGAATTCTGGAGCTTGTTTGGGTCGGTTTTGGTTTAATACTTATTGGCCAACTGGCTTTTTATGTGATGTACGCGGAAATGCTTGCTTCTTCCGGACTTTTCATAATGCAAACCGCTGCTCTATTCGTCGCCGCTTTCGGCAATGCCGTTTCAATGATTATATACGGACCATTTTTGGTTTTTGTTCCATTTAGAAAAGAAGGTGGGCCAGATTCACCAATGTTTGCATCTCTTAGATTGCCGACCGTGATTGTTTGGGCTATCACCTTGTCGTCTTGGTATTTTGCTTTGGCGGTTGATTTTATTCCCAAACAATTTAATCTCGCAACCGCAGTTTTAAGCTATGTGGTAGTTTTAGTTGTCGCCGCCGCTTGTGGAATAATCTGGGAAAAGCGCTTTATAGAAAGGACAAAAACACAAGAAAATTCTATCTAGATTTCAACTTAATCTCTAAAAGCTGGAGCACCTTTTAGACGGAAATGAGACTATATGCTGCAAGTCTGTTCAGACGTTAATTTTTCCGCCACAATGCGGACCGCTCAGGTTCAGTACCAAGGTGGTGAGGTACCCTAAGGGTATTTTAGAGGATTTTCGATGACTCTATACTAGGCACTCGGGTCGCTAGTCAAAATTTGGACTGCTGTAGCCCAAGCCTCGTCCGGAGTCTCAAAGACTGGATATCCGAGCTTCTCTGCTTCATCCTTGTAATGAGGCCGCTCCCCGTTGAAGAATGCGTCAGCTTCGAGCTTTTGCAGTTCTTCCGTCGCACCCCAACGTGGCTCTTTCTTGTTTCTTTCAAAAGTTTCTTCAAAAGATCGTCCAATTATCGCGATTCCAGGAATATGTAAATCTCTATGTGCTAAGTGCGGAAGAATATTCACTCCTTCGAAAATCACAGGTCTATCCTCGTCAGCGTATTTGGCAAGCCTCACAAGAACCCCTGGCCAGAAACCTTCCGACTGCTTTACAAGGTTTGCCCACTGTTCCTCGTGAGTAGTGGTCGTGTAATAAGTATGTTCGTCTTGATCTAAATAAAAATTTACCCATTTCTTATATCTTTCATCTTTGGTCAACTCTTCTCTAAAGTCATCAATTGAAACACAAATGCCACCTACTTTTTCAGCAAGTTTTTTAGCTAGGTAAGATTTCCCCGCTGTTGGTATTCCAGTTATAAAAATTTTTTTCTTATCCATAATTCGAATCCCTTCGGGGTTTTTATGTTTTATCACTTTTGGGTTAAAAGTGTTTTTTCAGAAAAGCTCGACCTGAGCCAGATTTTAAATACTTCTCAAATTCAAATGCTTTGTATTTATCTGATGTGGCGAAATAAAATTCTAAACTTACCGGCAAGCGATTCTCTGTTGCTGGAACGTGACCCTTTGTGTGTCTCTCTAATCTTTCCTCAATATTGTCTGTGCAACCGACGTAAAAACCATCTTTGCATTTTAGACTATATACGTAGTACATAATTATGATTGGCGAAGGTCGCCTTCGCAAACCCACTGGCGGACTTCGTCACGCCGTAGGTTCGCTTCGGCGAACCGAATGTTGCCTTCGCAAACCCACTGGCGGACTTCGTCACGCCGTAGGTTCGCTTCGGCGAACCGAAGGCGGAGGAGGTGGGATTCGAACCCACGATGCCTTTCGACATGGCGGTTTTCAAGACCGCTGGAATAAACCACTATCCGACTCCTCCGAACTAAGGCGGATTAAATTTAACATTGCGGTTTTGTTCTGTTTACCTTACCAAAACAGAACCTGTATTTCGCTGAACAGAACTTTAAGCCCCCTTTTCGATTTTTACCTTTATTAACAATCGGCAATTACGTTGTTAATTGTTGGTCTCGTTTGTCTCAACTTTATACCTGTTAGCAACAAAAAATATATAGATGATGTCTAAAATCCCAAGTGTATTTACGATAAGGATTATTACGAACCACCTTTTGTGAGACAAGCGAGCCGCTTTCCAAAGGGCAATCCCCTTCCAAAGTAAGCTCCAAACCAAAATCAATAGAAATAAAGCGCTATTATTTCCCACAAAAGACGTAAATTCAGGACCCAATAAATCAGCCATACGAGAGCAATACTACCAAAAAAAATTTCCCTCGTAAATCTAGCGTAATTCCTTATATAGCTTCGCATGCTCTTACGTTCTATAATACAGAAATGCTTTTGGGTATTGATTACGGACAAAAAAATGTCGGCATAGCGTTATCCTCCGAAGATGCAGTTTTGGCTTTCCCGGAAGCAGTTTTAAAAAACAAAGAAGCTCTGTCTAAAATTAAAGAAATCTGTCAAAAACGAAAAATTACCGGGATTGTTCTAGGACAATCCTTGGATTTCAAAGGCAAACCGAATCCAATAATGACAAATATTCTGTCTTTCAAAAAAGAATTGGAGGACGAATTAAAAGTTCCGGTTTATCTGGAGCCGGAATTTTTAACGACCGCGCAAGCAGCGCAAGAACAGGGTCGTCACAAAAAGATTGACGCATCAGCTGCGGCTATAATCTTACAAAGTTTTATTGATAAAAAAAACCAAAAAACATAGTATAATTTTACCAATGCGTTTTTTTGATATTTTTCCTACTCCAAAATTTCTAAATCCTAATGTCGCCGGATTATCAATCAGCGATAGCTGCGTTTTTTTTGTTCAATTTTCTGTCCATAAAAATGGGAAGTTGGTTTTAAAAAAATTTGGTAAGCAAGAACTGCCAGAAAAATCGATAATTGGAGGGGAAATTAAAAACTCCAAAACAATCACGAGTATTCTGGAAGAATTAAAACGAAAAAATAATCTTCGCTTTATAAAAGCTAGCTTACCTGAAGAAAAAGGATTTATTTTCAAGACGGTTTTGCCAAAAATGAAAGAGAGTGAGATCGAGGGAGCCCTCCGATTTAAAATAGAAGAAAATGTACCAATATCAGCTAACGAAGCGGTCTTTGATTTTAAAATTTTGGGAACAATCGACAATAACTTAAGAGTGGCGGTTTCGGTCTTTCCCCAAAATACCGTTTATGAATTTTTAGAAATATTCAAAATGAGTGGATTAGTTCCGTTATCGTTTGAATCAGAAGCGCAAGCAACAGCTAATGCCGTAATAAAAAATAGTGATGCGAGGCCATATATGCTGATTCAGGCAGGAAAAAATAAAACCGGACTTTATATTGCCGAAAACCAAACAGTTCAGTACGCATCAAGCATTGAAGTCAACACCTTCTCTAAAGAAAAACTGGCAGGAACCCAAGATAGCGACGCAATGCCGATAAAATACATAGGTGAAGAAATAAAAATATACGGCTCGAAAGAAAAAACAGAACCCGTTAAGGAAGAAATGGAAAAACTACTTTCATATTGGCAATCAACAGACAAAAACAATCAGAAAATAAGAAAAGCATTTGTCTTTGGTGAAAATGTGGATGAAGAAATTTTAAAAAACATATCAGCGGTTTCGCCTATAGAAATTGAGCTAGCAAGTGTGTGGGCAAATTGTCTGTCTCCTGAAGAACAGGTGCCGGAATTAAATTTTGAAGAGTCGTTAAAATACGCAACTGCAATTGGATTGGCAATTCCAAGTAACCATCTTAAAAAACAAAATGGGTAATTTACTACCAACAGAATACAAAAAGGAAATTTATCGGATGTATAAAATCCGATTATTGATAGTTTTTATGATCTTCGTTTCTTTTACCGGATTGGTTATCTTGATTTTTCTAGCGCCGATATTTCTATCAGTAAATTTCGAATTTCAATCCCTTGAGAAAGAAAGAGCGGTTCTTGAGGCGGAAACACCAGAATTAAAAGTGATAACAGAACTTGAGTCTAAGGTGTCAGAGATTAATAGGAAAATCCAAGTATTAGGTCAAGACAGCGAGAGTAAGACAACCAAAGTTTTGTCAGAAATAATCAGCAACAAAACGACTGGGATAAAAATAAAATCCATAAGTTACTCAAAAAAAGAGACGGGCACAGTAATCTTTTTAAGAGGAGAAGCAACAACCAGAGAGTCACTCGTTCTTTTTGCGAAGCGACTTGAAGATATTGATAATTTTACTGATGTGAACTTGCCAGTTTCAGACTTGGCAAAAGACAGGGATTTGGTTTTTTCAATTACATTTTCAGTAATCTAAAACAGACAATGCCACACAATTCTAAAAAAACATTATTGTACACATTATTTCCGGCAATTATTATTTGGGTTGTCGCGACTTTGGTGTTTACAACCACCGAAAACAAAAAGTCTGATGTTTTAGAATTGTCCGCATCCGTCGTAAATCATGAATTAAAGAAAGAGGGTGTGCGTCTTTTAGCCCAAGACCTTGAAAAACTCCAAGCGGAGTTTGAAGAATTGGAAAGTTTTGCGGTCGGAATTAGCCAAGAAGAAGTTGTCAGCTTTATAGAAAAAATTGAGAAGCTAGCCGAGGTTAGCGGTGTTCAGTCATCTGTTGAAAAAATCGACGTCATAAAGACGGAGGAAGGTTTTTTTGAGATGTTGGAATTAACAATAAAAGCATTTGGAACATGGGGTGGAGTTTTTCATTTCTTGAGCTTAGTAGAAAATCTTCCATATCAAATTGATGTTAAAAATATTGTGCTTGAATCAAAAACTTCAGAACAGGGAGATTCGGCTCCAGAATGGCAATTGCAAATATCTTTCCAAACTTTAAAATTCAAATAAAAAATGGATGCTTTTCTTAAAAAATTGAAGTCGTTTAGTTCTAAAGGTTCTGTATACAAAAAGTACACCAGTCATCCAGACCGAGATTGGTTGATTATGTTTTACACTTTCTCTGTAATCAATTTATTAATTGCCGGTCTTTTGTTTTTTGAATATCAAAAAACAAAAGATCTGGCAGCTACGGAGACTGGCAGTCCGTCTCAAGAAATTCAGTCTGTAGACAAAAACAGCTTAGTAAAGACCTTGGAAGTCTATAGAGAAAAGAAAAACCGATTTGAATCGTTATTGGAAGAGAGACCGGAGAGCAGAAACCCTGCTATTTAAATTTGCACTTTTGTTTTCTCCGTTTTTAGTGTAATTTGTTATTTGAATCATCTGCCCTCGTAGTTAAATGGATATAACTGGAGACTTCTAATCTCCCATTCTAGGTTCGATTCCTAGCGAGGGCACCGTAACATTTGGCTTGTTATTGTCTAAGATTTTAAAAAATATATAATTTATTAATTATTAGAAAAACAAAATAAAAATGGACAAAATAGTCAGAGACTTTGTTTCTCAAGAACCCCGTCAGTACAAAATGAAAATCGGAAGGACAGTTGCCTCGTCTCTTACCGGATTTGTGGTCGGAGCGGTTTCAGCAAGTATCGTCTGGCATGTCGCTCTAAACAATTTTGGAATATAAACAAAACAAAACGCCCCACGACGAGAGTCGCGGGGCGTTTTGTTTTTAATTTCTAATTTTTGATAAGGGAGGCCATTTGAGATTTCTTTCTGGATGCCTTTTCTTTACTTATAACTCCCCTTTTAGCTGCCTTGTCTATAGCTTTGTAAACTTCTGGAAGAATCCCTTTGGCTTCGTCGAGTTTTTGATCTGCCGTCAGTTTCTTGATCTTTTTAATAGCGCTAGACATAGCATCTTTCCGGCGAAGATTAAAAACCCTTTTCTTCTTAGAGCTTCGTAAGGCTTTTTTGGCTGAACTTGTAATTGGCATAATTTTGTCCAGCCATCTTAACACAAGAAGAAGAAAAGTCAAAAAACAGCCCCAACCGAAGTTGGGGCCAGAGAGTTCTCTCCCAATTAGGGAGAAATGGCCGGGGCTGGACTTGAACCAGCAACCTGCAGATTTGGAATCTGTTGCTCTACCAATTGAGCTACCCAGCCAACAATTTCTTAATCTAGGGAAAGATGCTATTATTCTTCGCCCAAAAAGTCAAACTTTGCTATCATTTAGTCAACAAAATGATTGCTAAACTCAAAGGTCCAGTAATTTTCAAAGACGAAAAAAGCGTAATTATTGACGCAAACGGTGTCGGTTATAGAATTTTCACGCCGGCACATTGCCTTTTAACATTCAAAATTGATGAAACAGCCGAGATCTGGACGCACCTCTCGGTCAAAGAAACTTCCTTGGAAATTTTCGGATTTCTTTCGCAATCGGAACTAAATTTTTTTGAACTTCTGATTTCAATTTCGGGCATCGGACCGCGGTCGGCTTTGGGAATTTTAAACCTCGCCGAAATAGAATCCTTAAAAAAAGGAATTTCGGAAGGCGACATAACTTATCTGACCAAAGTCTCCGGCATCGGTAAAAAAACCGCCGAAAAAATAGTGGTGGAATTAAAAGACAAGTTGGGCTCAAAAGGATCGCAAGCAAGCTCAACCAAAGAAGACGTGGAGGTTGTGGAGGCCCTAAAAGCCCTTGGTTATTCCCAAGAAGAAGCTCGAAGTGCTTTGAAATCTGTTTCAGCCGAAACGCAAGGTACTTCGGCAAAAATAAAAGAGGCGCTGAGAATTTTAAGTAATTAAATGAATCTTATAAAATCCTTGATCCCAAAAAAAATCATCGATATCTGTCGTCCGACATATCATTACTCTCTCGCTTTTCTTGGCGCTGTGATTTACCGCTTTCCTTCAAGGAAAATAAAAGTTGTGGCGGTGACCGGCACCAAAGGCAAATCAACAACAACCGAGATTGTGAACGCTATTTTGGAAGAAGCTGGACTAAAAACCGCCCTGGCCAATACTTTGCGATTCAAAATCGGCGGAAAAGAAAAAAGGAATTTGTTTAAAATGACCATGCCGGGCAGGTTTTTCTTGCAAAAATTTTTGCGACAGGCGGTTAAAGAAGGTTGCGACTTTGCAATAATTGAAATGACTTCCGAAGGCGCAAGGCAGTTTCGTCACAAATTCATTGACCTGGACGCTTTAATTTTCACCAATCTTTCTCCAGAACACATTGAATCGCATGGCTCTTACGAAAATTATGTCAGGGCTAAATTGAAAATTGCCGAGGCGCTTTCCAGAAGCAGTAAGAAAAGAAAAATTTTAATCATAAACAATGACGAAAAAGAAGCCGAAAAATTTAAAGCCGTAAAAAATACTAAAAAATTTTTGTACTCGATAAGTGACATGGCCGACCTTCTGCTCCAAGACCAAAAAAGTTCTTTCGTCTGGCAAGGTCGGCGCATTGAAACAAAATTAATCGGCAAGTTCAACATCTATAATATCCTCGGTGCCCTGTCTTTAACCGAAGCGCTCGGCGTTGATTTGGAAAAAGCCAGACGAGCGATTGAAAAAATAGAAAAAATAAGGGGACGGGTGGAAAAAATTCCAGCAAACGGTTTTGATGTTTATGTTGACTATGCCCATACGATTGATTCACTAACAAAACTTTATGAAGCTTTTCCGAATAATAAAAAGATTTGCGTGCTCGGTAATACCGGTGGCGGACGTGATCAATGGAAACGCCCGGGTATGGCAAAAGTTGCTAACGAATACTGTCAGGAAGTGATTCTGACAAATGAAGATCCTTACGACGAAGACCCGCAAAAAATTTTGGATGAAATGGCGGTTTCCGTATCAAAAGAAAAATTAAAAATTATCTTGGACCGGCGGGAAGCGATTCGCACTTCTCTAATAAACGCGAAAGAAAAATCCTCGCTAATCAAGACGGACAAAAAAAGTGAAAAAGTGGTTGTTCTTATCACCGGTAAAGGCACCGATCCTTTCATCATGGGCCCCCACGGCTCAAAAATTCCTTGGGACGATGCAGGTGTGGTGAGGGAGGAATTGAAGAAATTAGGGTATAGGGTCTAGGGTTTAGGGTTTAGGGGAATGAAGTGCCCCCGGATCGCAAGCGCGAGCCGGGGGCGTGTTTGTAGTTTTTAGGCTCTCATTTTAGCCGATGCCGCGGAGAGAGCCGATCCCGGAACCTCGAACTTCTGAGAGTTCTACTTTCCGGGAAACTATACTTCCTTACTACATTCTAACAATCCTATTATTTTTGTCAAGTCGTTCGTAATATCCCAATAGCTTGGAATCACTTCTCTCTGGGAGGTTAAACCTTGCCGTGAGCTATTATAGAAAACCGCCAAGCACCGGGGTGCTTGGCAGAGGGCGGAGGACCAAGGACAAAGTGTCCGAGGAAGACATAGTGACTGAGGTCCGAGCTACTTGTTGCGGAAGCGGAGGGCGGGATTATTGATGTCCAAGAAGCTGTCGCTGAGCCAATACCAGCGCAACACGATCTCGCCATCGTTCCAGTACAAATACCGGACGTAGAGGTTGCCGTCAGGGTTGCGGTAACGTACAAAGCATCATCTGCGCCACCACTCCTTGAATTCTCTTAGAGTTGTATAGAATTTAGCATCAAAATGCCTCAATGTTTTGTACCAAGTATCTTCATTTTTTTTGAAGTTTCTACATACACCACTCTATCCAAAACCTTGGTTGTGAATACTCCCGGTGTATGGATACTGGGTTCGGTAGCGAAAAGCCGTAACCGCCCGCATATTCACCTACTGCCACTTTTATTTTATCACAGAAAAAGCCCCGACCGAAATCGAGGCCTCCATTTTTGACGCTTTGGATTGCGTTTGGCGAAAATCGCCGCGAAGAACTAAGGTCAAAGGGTCTGAAAGACCCGAGTACCCAAGTTCTAAGCACTAACTTGCGAGCAACGCCGCAGGGAGGTCGGAGAGGCACCCGTCGTCGAGCCAGTAGCCGTCCCAGTCCCACCCGCCACCGTCCCAGGACAAAAACCGGACGCAGAGGCGGCCGCCAGGGGAGCGGTAGACCGTTCCCCAGAAAAGGAGGTAACGGGTCCGGCCCTGATCGTCGACCTTCCAGCTGTCAGGAATGAGGTCGGGGTGAGCCAGGAGATAGTCGAGAACGTTGGCGTTGAGAACCGGCTTGCCTTCAAGCTCCTTGCGAAGCTTGTCGCCCTTGATGACCTTGTCACATTGCTGGTTCGGCGAAAGGAAGAACTCGATCTTCTTCCCGTCGAGGTAGAGGTCGTCGCCGTCGCGAGTCAGCTTGAGGTCGCCAGACTTCTGGTGCTTTTCCACCTCCCAGCCGCTGGGAACGAATGGGTCGGCATTGCCGAGAATGATGTGGTCCTTGATGACCACTTCGACGGTGCCAGCGAGAAAGCGCTGAACGCCATCCTCGCCACCCAGCTTGTCCCAGACGGCTTCGATGCGGCCCAAAGTGTTAGGATACTTGCTCATGACATCTCCTTTCCGACTTCTAGTCGGATTTTTCTACTTACCCTACTAGGGTTCGAGTGGTTTGTGCCATTTGTGCCAGATGACGACCACACTGGTAGTCATAGCCAGAAAACCTCTATTTTAAAGGTCTTTTGGCTATGACCGCTTTTTCTTTTCCACCAAACTTTTGTCTTGCCCGCCAAAATTATTTTAGAATTTAGGTGGGCGAGCAAAACCTAGGCGGACAAGTAGCTCTTTTAAGGTACAAATTTCTGCTTTAGATTATACATAAACATACCTTCCTGCCAATGGTTGCAGGTTCCCGAAGCATCCCTATACCCTATTGGCTATACCCTAAACCCTAACTTAACAAGTGCAATTTATCTCCACAACAGTAAACACTAAAGGCCCAAGCATTGCTTTGGGCCTTTAGTGTATGGCTTTCTGCAAGTTCTAATATTCTAAGATTTCGGCAGAGATCCTGAGACTAATTAGAAACCCCTTTAGATACTCTTCAGAATATTAATGAGCTTCCGATTTATGAAGACTGTTTGCTTCTGAAATGTGGCTCCTTGCTGAAGGATTCCGTATTCTTTGAGAAGATTCAGGTATCTTTTACAGGTGGTCACGGGTACACCAGTACTCCTACTCACCATAGGTGCCGTGAGATACGGCTGTTTAAAAGCATAATCAAGTACCATGATCATTCGCATACTTGCTGCCTGCTTTTCGACAACAGCTTTTCCATTCTTGTATAGCTCATCAATATCTAGTACGAGCTTGAGAGAAAGTTCCGCTTGTCTTTGAATACCCTTGAGGAAGAACGTGAGCCACTTATACCAATCCTCTTTCTGATCCACAGCAGAAAGGGCCTTCATGTATGAAGGTTTATGTTCCTCGAAATAACCGCTTGGATAAAGAATGGGCAGCGTAAGGAGACCTTCTTTTATAAGGTATAGCGTAATTAGCAGACGCCCCACTCGGCCGTTACCATCTTTGAAAGGATGGATGGCCTCGAATCTGTGATGAATAACACCACAAGCAATTAACGGATTGAGTTTCCCACTATCTTGCATAAAGGCAATCAACTGCTCCATCAGCGCTGGCACATGCACTCCGTCTGGTGGAAGATACCTCGCTTTTCCTTTATCCGTGCCATCTTTACCAATCCACACTTCATCCTTTCTGAATTCGCCAGGAAGTTTCTTACTCCCTCGCGCACCATGCAAGAGAGTTTTATGCATCTCCCTTATGACAAACTCACTAAGTCCATGCTTTTCAAGTCCTGCAAGCCCTTTGTACATTGCCCGTTCGTAATTCACAATCTCCTGCGCTTCGTTTCGCATCTCAACAGATTGTTCAGCAAGACCCAGCTGATACGCATCTTCTATTGAGGCCTGTGTTCCCTCGAGCTGTGAACTCGATTCGGCTTCCTTTGCCAAAACTGGCCTCATCAAAAGATCAGGGTTCTGTAAAAGACGAGCAGTCTGCCTCAAACTACCAATTGCACCTTGCGTTTGAGCAAGTTGATTTGCCAATTCTTCATCATAAATCTCCTTAAGCTTTGGGGGGAAAGTATGGCCTAAAATAATGTTTTCCTTCATCCATCCATTTTTAGCAGAAAATGGTCGGATTGGCAAGTCATCCAACCATAAATGGTCGGATAACTTTTTGGACGTTCAAAATGCACGATTAACGGTCGGAATATTTCAATCCCTTGGGACGATGCGGAGGTGGTGAGGGAGGAATTGAAGAATCAGGGTCTAGGGCGCAGCCAATAGCCAATAGGGTCTATTATTTATTGATATTTCACTGGCAAGGTAAAACCCTGTCAGTAGAATTACTATTAAGAAAAACCCGCGCCGCAAGGACGCTGGGGGGGGGACGAACAGTGCCAGCCCACAACTCCAAGTGAGAATCCTTACTTAGAATTCCTTGAAGTAAGGAACTGGTTGAGGCCTGAAGCAGCAGTAAGAACCAGAACGAGATTCGCGATCCAGACGATTCTCGTGATATCCGGCCTGCCCAAAATGAACGGCAAAAAAGCATTAAACATCACGAGAATGAAGATGAGCAACAATGCGAGGAACATGCTCTTTGGCATTTGACTTACTCCTTATGAATGTCTCATCGGGCCGTGAAACGCCTACCAAGAAACCCTGATTCTGTTTGTAATATTAGCACAAACTCTTGAAACCACAAGTTTCTATATATGCCCCCGATTATACACAAAAATACCTTCCTGTCAATGGTTGCAGGTTCCGCGCGATCTCTAAAACCTTACTGTGGGATTAACCAGACAAAGAAAAAGCCCCGCATCGCTGCGGGACTTCTATGTCTACGTCTGATATGTTGCGACAATTTTATCGCAAGCAAAGAGCCCAAAAGTTCAGAGCGTCAAGTCCTAAGCGCTAACTTGCGCGGATGGTGGCGGAGGCGGAAACATGGCTCTCGCATCGAACTGGCGGTAGATGGATCGCCAGCAAGCCCAGTCGTAGTCCCAGTACAGACACCGGGCGCAGAGGATGCCATCAGGGTTGCAGTAGACCGTTCCCCAGAAGAAGATGTAATGGATGTAGCCCCGCTCATCCACCTTCCAGCTGTCGGGAATAAGGTCGGGATGAGCCAAGAGGTAGTCGAGAACGTTGGCATTCAGGAATGGCTCCTTCGCGAGCTCCTCGAGGGACTTCTTGTCATCGATGGATTTGTTGCCCATATGATTCGGTGGGAAGGTAATCTTCTTGCCATCCAAGAACAAATCGTCGCCCTCGCGCGTGAGCTGGAGGTTGCCAGACTTCGTGTGCTTTTCCACCTTCCAGCCGTCTGGCACGAACGGGTCGGCGCTACAGTTGATGATGTGGTTCTTGATGACAACAGCGAGCTCGTCACGAAGGAGCCGATCGACACCCTCCTCGCCACCCAGCTTGTCCCAGACGGCTTCGATGCGGCCCAAAGTGTTAGGATACTTGCTCATGACATCTCCTTTCCGACTTCTAGTCGGATTTTTCTACTTACCCTACTAGGGTTCGAGTGGTTTGTGCCATTTGTGCCAGATGACGACCACACTGGTAGTCATAGCCAGAAAACCTCTATTTTAAAGGTCTTTTGGCTATGACCGCCTTTTTACAAATAGCTCTTTTAGGTACAAATTTCTGCTTTAGATTATACATAAACATACCTTCCTGTCAATGGTTGCAGGTTCCCGAAGCATCCCTATACCCTATTGGCTATACCCTAGTTCTAGCAGGTGCAATTTATCTCCACCATCCCGCACTTCTTGCACTTTAATTTCATTTTACCCGCATTAATGCACGCTCTCCAATGACTTGGATCAAAAACAGCCGAAGTTATTTTGCATTCCGGGCATTTGAAGCCGTCAACTTCCCCGCCGCAGGTTGAGCAATGTTTGCTTGAAGCAATATTTATATGACTCATGATTTAATTTTACTCCCTGAATAGATAATGTAAAATGACTACGAACTACTTAGTACTAACTAAAAACTAATTCATCCTCTCAAAATTTTTGGCTGTGAAATTATGATAATAGATTTTACCCCGCCCTATTTTTTAAAAAGCCATCCCGCCCCAATTTCACTTTTTCAAAACAACAGATAGTGGTTAAATGTTATTATGTTGAGTATCCCATCTGCGACAGGCTTCGCCCGGCAAAGGATGAGCTATTCGCTCACGCCTGTCGCATGTAAATCAAAAGGTGAAATTGGAGCGGGATGCTCAAAAATTATATTCATTAACATTCATTAATTTTTGGCATGCCAGAACTACCCGAAGTCCACACAACCGCAAAAATGCTAAATAATCTTCTGTCCGGACGGAAGATTTTAGATGTCTGGACAAGTTATGGAGGGGTGATTCACGAGGGCAAAAATCATATAAAAAACAGAAAATATTTTTCTGGATTTAAGAAAAAAGTTGTTGGTGAGAAAGTGAAGAGTGTCAGCCGGCGGGGTAAAAATGTTTTGATTCATCTTTCAGACAACAAAACAATTTTAGTTCATATGAAAATGACGGGCCACTTACTTTTCGGTAGCTATCGAAAAGTAAGTGGAAACTCTAAGTCCGAAACTCTAAATTCTAAACAAGCTCAAAATTCAAAATCTAAAATTACAAACAGCTGGGAAAAAGAAAAATGGATGCCAAATGAACCGGCAAAATCACCACTTTGGGATCCTTTCAACAGATTCGTTAGATTGGTTTTTATCCTCTCTGGCAAAAAACACTTGGTTCTCTCCGATGTTCGTAAATTTGCCAAAGTTTGCTTGATTGAAAAGGATGAAAAAACTGACATTGATACGCTTGGGCCGGAGCCACTTGAAAAAAGTTTCGGATTTTCGAATTTCAAGTTTCAACTTATGAAAAAACCAGCCTGGAAAATCAAAACCGCGCTAATGAATCAAGAACTCATCGCCGGAGTTGGAAATATTTATTCAGACGAAGTTCTTTGGCTTGCCGACATTCATCCGGAAAGCCAAGTTTCAAAAATCCCAGAGAAAAAAAAGAAAATTTTGTTTCAAGAGCTAAAAATAATTTTAAAGAAAGGAATTGAATTCAGTGGCGACTCAACATCGGACTATCGCCGGCCAGATGGTCAACGTGGGTCTTTTCAACACCACCATAAGGTTTACCAAAGAAAAGGAGAAAGGTGCCTTAAAAAGAACTGTGCCGGAACAATTTCCAGAATTGTCGTCACCGGCCGTAGCGCTCATTTCTGCCCCAAACACCAAAAAAAATACTAAATTTCCAAAATTCTAAATAGAGCGATGCCGGTAGCTACCGAAACGTTGAGAGACTCTTTTTTACCCTTCATCGGAATTTCAGCCACAACGTCGCTTAATTTTAAAACTGATTCTGGCAGACCATCTACTTCCCCGCCCAAAACAAAAGCGGCTTTTTCTTTGGCTGAAACTGTTTTGTAATCAACTGAATTTTTGGACTGTTCGATTGAGATAATTTGAAAACCTTCTTTTTTAAGATTTTTTAAAACTTCTAAAGAAGATTCGGCTTTCTCCCAAGGAATGTTTTTTTCAGCGCCGAGAGCAACTTTGGCCAAATCTTTTCTCGTCCGACCGAAACGATCTTTTGGAGTCGGTGTTACGCCTACTAAATAAATTTTTGAAACGCCGCAAGTATCAGCGGTTCTAAAAATAGAACCAACGTTATGAACGCTCCGAATGTCACACAAAATTAAAACTGTATCTTTTTTACTGTTGGCCATTGACTATTTTTAAGATAAAATGTGAGCATGCTTAATCCTTTCCCTGAACTTTTAACTTACGGACTTATGGCGCCATTTATTCTGCGTCTAGTTGTCGGTTACTTATTTATAAATCTTGGCTACTTGAAACTGACCTCGGAAAAGGGTCGGTGGTTATCTTCTGTCAGTTCTTTAAGATTAAAGCCGGCGGAATTTTTTGTAAAGATTTTTGCTTTGATGGAAATTATTGGTGGAGCAATGCTTTTTATCGGTCTTTACACCCAAGTCGCTGCTTTGGCTTTGGCATTTTTGACCTTTAGCGAGCTTTATGTTGAGTATAAAGAAGAAAGTTTGCTTAAAAGAAATCTGGTTTTTTATCTTTTGCTTTTTGCCATCTGCCTTTCTCTTCTTTTTTCTGGAGCGGGTTTCTTGGCTTTTGACTTGCCGCTTTAGAATTTTTTGATATATTTTAGTTTTGTAAATCTGCCTAAAGCTGTTTTGGTAGGTATGAAGTTAGTTATTTCCGATTATAGCTGTTTTGGTAGGTATGAAGTTAGTTATTTCCGCTTATAGCTGTTTTGGTAGGTATGAAGTTTATTATTTCCGATTATAGCTGTTTTGGTAGGTAGGTATGAAGTAAAAATATATCCGCCCATAGCTCAATTGGTAGAGCAGTTGACTTTTAATCAATTGGTTGTAGGTTCGAGTCCTACTGGGCGGACAAGTTATATCTTCAAAATAAATTTTTCTAGACTAGAGAGAAAATCTATTTTGCCTAAATGGGCTTCGTGATAAAGCGAATTCAAACCAGAAGAAAGTTTTTTCAAATCTTCGGCTGAAAAATTCTTTGAAAATTCCTTGGCTTTTTTATAAGGAAACGATTTTAACCCGCTCTCGGCTTCATTTTTTGAATCCAAGACAATCAAAATATTTTTTACCTGCCAAAAAAGCACTCCCAGAATTTCTTCCGGAGTAAAGCCGGCTGTTTGGGCTTTTAGAAAAAGAATCCAGAATTTTTTTCGATCTCTTCGACCAAAAGCGTCTGAAAGACTATAGAGATTAAAAGGTCTAATCTCCGGTAAATCCATCTTCTCTATTTTTGCTTTCCCTTTCAAAACTTCAGTTAGTTTTTTTTCTTCTTCCGTCTCCAATAAAACAAACACATTAGGAGACTCTGAAAAACCTAAGACGCTCTCTAAAAACAAATCTCTAAATTCAGATACGGAAAAAATTTGGTCAAAGACTGCGATAATTTGTTTTTCAAAAAGACCCTGCCCTTTAATCAAGTTTTCAATTTCAGACCGAGAAAAATTATCCTGAACAAAACGTAAAACAGAATTACTACCCGTCTTTTCTTGAAATTCTCGGATCAAATCAGCCAAACGCCTGTTTTTCTTTACGTAGTCATTACCAAAAAGCGCGATTATCATATTTTACTTTTGAGAGGTTTAAGTTCTAACCAATTTTTGCCGACTTCTGCGCTTGCCAAAAGCGGCACCCCGTTTATTTCTTTCGGATCCAAAACTCTTTCCATAATTTCTTTAATTTTTGGTACTAATTCTTCCAATAAATCGTTATGAATTTCGTAAACCAACTCATCGTGAATCTGCAAAACCAAACGAACTTTATCTTGCAATTCATTTTCCTGAACATATCTATCAACCCCAATCATCGCCAACTTTATTATATCGGCTGCAGTCCCTTGGAGAGGTGCGTTAACTGCCATTCTTTCCGCCGCTGAACGAATATAATCTATACCGGACCTAAGCGCCGGAAAGTATCGACGACGTCCAAAAAAAGTCTCTGTGAAGCCATTTTTTCTGGCTTTTTCTTTTACATCTTCCAAATAAGTGGCTAGGGTTGCAAACTTTTTAAAATAATCATCAAGAAATCTTTGAGCTTCCTCCCTACTTGATCCCAAACTAAGACGCAAGGCGTTTACCCCCATACCATAAATAATTCCAAAATTTATAACCTTGGCTTTACGCCTCATTTCATAATTAACTTTTTCAATTGGTACTCCAAAAACCTCTGAGGCTACGGCGCTGTGGATGTCGCCATTTTCGTGAAAAACATTAATTAATTTTTTTTCGCCCGAAAGAAAAGCTGCAACTCTAAGCTCAATTTGCGAGTAGTCAAAAGCCGAAAGCTCAAAACCTTCCTCGGCGACAAAAGCTTTTCGTATCCTTTTACCCAGTTCAGTCTTTATTGGGATGTTCTGCAAATTCGGAGAGTTTGATGACATTCGCCCAGTTGTTGTCCCGGTTTGAGAAAATTTGGCATGCAGTCGACCGTCGGCAGACAGCATTTCTGGGATGTTGTCTATATAGGTTGAGAGAAGTTTCTGAAATTCTCGATACTCCAAAATCAGGGGTATTACCGGATGCAAGTCTTTCATTTTCTCTAATTCTGATTCGCGTGTTGATTTGGCGCCAGTTGAAGTCTTTTTCTGGTTTTTCGGCTTAAGCTTTAGGTTTTCAAAAAGAATAACCCCCAACTGTTTCGGAGAGTTGATATTAAATTCCAAACCGGACAATTGCCAGATTTTCTTCTCTAATTTCGAAAGCTCTGTGTGATATTCACCGGAAAGCTCTTTCAGAAAGGAGGTGTCAATTTTTATTCCCCGATCTTCCATCCTCTCAACAACTGAAATGAGAGGAGTTTCAATTTCTTCAAATAATTTTTTTAAATTTCTTTTTTCTAACTCGACAAAAACTTTTTCTTTTGCCTTCTCAAAAGAATCGGTTGATGCAAATCTCAAGACATCTTCGGTTGTTGGATTTGTAATGTTAGAATCCAACAACCAAAGAGCCACGAGTGTTTCTTTTAAATCTTTTTCTGGAATCCTATAATTTTTGGAATGGTCAATAAGTTCCAAACGAGGGTCTTCTTTTTTTTCTGAAAAATCATTTTTAACTCTGTCAGCCAAAGCCCTGAATTCTAAATCTTCAAAAATCTTCAAAATTTTTGATTTGTCCAAAATTTTCACCCACTCTTTTTCTGGTAATTTAAAATCTATCGGCACCTCTCTGTTTATAAGCGCCAAAGTTTTAGAAAATATGGCTTCTTCTTCGTTGTTTAGCAAAATCTCTATAATTCTCTTTGAAACTCCAACCTTCTCAAATCTCTCCGGCGCTCTTTTCAATTCTTTGTACATATCCTCAATAGTCCTGAATTCTTTTATTAAAATACTAGCGGTTTTTTCCCCAATACCCGGCACCCCAATAATATTGTCAGATGGGTCACCCCTCAAACCCTTATAGTCAGGTAGGAGTTCTGGACCAAAACCAAACCTCTCTCTCACGCCGTTTTCATCATAAACTACTGTATCTTTTATTCCCTTTTTTAAGGTATATACTCTGACTTTATCACCAGAAACCAACTGCAAAGTGTCCATGTCGCCAGAAGCGATTATGATTTCAAGGTCTTTCTGTTTCTTTAGTTTTTCTACTATTGTTCCCAAAAGATCGTCAGCTTCGTATCCAGGCATCTCATAAGTTGGGATACTGAAACTTTTAAAAACTTCTTTTGATTTTTCAATTTGCCAGATTAAATCTTCCTTGGTCTTGGCTCTTTTGGCCTTGTATCCCTCATAAGCTTCGTGGCGGTAGGTCGGCTTGCCGACATCAAAACAAGCAACTATGTAGTCCGGCTTAAATTCAGAAATAATTTTAAGAAGCATAAGGGATAGACCGTAGAGAGCGCCGGTCGGCTCACCTTTATTGGAAGAAAAGTCTGGTAGAGCATGATAAGCTCGATGAAGAATAGCTTGTGCGTCCAAAAGGACCAGCCGTTTTTTATCTTTGTCTTTAGTTTTAGTCATTTTTAAGTTCAAAGATCAAAGTCCCAAATTCAATTTTTGAGTTTGATTAGAACCCAAGGTTTAGGTTTTTAATTGACTTGATTTCTCTCTCCGACTCGTTTACAACTCTTAATCTAATGATAACAGCTCCTTTAGGAATCACACTAATCACATTTTCCGGCCACTCAATAAAAACTAAGTTGTCTTGTTCGGAAACAATATCCTGCCAACCAAGACTCAAAAGCTCGCTTCCAGACTTAAGTCTGTAAGCGTCAATGTGTATAAGGTTCTTGAAAGACGGGGTGTTGATTTTATAACGTTTCAAAATTACAAAGGTGGGGCTAGTGATATGCTCTTTGATTCCGAGCGCTTTTGCCAAAGACTTTACAAGGGTGGTTTTACCGGCTCCAAGCTCACCGGAAAGACATATGATCACGGCTTGTTTACTCTGTTGTTTTGAATAAAGTAGCTTGACCAAATTTTTTGCAAAATCGTCAGTCTCTTTTAAGCTTTTTGAAATAAACTTCATAAAACAATTTTAACAGACAAAACGACCATTTGTTCAAACACGCTAAAGGGGTTAAAATGTACTTGATTATGGCCAAATTTCAAGAAGAAAAACAGAACCTGAAAATCGAGGAATTAAGAAAGTCCGAAGCAGAAGAATTGGCCCAAACTCTTTCTTCAAAGTACGGTCTTTCGTATATTGATTTAACAATAAGTCCAATAAATATAGAAGCCCTGAAAATTTTAAGTGAAAAAGACGCTAGAGCGTTCGGGCTTGCTGTTTTTGATGTCATAAATAAACGCCTGAAAATCGGCATCTTAGCACCCAACAATCTAAAAAGTCGAGAAATGATAGAATCTCTAAAAAGAAAAGGTTACCAGATAGAGTTGTACATGGTCTCTCAAGAGGGTCTAAACAGGGCGTGGGAAAGATACGCTGATCTTCATACATCAGTAAAAACAAGAAGTGGCGCTCTCGATATTTCCAACGAAGGTCTTTTAAGTTTGATAAAAAACGCCAACAGTCTTGACTCAATAAAACAGCTTGTAGAAAAAAATCTGGTTTCAAAAGAGATTAACCGGACCTCAAAAATTCTTGAAGTGATATTAGCCGGCGCTTTGTCTATAAAAGCTTCAGATATTCACTTGGAGCCGGAAGAAAATTATGTTCGCCTGCGCTTTCGATTAGACGGAGTCTTAACCGACATCTTGAATTTTGATAACGCAACATACAAACTTTTATTGTCTAGAATAAAACTTCTTTCGGGGCTGAAGCTAAACATAACAAGCCAAGCTCAGGATGGGCGATTTAGTATTATTTTAAAAGACGAAGAAATAGAAATAAGAACCTCAATTTTACCCGGAGCTTATGCCGAAACAATAGTTTTGAGAATCCTGAATCCAAAAGCGATATCCGTGTCTTTAGAAAATCTAGGCATGCATCCACGTCTGTTGAAAGTCTTACTTTACGAAATAAGTAAGCCAAACGGTATGATTTTAACCACTGGTCCAACTGGCTCTGGAAAGACAACAACCCTTTACGCCTTCCTAAAAAAAATCCACCAGCCGGGAATTAAAATAATTACAATTGAAAATCCGATTGAATACCACCTACCGGGAATTGTCCAAACACAAACCGACAACAAAGAGGGTTACACCTTCCTCTCTGGTTTAAGAAGTGCTCTGCGACAAGACCCAGATGTCATAATGGTTGGCGAAATTCGAGATTCTGAAACAGCTTCGGTCGCCATCAACGCCGCTCTTACTGGACACTTGGTTTTTTCAACACTCCACACCAACAATGCCGCCGGCACCTTCCCTCGCCTCATAGACCTGAAGATAAATCCGAAGGTTATAACTTCGGCAATCAATGTAGCTATGGCTCAACGCCTTGTAAGACGGCTTTGTCCTAAGTGCCGAAAAGTTAAAAAATTGTCAGGGCAAGAGAGAAGTTCGGTTTTAAAAATTTTGGAGTCTATAAAAGAAAAAAGCTACCTTGAAAATCTACAAACAGAAAATGTTTGGGAAACCCAGGGTTGCAAAGAATGCAACTTTACCGGTTTTGCCGGAAGAGTTGGGGTTTATGAAGCTATAAGAACCGATGAAAAAGTTGAGGGAGTAATACAAAATAATCCGAGCGAGCGAGAAATAAAAAAAGCGGCAGAAAATCAGGGGCTTTTAACCATGGCGCAAGACGGAATAATTAAGGTTTTTCAAGGAGTTACGTCTATAGCTGAACTTGAAAGAGTGGTTGAACTGCTAGAATAAAAAGGTGTGAATTGCGATATTGATTTCTGATTTATTACGTGAAATGATCAAGTAATAAAAAACACAAACCTCTAAGCAACACTTTTAAGTGGAACAAAAAAGCATGGTTGATAGCTAGGGATAATTTCAGCCAAGACCAAAAGGTCCCCGCTAAAAACCAAAAGGCCCGGAGGCCCGTTGCTTAGAGGTTTGTGTTTTCAATTTGCCAAATTTCTTAGGCACAACCATCCTAGCATAAAACATGGTTTATGTCAAATGTTTTAAACTTTCAAAAAATAGTAAAATGACAGAATAAAAAGACAAGTATGGGAAAAAAAGAGGTAGAAGAAAAAAACGATTTTCAATATTTAGACCAAAAACTTCGACCGAGTAGGTGGGATGAATACATAGGCCAGAAAAATATAAAAGATAATTTGCATATTTTGCTCTCGGCAGCGAAAGAAAGAGAGCATCCACCGGAACATATTCTCTTTTATGGCCCGCCCGGGCTCGGTAAAACAACTTTAGCGCATTTAATTGCCAAAGAAATCAGTGCTCAGATAAAAATAACTTCCGGTCCAGCGATTGAAAGGGTCGGAGACTTGGCTTCAATTTTAACCAATCTCTCACCGGGCGACATTCTATTTATTGACGAAGTCCATCGACTGAACAAAGTCATTGAAGAGGTTTTGTATCCGGCTATGGAGTCTGGCACCTTAGATATTGTCTTAGGTAAAGGACCTTCAGCCCGTACCGTGCAGTTAGAATTGCCACCCTTCACCTTAATTGCCGCTACCACCAGAGTAGCGCTTATTTCCTCTCCGCTTCGTAGTCGTTTTTCCGGCGGGATTTTCCGCTTGGAATACTACAACCAAGAAGAAATAGCCGAAATCGTCAGACGGTCAGCAAAAATTTTGGGAATTGAAATTGATGACAAAGCGGTTTTGGAAATTGCCAAGCGCAGCCGCTTTACGCCTCGCACCGCCAATTATTTTCTTAAGAGATGTCGCGATTATGCCCAGATTAAAAAACGAGGGCTGGACGAGAAAACAGCAAAAGAGGCTTTAGAGCTTTTGGGAATTGATGAAATGGGGCTTGCATCATCTGACCGAAAAATTCTTGAGGTTATCGCCGAAAATTTTAAAGGCGGACCGGTCGGGCTTAACACCCTTTCAGCTTCCATTTCCGAAGAGATGGCAACGATCGAGGAATACAACGAACCGTATTTAATCCAGATCGGCTTTTTGGAACGCACCCCTCGCGGTCGCTCATTAACCGATCTTGGCTTTAAACATTTAGGTCGCAAAAAAGAGGGGTTGTTTTAAAAAAATATAAAGGTTCCTCGAGTCAAGCCCCAAGGGTAATGTACAAACAACTTTTGGCACCTTTAATAAATACACACAGGTAGTTTTAAGTAGTTTTAATGTACCCAAAAACAATAACATACCCATTAATAACATGTCCATTTCAGTTCAGGCATTTTCAAACAATCTATGACGGCCGTCATAGATTGTTTGAAAATTTAATTCTTGATGTTAAAATTAATAAAGCAAGAAATAAAAGAGAAGAAAGTATAAAAAATAATTAAGACAAATAAAAAATATGATTTACAGGGGAACAATAACTGAAATGCTCCTTAAAGCCCTTCTTTACAAGACCCACTCTTTCAGAGAGGTTGAAGAAATGGTTAAAAAATATAAACCTAACAAAGAGGTTTCCCGAATTTCAATTTTAAACACTCTTTATAGGTTGAAAAAGAGGGGTTTGGTCACCAAAACGGCTTCCGGCTGGTCGGCAAACAAGACCACTAAATCGGCACTTGCTAATAGAAGTAATTTTAATAAAAATTATTTTTCTAAAAACAAAAAAGATGGACAGATAAAAGAAATGATTGTTATGTATGATATTCCAGAAAATCTAAGAGCAAAACGGGAGCGCTTACGAGAAGGATTAAAAGCTTTAGAGTTTAAACAAAAACAGCAAAGTGTTTGGATTGGACCAGCCCCATTACCAAAAGAGTTTATTAAATATCTTGCTGAATTGAAAATAATAAAATTTATCAATTTTTTTCAAGTCAAAGAAAAGGATATTGTTTAATCAAACATTTTAAGACGGCCGTCTTAAAATGTTTGATTAGTAAAACAAAATTTTATTAATTAATATTATTAATTAATTCTCTGTTAACCAGTGATTTAAATTCTGTTAACTGGTATCAAAATACTATGAATTGGAATTCAAATTGTAAACTAGTATCTAAAAGAAGTCTGTTAAAACCATAGAAATACGAAAATAAGAAGCGAGAGATAAATATGTTACTATCTATAAAATTGAAGTTTAAAATTTATTAAAATATGGCAGGTCACAACAAATGGTCAAAAGTTAAGAGAAAGAAAGCGGTTTCGGATGCTGAAAAAAGTAAGGTCTTCAGTAAAATCGTCAAGTTAATCAGCAGTGAGGCAAGAAAATCCGGCGGAGTTGAATCAGCCGGACTTAAAACGGCAATTGAAAAAGCCAAGGAAGCTAACGTACCAAAAGATGTCATTGAACGGGCAGTTAAAAAAGCTAAAGAAAGTGCGCCACAAGAGTCAATTACCTACGAAGCATACGGGCCGGGCGGAGTAGCTTTGATAATAGAAGCACTGACTGAAAACCGAAACAAAGCGGCGGCCGAGGTAAAACACATTCTTTCCAAGCACGGCTTTTCTTTGGCCTCGCCGGGAAGCGCCACCTGGGCTTTTCAAAAAGACCCGGCATCCGGCAACCCTGACGCAATGATCGGGGCAGGTTGGCAAGCAACAACAATGATTAAGTTGTCAGAAGAAGATGGTGAAAAACTCGGGGCCTTGATTGACGATTTAGAAGAAAACGACGAAGTGCAAGAGGTTTTCATGAATGCCGAATAAAATTGAAAAATATTTTTAATTGATGAAAAATTTATCGGACTTCCTTAAAAAATTCAGGGTTCTGGTGAAGGACGACAGTGAATTGAAAAAAATAATTTCTGAATCTTTCAAATCGGCTGCCGGAATTGCCACAGAAACTGAAAGTTTTGAATTTAAAAACGGAATAATATCTTTGAAATCAGAAAAATTTAGCCCTTCACAAAAAAATGCTGTTTTTTTAAGAAAAAAAGAAATTCTTTTGGAAATAGAAAAAAGAAGCGGAAAAAATTTCAAAGACGTAAGGTTCTAATCAACAAGAATTAGTCCGTGATGGAAAAAGAAATTTCTGTTTCAGACTTGTTGAAAACAGAGTCGTAAACAACCGCCCTCAAAACATTTTCTCCAAACGGCGCCCCAACCTCTTGTGGCACAAAGGAGAAAGTAAAGTTTGGTGCGTCAGCGCTTCCCAAAAAGCCATCGTTTAAGAAAAACTCAATTTTATTCCTTGGATAGAATCCATTGGTACTTGTCCGAACATTAATTTTTTGGTTGGCCGAATACTCGCGACCTGACAGTGGCTCATTAACGCTAATACTTGGGAATCGTTCCGGAACATGAACGTCGTCAAACTCTGTTGGTAAATCAGCTTCAGTCAGCTCTCTTATCCCCTGCCTTACCACCCATTCTCTAACTGGAAAATCCCAGAGTTGGTATTGGGAATCACGCGCCGGGTTTATGGGTCTCTCACCTCTTGGATTGTCTTTGTCCAGCCAATGAAGAATGGTTCTGATTTCGCCGATAACAAGTTCTTCCAGGGTTTCTTTTGGAGTGAACTCCGTCGCCAGCTTGCCGGAAATTTTATCAACCAAGAAAGATTCGCCACCCTGCCAGACACCTCTCAAAACAGGTTTCAAGTCTCCTGTTTCAGACGGAGCGTCTAGAGATTGGCTGGAGAATTTCTCTGCCGGAAACATTGGCAAAACTTCTTCCATAAAAGCTCTCCAAAAAGGCGCGATAATAAAACCTGCAATTTGTTTTTCCATCGGAGAATTATCATTATTTCCAGCCCAAGCGCCAACAGCTAGGTTCGGTGTATAACCAACAATCCAAGCATCACGATAATCATTGGTCGTTCCAGTTTTAACAGCTACTTGCTGGTTAGCAAAGTGGAGTGGAGAGTTTTGCCCAAAGGCCGGAGCACGAGCTGAATTGTCTGAAAGAATATCTGAAATTTTACGAGCCGTGTCTTCAGATAAAACTATTCTGGGCTCCAAAGTATTCTTTTCTAAAACATTACCTTTTGAATCCATAATTTCCATTATTACCGAATGCGGGATGCGGACCCCATCATTGGCAAAAACCCCATAGGCACTTGTCAGGTCAAGAAGTGCGACCTCGCCACCACCTAAAACTAGGGTCAATCCGTATCTGTTGGCATCTCCCAAATTTTGAATACCCATGGCGCGTGCCAGATTTAGTGTTTCTTGGAGCCCGGCAAGATAGAGAGTCTTAACGGAAGGAACATTGACTGATTGTGCTAGGGCCTCTCTCATAGTAATCGGCCCGCGGAAAACATTATCGTAGTTTTGAGGCATATAACAATTTGCGCCGACACCTTGTGGGGAACAGCCAGTGGTAAACACTGTCGGCAAATCAAACAAAGAAGTTTCTGGTGTATATCCCTTATTGAAAGCCGCGGCATAAGCAAAGGGTTTGAAAGCCGAGCCCGGCTGTCTGAAAGCTGTTGCCACATTAAAATTACCATCAATCTCTTCGTCAAAATAATCGCGTGAACCAACCATAGTTAAAATTTCTCCGGTTTTTGGTGCAACAACAACTAACGCGATGTTTTCGGCATCAAAATTATCTTTGTTTCTTAAAGCAAAATCTTTAGCCAGATCTTCGGCCTTCTTTTGCATTTCATAATCAAGAGTCGTTATAACCTTTAGACCGCCACTTTCCAAAACCTGCCGACCATATTTGCTTTCAAGAAGCTCTTTTACATACATTACAAAGTGCGGGGCTTTTATACCACGATCCTCTCGAGGTCTGAATTTTACTTCTTCTGAAACGGCGCTCTGATACTCATCTTGAGTGATAAAGTTGTACCTTAGCATTTCTGTAAGCACTAGATTCTTACGACCCTCCAGTCTCTCTCGATTATCTTTTTGATAAGGTGAGTAAAAAGATGGGGCTTGCGGCAAAGCAGCAAGATAAGCGGCTTCCGCCAAAGTTACATCTTTTGCTTTTTTACCAAAAAAAGCATTGGACGCCTCTTCTACACCGTAAATATTTCCACCGTAAGGACTTTCGTTCAAATACAAAGCCAAAATTTCGTCTTTAGAAAGCAAGTTTTCAAGCTTAACAGCCAAAACCCACTCTTTTATTTTTCTAGAAATTTTTTTCTCGGTCGTAAGTAAGGAATTTTTTATAACCTGTTGGGTAATAGTTGAACCACCTTGTCTAAACTGAAGCGAGCCAAGGTTAACAAAAACCGCGCGCAAGGTTGAACGAATCTGGATTCCTTTGTGATTATAGAAATTGGCGTCTTCTATGGCCAAGGTCGCAATTTTAATATTCTCTGATATGTCTTCAAGTGGAACAATTGTTCTTTTAATATCTTGAGATATGTCAAAAAGTAAAACCTCGCCGGTCCGATCGTATATTTTTGTAGACTGAATCACTTTTCTTTCATCAAAAGACTGCAGATCGGGAATTTTGAAAGTTGATATCCAAACAGCCAAAGACCCAAGGATTAAAAACCCAGCAATTAGAACCCATAAAAATAAAATTTTAAGCCCGCCCCTTAACCACTCCATCTTGATTTTTAAATAAGACAACAACAGATAAAAATATTACCACGAATCAGCAAATATGATACATTTAATACAAAATTATGAAACCAAACCCTAAAGAAATAGCGTCTTTCTTCTCAAGAGGTGTTTATCAGTTTATTGACCCAGACGATGTTTTTCAAAAAAAACTGAAGGAGAAAATTTCCGGAAAATACCAAAAACCACTAATTGTGAAGTGGGGGGTAGATCCAACCCGCCCAGATCTTCATCTAGGGCACGCTGTTATCTTAAGGAAACTAAGACAACTTCAGGATTGGGGTTGTAAGGTTGTTTTTTTGGTTGGAGATTTCACTTCCTTGATTGGTGATCCAACGGGAAGAAATAAAGTTAGACCGGAAATTGAACAAAATGAGGTAGAAGCTAACATGAAAACTTATTTAGAGCAGGCCGGAAAAATCTTAAGAACAGATAAAGACTCTTTTTCCTGGATAAGAAATTCGGATTGGTTTACTTCTCCTACCGACCTTAATTTGCCTGAAGACTACAAAGTTAATTTAGAAATAGACAAAAAAGGAGAGAAAACCAGCGCGCCGATAAACCCGAACTCATTTGTCGGCAAGGCAATTGTATTTGAAAAGACCAGAATGCAAATCGGAATTTCCGAACAAAAAAAGGTAGCGGTAATAACTTTAAAAAATTTTTTGTGGTTTTTAAAAAAAACAACCCACGCCAAACTAATTGAAAGAGATATGTTCCAAGAGCGACTTAAATCGGGACAAGAACTTTACGCGCACGAATTAATGTACCCGGTTCTCCAGGGAATTGACTCTCAAATCATCGCGCAAATCTACGGTAGCTGTGACATCGAGGTTGGAGGCAGTGATCAAGTTTTCAATATGCTTTATGGGCGCGACACGATGAGAATATCCGGACTCTCACCTCAATCTGTCTTGTCTTTTAAGCTTCTGGAAGGAACAGGTGGTAAAGAAAAAATGAGCAAAAGCTTAGATAATTACATTGGGATTAATGAGTCACCAGAAGAAATTTTTGGGAAGACCATGTCCATACCTGACAACTTGATAACCCAATATTTTATCCTTTGCACCTATACCCCGGAGGAAGAAATAAAAGAAATAGAGAACAAACTTGAAGATCCAGAGAATAATCCAAGAGACTTAAAATTAAGGTTGGCAAAAGAAATCACAGCAATTTACCACGGACAAGATAAAGCTAACAAAGCTGAAGAAAGTTTTTTAAAAATTTTCCAAAAAAAATCAGTGCCAGAGGACATGAAAACCGTTGAGGTTATGAAGGGAGAAAAACTGTCAGAAATTCTAAAAAAAGAAGGATTGGTAAAATCAAAATCGGATTTCAGAAGATTGGTACAAGAAGGGGCTGTTGAAGAAGTTAGTAGCGAACAAAAAATTTCTGACCCTGAATTTAAAATTTATGAAGAAACCTCAATAAAAATAGGAAAAAGAAGGTTCGTTCGAATTCAGCCAAAATAAAGTACCTTACTGAACCCAAACTTCATTCTGAATTGCCAAAAAACAAAATCCCCATAGCGGGGGTTTTGTTTTAGTATCTACATCTCCTCTTCGTCTTCATCATCTCCAATATCATCATCTTCAGTATCCTCGGTTTCTTCCATTTCGTTTAATTCGTCTCCCATGTTTTGGATTATTTAACATGATAAGTCGGCGACCACCTTCGTATATCCGAAGGTAAATCATTTTTAGCAGATTTATTTTTTTTTGTAAACGTCATTTTTAGAGCCTGTGGATAACGAGCTACTACCCCAAATCAGAGAACCTAAACGAGGCGCAAGCGGTAAGACCAACAGCGATTGCATCATATTCGTCGTCCTCCAACTTCCCCTTTTTCTCTATTTTTACAAGTCTCTTAACCATCTCTTCAACCTGCGACTTATCACTTCGGCCATAACCAGTTACCGCAATTTTTACCTCAAGAGGGGAGTAATGTTTTGTTTGCATTCCAAAAAGCATAGCTTCATACAAAATAATTCCACGCGCCTCCGAAACAAGCAGAGCAGTTTTTTGATTTTTATTAAAAAATAAATTTTCCATTGCCAGCAGGTCTGGCGAAAAATCTTTTGAGACTTTTTTAATTTTTTGGCCAATTAAAAGCCATCTCTTTTCCTTGTCAGATTTTTTCGTAAAGAAACACTCCGAATGAATAAGTGTTTCTTTCCCGCCACGGACTTTTTCCAAAACAGCAATCCCCAGTTTTTCATAGCCCGGGTCAACAGCCAGAATTCTTATTTTTTGCATTTTAAAAAATAGGAAATTACCTATTCATAGGCATCACCAGATACAAGAAGCTCTTGTCCCCTACACCGCGTATAACCATCGGTTTAGATACATCATTTAAAGAAATTGACACGCTGTCAGAAGAGATAGAGCTCAAACAATCAGCAATATACTTTATGTTAAAACTTATATCCAACTCCTTGCCAGAAAGAGCGGCGTCCAACTTACAATTGTTCTCTCCCAACTCCGAGTGTCTCGTCCGAACCTCCAAATCCTTTTTTGCCGGAGAAACTAAAAAGTTAATTTGATTGAGCTTGTCAGACCAGACGTTCGCCAACTTCAGTGCCGAAATTAAATCTTGACGCAAAATTACAGCTTCGGTCTCAAACTCCTTAGAAATAATTTGTTTGTAATCCGGAAAAGAGCTATCAACCAGACGGGAGGTGATATAAATTCCGTCAGAGCTTAGAGAAATCTGATTTTTATCCAAAAAAATGTTTGTTTCGCCTGTCTCGTCTTCTAAAACCCTGACAATCTCAAGAGCGTTTTTATAAGGCAAGAGAACATTTCCAAAATCCTTATTTTGCTTCACTTTTATTCTTTTTTCCGCCAAACGAAAAGAGTCTGTAGCCACAAAAACCATTTCACCGGAGTCGGTGTAGATAAAAACACTCGACAACTCTGGCTTTATGGAGGACTGTGTTGAGCTATACCAAACAGATTTTAAACCGTTAGTAAAGTCCTTGGTTGAGACTGAAAAGGCGTCAGATTTTGTCTCTGGAATCGAAGGGAAGTCGTTAATATCTTTTGTTTTTATAACTGATCTGTTTTTTTCAGTTGCGACCACTATTTCTCCGTCTCTGCCCTCAATTTTTATATTTTTGCCGGATGGCAAGTTTGTCAAAAGATTATTTAAAATTTCCCCAGGGACAGCCACCGAGCCAGGTTTTTCTGTTTTTACCGGAACATCCAAACAAACCCCGATTTCAAGATTAGTGGCCTTAATAGTCAATCGATTATTCTTGTTCTCCAAAAGTAAACAACTCAAAATCGGTAGTCCTGGATTTCTATTTGTCGCTAGTCGACTAGCTTTGGAAACCGCTTCTGATAATTTGTCTTTTGAACATTCTAGTTTCATTTTATTTTTCTATATTATTTCTTAATTATTTATTGTTATTTTTATTATTATCTTTGTTGATAAGTGGAAAAGTGTTTTTTGTCTTTATTTCTAGGCCTATTTATTTTTTGTCAGTGTGTAAATGTTGTTTAAAAGTCAGGCGATCTTCCAAATAAGTTGTTTATAAAAAACCACCGTCCTTAAAATTCTTTGAGATATCAGTCGTTTATCCACGTGTTTGCTTTTGTTTTTCCACATCATTTTTTCAACTAATAATCGACCTTAGTTGCTCTATTTCTTTAAATAAAACGCTGTCGTTTTTTATCTCCCCTCTTATTTTCTCGCAAGAATGAATTACGGTTGTGTGATCTCGCCCACCCAACTTCTCACCGATTGATGGATAGGAAATCCCAAAATCTTCCCTAAGGAGGTACATTATTATTTGTCTTGGTTTTATAACCTCCTTTTTCCTGGTTTTTTCGTATATGGTTCCTTCTTCCATATTATAAAAATCGGAAACAATTTTAATAACCTCTTTTACCGACAGTGTCTTTTTGGGTTTAGAGCTGTGGCGTAGAAGATTTTTTACGTCGTTTAGAGTTAACTCCCTGTTTTTAATTTGGTGTTGGCAGGAGATCGTGTTTAACGCTCCCTCAAGTTCCCTAACGTTTGAAGTGATGGTTGAGGCGATGAAGTCTATTATCTCCTGCGAGAGCTCAATATTGAGACTTTTGGACTTGGTTTTAAGTATCGCTGCTCTTGACTCATGGTCAGGAATAGGAATATCTACAATCATTCCAGCGCTAAATCTGGATTTTAATCTATCTTCCATATCAGGAATGAAATTCGGGTGCTTGTCTGACGAAAATATTATCTGTTTGTTGCTATCGTGTATGTTGTTAAATAAATGGAACAGCTCTTCTTGAGTCTTTTCTTTGCTGGAAAGAAACTGAATGTCGTCCATTATCAAAACATCGTATTTTCTGTATTTTTCCTTAAAATTATTGACCTTGTTAGTCTGCACTGAATTTATGTAATCCATAGCAAATTTTTCAGATGTCGCATAATGAACTCTTTTTTCCGGGTAAGAAGTTTTTATTTGATTCCCTATTGCTTGAATAAGGTGGGTTTTACCGACCCCCGTGTTGCCGTAGATAAAAAGAGGGTTGTAAACTAAACCCGGCTGTTTGACAATTGCTTGGGAGGCGGCAAAAGCAAGTTCGTTAAACGGACCGACGACAAAAGAATCAAAAGTGTATTTTGGGTTTAGATTGTCCTCTCTGTTTATATGAAACTCCCCGAGAGGAAGTTCTTTGTTTGCAATACCCCTGACAGACACGGGTTTTGAGGGTGACTCAACACCTCTTTTTTTGGGGTCAGTCGGAGAGATGTTGTATTCAAGCGCTCGAACATCGTCAGACAACTTTCTTATGGTTTTTAGTATGAAATTGTGGTGCTTTGAGGAAAGCCATTCCTTAACAAAAGCATTCGGCACGCTCAAAAAAACCACCCCGCCATCCTTTTTTGATATTAAGGTATCTTTAAACCAGGTATTAAAATTGGCAGGAGAGATACTCATCTCTATTTCGGCCAAGGCGTTTTCCCAGAGTTTTTTGTTGTCGTCCATAGTTTTGCGTTAGTAATTATATCTTTTGATTTTGATTTTGAAACTTGTTAAAAAGCTCCAATTGTGTTTATAATATGTTTACAAGTTGTTAATAAAATTTATGGCTAAAGCAAACAAACTAAAAAGACGAAAAAGATCTAGAGCCCACGGCTTTCTGGGAAGGATGAAAACTGCTAGTGGAAGACGCACTATCAGATTAAGGAGGCGGAAAGGAAGAAAGAATCTCTCCGCCTAACCCAACTTTTGTTTTTTATGCTCCCCTCTTCTCTTAGAGTCAGGAAAGAGTATTTTCGGGAAATTTTTAAGAGTGGAAAATTTTTTCCTAGCAAAAACCTGACTATTGTAGTCTTGGAAACAAAAGAATTGGCGCAAAAACAAAGCCGGTTTTCTTTTTCAATCTCCTCCAAGGTCTCCGGAAATGCTGTTGATAGAAACAAACTGCGTCGGCGCGGCTACGCGGCGGTCAAAGACTTAATTCTCCAGATAAAACCGGGCTTTTTAGCGGTTTTTGTTCTAAAAAAAGGTGCCGAAAAGCTGAATTTTGAAGAATATAAGAAGGAAATAGAAGATCTCCTAAAAAAATCTAGCTTGACAGACAGGTAACAATTTGATAGGTTTTGCCAGGAAATGAACCTAGACAGAAGCTCGGAGCTTTCTGTCGGACAGAACAAGGAGAATGAGCGTGGAGTTGCTTTTGCTTAAGGGAATCTTAGGAATGATTATTTCCGCGGCAGCTGGGTTCCTTACAGCGATCGTGGGCGTTGTAATGTGCGCAACCCTCTTCAAGAAAGAGATTCAGTTAAGAACAGCCCTTCTTTTCTTCGGAATCCCCACCTCTGTGATTATCTTCCTCATCCTGATACCGTTTTCCCATATTCTCATCTCTGAGGAGAGGAGAGAGGTTGAGGAGGCCAGGAAAGCCTACGCCGAAGAGAATTTCGGGAATGCCCAAGTCGGCGACTTCATCCTCCATTCTGACGGCACGGTTGGCGTTATCCTTTGGGAAACCTCGCACGGTCTGCGTGTCCAATACCTGGAATCTGCGGGTGTTGGAGGAGGAGGACTACTCCCCTTTAAGCTCCACCCACATCTCGTCGAAGGGTCAATCCTAATCCCCTACGGCGCCGGCGAGGAGCCGAGCCACGAATGGGCCGAGGTTGCCCAACAGTACTTCGCACCGGTTATCTCAAGGCGAGAGCGGTAAGGCTCGTCTAGCCGGAGGAATGAACGGCAAGACCCCCTTGAAACCGCACGTGGCAAGCAGACACGGTCTGCACCGCGCGCGGTTTTTTCTTTTCAATATTCGAAAATCTCCAGTGGTCTGACCGCTGGGAGTTTATTGACTAACTTGCGAACTTTCGAAGTCCGCAAGTATGTGATAACGAGACGTCACCTCGCGGAAGTTTGGAATTTTACTGAAAATGGATTAAAATACCGAGATGTCTTGGTTATATAACACTCTGATGTATGAGCCCCTATACAACGGGCTTATTTTTTTGATGGACATCGGGGCTGATGCCGGTGTGGCAGTTGTAGTCTTAACCTTGATTGTTCGTTTTATTCTGTTCCCTCTTTCCAGAAAAGCGGTTATAACCCAGCAAAATGTAAAAAGATTTCAACCGGAAATAGATGCAATAAAAGAAAAGTACAAAAAAGATCGGCAAGAACAGGCCCGCAAAATTTTAGAGCTTTACAAAGAAAAAGGTATCAACCCGTTTTCCAGTTTTTTTCTAATTTTAATTCAGCTCCCAATCATTTTTGCTTTGTACCGAATTTTTTGGGCTTCCGGTTTGCCGGAAATTAAGCAAAATATTTTGTATTCTTTTGTGCCGGTTCCTGAATCTGTCAACATGGTATTTATCGGAATTTTTGATATTGCTTCTAAAAGCTGGGTTCTGGCGGTTTTGGTTGGCATAACAACTTTTGTCCAAATGAAGCTTTCAATGCCAGCTTTGAAAGGGGCTAAGCCGATAGGTCAATCGTTTAAAGATGATTTAGCGCGCAGTATGAATATCCAAATGCGATATTTTTTTCCGGTAATTTCCATATTTATTTCCTACACTCTATCTGGCGCTATCGCTCTCTACTGGCTGACGAGCAACTTGTTTACCATTGGCCAAGAAATTGTTATAAAAAGAACAAACGGAATTAAATCAGAAAAAAATGGAAATAAACAAAAACAATGAAGAACAAGGTGAGAGCTTGGCCTATTGTTTAGAGGTTAAAGGTGTAATTGAAGAGATGCTTTGTCGAATGAGAGTTGATTACGATGAAATAGAGGTTTTCAAGGGTCTTTCTGATTCAGGCCCGAAGTTTGTGGTTAAAAGTCAGGAGTCTGGAATTTTAATTGGTCACCATGGTGAGAATTTGCGTGCCTTCAGTCACTTGGTTAGAAGGATAATTTTCCAACGAAAAAATGGTGTTACCAGATTTACTCTTGATATAAATAATTATCAAGAAGAGTCAGCAAAGAAAATAAGAAATAAAGTTATTTTCGTGGCAGATGAGGTAAAGAAAAGTAAAAAACCTGTTGAGCTTGAACCGATGTCGGCTTATGAAAGAATGATAATCCACTCCTTGTTTTCTTCCGACCCGGAAATTCAGACAGAATCAATTGGTGAAAAATCGGAAAGGCGGGTTGTTATTCGACCCAAGACTTAAGTTTAAACAATCAACTTTTAGTTTAATTTGTAGGCCCAAAGAGAGTGGTCTTTTTTGTTAATGAAGAACAAGAATTCTTCATTGTCATCCATCAGTAGATTGGTTGCGTCTGCGTCTTCTAATAAAAACATTGGGTATACATTATTTTTTTCCAAATTTATTTCCCACAAAGCGTCTTCAAAAGAAACTAATCCTTGGAGCCAGCTGTCGGGGTAAATGGCTCCCGTCGGAACTGACTCCGGGGTGGCGCAATAAATTAAGTTTTCATTTTTCTTGCTCCAGACACATTTTTCGGTGAAAGTTTCAAGGAAATTCAAATCTGGTCGCTCTTTGTTTTCTAGGTCGAGAACTCTTAGGAAGATTTTGGCGTTATCAAATCCGGAATAAAGAAATCGGTCTCCGTTGGGGCTTGCCAGAACCGACAAGCCGAAAACTTCACTAAGAATTTTTCTTAGACCACCGTTCGTGTTTAAAACATACGCACTACCCGGGAAGATAAAAGACGGTTTAGTTGTAAGAAGTATTTCATTTTCGGAAATCGCTTCAGCCGACCATTCTTTTGCTGGAGACTCAAAGACTTGTTCTCTCTCGGTTCCGTTTGGGTTAGAAATAAAACCAACAGACCCCTCGCTGTCTTCCAAAATATAGAAAATTTTATTTGATTCGGGTAAATATGTAAGATTTTTTATGTCTGTCGGCAGGAAGGTCAAAGAGGTTTTGTAAAGACCTTCCCCCTCTTCTTCAACCACAATCGGCTTTTTGGCACCAGTTATTTCGTTTAATTTTTCTCTAGTCCTCTCATCGACAACTCCGTTTGACTCTTCTATGGTTGCATATTTTTCTTGAAATCTTTCAACCGCGGCTTTGGTGGCCGGACCGAAAATTGAGGTTTCTAATCCAGGACTGCCACTACCGGAGACCGCGACTCTGGTATCTGGGTCTTGGTTTAAAACTCTTTGCAAGTTCAATACCGCCACTCCAGTGCTCCCCTGTTGTAGTTCGGTTGTGAATTCGTAGCCGGAAATAATTCCGCCGATTTCAGACTCGGGACTTAGAATTTGCAAAGCGACACTCTCTATTGTTTCCCGGTCTTCTTTTAAAAATCTTAAAATGGCGGTGTCTGTGCCGGCCCAGACAGCTTCTTGGATTTTTGGCAAGGTGGTGTTGGAAATTCTAATCAAATTAGCGGAATAAGAGCCTGTTTCCCAAATATGGCCGGTGGCGCGGTCTATAAATCTAACAAAAATTTCTCCATTTTGACTGAAAACATTAAATCCGGCGATTGGGTTTTGAGAAATTTTAGATAGTGGTGAGTTAAAAATTTGTTCTGTGGGGCTGAATTCATTTTCTCCAACCTCTTCCTGGGTCGGAGTAACTGGTCTTAAAGTCGGCGTTTCGGAAGTTCGGCCAAAAGGAAAGAAGTCGCGGATGCTCAATCCCGAATTTTCTTCTCCCGGCGCTTGGCGAGTAGCAAGAATAAAGAAAGTAAGCGCCAAAACGGCAACAACTATCAGGATAATTAAAATTACTTTCTTTTTTTTCATATTTATATTAATCCGGAACGCGCTCACAGACATAAGCAATGCATTTAGGTGGTCCGGCGTATATTGGCCATTGATTGTCTCTTATTTTATCCCAGCACTTCTTACTTGATTCAAACGTATCCTCAAACGGTCCGAAACTTGTCCTCTTTCCACCACAGTTTCTTGTTCCCGGAATTCGTGTGTCTATTCTAAATATCCTATAATTTCCCGGCGGGTCACCAGTGTCTTTTAAGACATCATTTACTCCACCCACAATTGGATCTTCTAATGGAGGTGGTGGTAGCAGCTCTTCCTCTTCTTGTACGCTTTCTGGTTTTGTTATGTTCAATTTGAGGGAAAGTAGGTCTGGATTAATGGTATAGAGGATAATCCAAGCGGCGATAGCCAAGAAAAGTCCGATTAGCGCCTTGCTGATTTTTTCTTTACCGTCTTCTTTACCAGAAAAAGAACCAGAGGTTATGTATTGTATCCCACCAATCATTATAACGAGAACCGCCAAAACGCCGGTAATTCCAATTGCCAAGGCAAAAGCCCCACTTAAATAATTAGCCAGAACAACCGGCTCATTGTTGGGTGTAACGCCAGGGATTGGCGCTAGTGGAACGTACCCGGTATCTTGCGCTGTGGCGAATAAAGGCAGAGCGCTTAAAACAGAAAGAACGAGTATTAGAATTATCAGATTTTTATTTTTCTTCATACTAAAAAACTATTCGGTTAGATTTAAAATAATTTCTGATTGCCCAGTCTGCAGAAGTTTATTTTTATGTCTTACACTTAAAGAAATTTCAGCTTGGCCGGTAATTTGTCCTTCTTTTCGTAAAGTTAAAGAACTCCTGTTTCCGGCGGATTGCCCTGCTTGGCGCCAAGAATATTCCAAATCATTACTGTTCTTGAGCGATGCTGAAAAAAAATATGGCACAGCAGACAGAGTAATTTCTCTATCTTTTAATTCAAAACCCAGAACCGCCCTGTTCAGCATAAGTCCGTATAGAGGACTGTCTTCATAAATTATAACCCGTGGGTTGGAGTTTACGATCCTTGCGGATTTTTCAGCTCTGATTGAGCCGTCCGAATTTGAAACCTCGACCTTTATGTTTAAAGGTCTTGTTATCGGGCCGGTACTGATGGTGATTTTATCTTTTCCTAATCCAGAATCTCTTTGCAATAAAGTGTTGTCTCTATACCATCGGAAAAATAAATTTTGAGGATTAATTCTTTGGCCACTACTGTTTAAAAATATGGGAAGAGCTGATATTGACACCTCACTTCTGTCGGTGAAAATTGCTCGACCTTTGTAAAACGGCGGGGTGTAGGTTTCGGCGTTCCAAATCAAATCAACTTCGGCCGATCTCATACTTACTTCCCTTCTGAACTCCTGTCCACTAAGAGTTGTTAATTCTAAGACAAGGCGGGTTAATTCTCCCAGCTGGCCTGATTCAAATTCAAATTCCGTTTCGCCGATACCACTTTTTGCCAATTCGCCGTTCAGGAACCATGAAATGTTAGCTCGCTTTAAGTCTGTGAGATTCATCTCGACGCTGGCGAGCACTGTTTCCAATGGCGCTGGATTGGCTGGTTTTAGATTCAAAACAAGAAACTCATCAAGAATCGGCATTTGGGCACTTAAAAGTGATGGCGAAAATAAGAAAATAAGAAATGTAAACAAGAAATAAGTTTTTTTTACGGTTTCGACTGTTTCAAATTTCATATGTTAAATTTTATCATAATTTGGCGATCGAGCTCATTCCAGACTTACTCTTTTTAGTTGTCCAAATTGTTATAGCAACCGAGCCGGTTATAGCTGGTAACATGTTTACAAGTGGGATCAGGGATATGACAAGACCACTTCCCATCGCGGCGATTCTTTTTCCAGTCATTAATTTCACTCCCTTCATCATAAACCACAGGAAAAACACAATATAAGCCATTCCACCTATGACAATGCTTATGATCTGGCCGATGACGGGAATTAAATTGATTAAAAAAATAATTAGATCAAAAAACAATGCGGTGCCAATCATGAGATAAATTGAGCCAAGCCCAATTTTCTGGCTCTCGTCTTCCGAGCCCGAAACTGCTGTTGGTTTTTTAAGATTTGGCTTTGGTGTTTTGTCGGGCATTTTTATTTTTCACTCTCCTTCTCTTCCAATTCTTGCTTGGCTTTTTTGATGGCCAGAATTTGCGATGGGTCGGAAGTGATAATTTGGTCTTCGGTGTAAGAGGCGATGATTTTTATAGCTACGTGCTTTAGTCCGGCAAAGAAAATTCCCTCTCCGACACCAGATTCCAAAAGCAAAAACTTTTCTTCGTCGGTTAGATTAAAAACCTTCTGGAGCTTCTCTATAACCGTCGGCGATTGTTTTAACAAAATTTGAATTGAAGAATTGGTGATAATCGGTAAACCGTAAGGTGACCTTAAGAAGTCATCAACGTCTTGAGTGATTGTTGAAAGACCAAGATAGTATTTTCGGCCTCTTTTGGCTAAGCTCAAAAGGAATGAAGCGGTATCTTCAGACTTCATCATCCACCACGCTTCGTCAATGACCAATAACCGTTTCTTCAGCTCTTTTCTGATAGCGTTCCAAATGTAGTGCATTACGATGTACATAGCCACCGGCTTGAGCTCATCCTCCATATCTCTTAAGGAGAAGACCACAAATTTATTGTTGATATCTATATTGGTCGGCTGATTTATAAAACCAGACCAAGTACCAACTGTGTATTTGGTCAGTCTTTGGGCCAAAGATTCTGCGCCACTCATTCCCTTTAAAACCATTTCAAAATCTGAAAGCAATGGCGCTTCTACGTTTGAAAAATTGGATTCCGGTGTGATGTCTCTTAAGGCGTAAGTTTCTGTGATGGCGCGGTCGATGATTGCGTCTTCTTCCGGTGTTAGACCGCCGAGCATCAGACGGAACAAGCCGACTAAATTTATAATGTGTGAACGCAGAACGTCGGCATTTGATTCATCCTCGCCGGCTATTGGCAGGTCAAAGGGGTTTATGTGGTGCTCGGAAGTTAAAGAAATTTTGAAATAGCGCCCTCCGATAGCGTCGGCCATGTATTCATATTCCCTCTCCGGATCAATAACCATAACATCGGCATCAAACATTAAAGTTCTTAAGATTTCCAATTTTGTTGCGTAACTTTTGCCGGAACCGGATTTGGCAAAAACAACCGAGTTATAATTTTCCAGAGAAAATCTGTCAAAAAGAACCAAGCTTGAGTTGTGCCGGTTTATTCCGTAAAGAATTCCTCTGTCAGACGTTAAGTCAAAGGAAATAAAAGGAAAAACACTGGAGAGAGGTGAAGAGTTTAATTTTGAATGGACTTCTAAAAGGTCTGTGCCGATTGGGACAACGCTTTTGAAACCTTGTTCTTGCTGGAAGAGCGCGGGTTTGACATATACCAGTTGGGCTTCCAAAACTGATTTTATTTCTGTTTCTATTTTGTCTAACTCCTTCTCATTATCTGCATAGATTGAAATGTATAGTCCGACATCAAAAATTTTTTCTTGGGCCTGCTGAAGTTGGTCTCGAAGATTTTCCAAGTCTTGGTAGGCAGTATCAAGCATTGGGTCTCTAACCATTCCCTTTTCCTCTCGGCCATGTATCTGGCTTTGAACTTCGGCGACTTTTTTTTGAAATTGTTTGAGGATTCTTGCGGTGTCTATTGGGTGAACAAAAATTGAAACATCGTAAATTTTATCCAGGTTTATAATCGGTGAAAACCAACCTTCCGCTAGGTATCTCGGGTAAGAAATTACAAAATATGTTCTGGCGATTTTATTGCCGAGATTCAGTTCTCGAGGACTGACTTTTAGAGCGCTTGGCGCGATGACGTCTTTAAGCTCCAAGACGCTCGCCTGGTAAAGCTCTTGGGGCAATTTTAAGATCTCCTCATCCCCACCTCCTTTCTCTTTGTTTTTCTTTTTAAATATGCTTAAAATTCCCATTTTTATTCTTCAAGCTTAATAGCTTTTTCAAGCTCCCCAGGATTGAAAGTTTTGTAAAAGAGTTCAACAACTTCCTCTGTCCTTAAAACTACGGTTCTCAAACCAAAACTTATAAGACCTTGTTCTAAAACTGAAATTCTCTGCTCTAATTGAGTTAAGTTTTCTTCAAAAACATCACCCTCACTTTCTTTCTTGTCTACGTTTTTTTCTTTTCTTCGAAAGTTGGCTAAAGAAATTCCGCCTCCTTTACCCCTTTTAATTATTGATGGGGTGTAAGGTATTACTATGAAAAAATGTTTTGTCATTATATTGGTGTTTTCGGTGAAAGCTTTTATAAAACCAATATATTCTCTGACCTGAATTTTCATCAAATCGCTTTTTTGTGCCTTCTCTCTTTCTTCTAAGAGAGCAAGGTATGGTCTAATGTCGAGCCGTCTTGATTGCACTACAATCTGTACCGAGAAATCTAAAGAGTTCAGAAGGTTTTGAAACTGAAAAATTATTGCTTTTCTTTCCTCCTCGGATTTTAAGGCAAAGTTTGTGGAAGAAACCATCAAAATCGCTCTCAAACTCCCATCTTTTAGGGTTATGATTCCGTTCCTTATTTCTTTTATTGGAACAAACTCTTGTGTTGCTTTAGCAGAAATTGCCATTTTATTAAAAATTATATTTCAGTTTTTTAACTGAAAGACCGTATAAAACATTCTATCATTTTTTTACCCGATTTTTTCTGACACCTTGCTGTCTTTGTATCTCCTGATTTCTTCTCCCTGTTCTTTCACATCTAATTTCCAAGTTAAGTCTTTGAGTTTTGAGCCGGTCAGTCGTGGAACAAACTCATCCGGCATTTTTTCTGTTTGTTTCGCATCTTTTATTACTATCTCTTCTTTTTCTTCTTTTCTCCAAATATAAAGTTTGCCGGAGAGCAAGTATTTAAAAGCTGCCTCAAGAATTTCAATGAATGGTTTGTTATTGATTTTCCAAAATGCCAACGCTAGACCCAAAGCACCAATTGGTAGGATAAGTAAAAGAGCTAAAAAACGCGGCAAGACATTATATAGCACGATTATAATTCCAGCTGTTCCGGCAAGATAAATAAACTGCTTTAAAGTAAAAGGGCCGATAATTTTGTCCTCTACTTCTATAAATTGTGGGACTTGAAAACGCATAAGCTAGGGTTTAGGGAAGAAAGAAGTTTGTTTAACATCTTCATTACTTCCACTAATTAATTATACACTTTTTCGGTTTCGTTTTTGTTAGCCAGTTTCAGGTCTATAACTAATAAAAGTTGAGTTTCTAATTCTGCCCCAGAACCAAAAGCAACTCTTACGAATTGAATATATTCTTGTCTTGATTTCCTACTATAACCTTCTGCAAGCTTCTGCAAGGTTAGACGGAATGGAAACTGCCGACCGACGCATTTGTGAAACCAGCCCGTATAATTCCTCTCTTGGAAATTGTTTGGTCAGGTTATAGACAGACTTAACAAGTTCGAAATTTTTTTGCCAAACAATCAGGTCTTTATAAGATTGCATTTCCCTATTGGCTATACCCTAGACCCTAAATCCTATTCGAGAGGTTCACGATACGGGTCGGTGCTGTGATATCTTTCTTTTCTGGATTTTTCTATTTCTTCTTGGCTTTTTGCAAACGATAAATCATTGTTGCCGGTCGGCAAATTTTCCGGAGCAGAAGGTCTTGGCTCTGGTCGGAAATCAGTTTGTCTTGATTCGCCTGTAATCTGCCGTTCAAATGCTGTTTTCTGTCCGTAAGCTGGTGGATGTTCTATTTCTTCCAAAATTCGGCTTTTGTCCAAATTCTCTTCATCATCTTCTTCCTCGTACTGATTTTCTATTTCTACACCCCCGACATTTCCTTTCCAGTCAAAGTCGTTTGCGCCTAAATCTTTTGCCGGTTCAATCCCATATCTTTTTGTATTGTTTATGGGTGGATTTTCTTTTATTGCCGAGTTAAAGACCGGCGCTTTATCATTTTTTATTTCCGGCACTTTAGACAATTCCTCTCTGATTCTTTTTAAAGAGTCGTTTGGTTCTGGTTTTTTTACTGCTGTCTGGGGCGGTATATATGTTTCTGGCTCTCTTCGTGCCACTCTTTCAGATCTTTCGTTTAGGCCGGCGGATAAATTTGGAGTGTAATTTTTCTCTTGCGGTTTCTGGTTTTCTTTTTCGCCGAGACCAGTTTCCGTCATTCCTTTTTCGTTTTCTTCAATCGCTTCTTCTATAGCTTCCAAAGTTGTTTCCACCGGACGAAAAATGTTTTTATAGACATCGGTTGAAATCAAAGATGCTTGGCCAAAACTAATACCTAATTGTTTTTGAATGTTACCACCGTAGTCGCTTAAATTTTCTAAACCCAAAAGCACAAAGTAGGTTTCGTTTTTTAGCGCTTCCAGTTGGTCTTCACTTAAGCCGTTGGCGGTGGCGATTGCTCGGAACTTACCCCTCAATTCAGGGTTAGCGATTGTTTGTTTAAGGTCGTCAGGTAAGTTTTGATAATTTTCTTTTATTAATTGCTTTAAATCATCCATTTTATTTTTTATTTTTAATCAACAAATTTATTTTTTGTCTTTGTCTGACCCTTTGTCTTTCCCCCCTTTTTCCTCATCTAAGATATCTCTTATAACGCTTTCAATATTTTGGCCAGGAGCTTTACCTGTCCGAATAGCTTTAGCTGCCGCTATTCTTTGTTCTTTGTTTGAAAATGAGAAGGTTTGTCTTAAAACCCCTCTCGGTCTCTCAAGTTCTTCGGCTCTTTGCTCCATTACAGCTTTTTTCACTTGCGCTCCTTTGATTTGGGCGTTTGTATTCCTTTGTTTGTATCTTTCTCTAAGTTTTTTCATTTCCTGTAAATATTTCTTTCTAGCTTCAATTATCTGTCGTTTTGCTTCTTCTTCCGCTTCTTCTTGGGTTCCCGCTCCGACAGCTACTGTATCTATTTTTTCCTGCTCTATTCTGTCTAATTCTGCTTGGTATGTGCGGCCGATTCTTCCTGCCTTACCTTTGTCTGGCGATGCCTCAACCGTGGCCATTCTCTGGCTTCTCTGCTCCACTACTTCTTGTTCAGCCTTTTCCCCAGCCTTTTTTGCTTTTTCTACTTCAATTTTTGCAAAAGCATCCCTTCGTTTATCTCTTGCTTTTTGAAAGTCCGCGCCACTTGGGCCTTTACCACCAAACTTGCTCTTTGAAAGTCCCGTAAGCGGGGCTCTTAACATAGAACCAACAGCTGTTTGTCCGAATCTCGTACCACCGAGCGCTCTGTCAGCCCCTGCAGCCAATCTGCCGACGGTTTGTCTTGCCGGAGCTGACCCCATTCTTTTGGCGCTGTTGCTTGCCCATTTCACCGCTTTTTCTCCACCCTGAACCCCGATTAATTTCGCGGCGACGATTGAGAATGCTGCCATTCCTATAACCACTATAAAATTGAAGATTATCGCCATTTTGTCTTTCAAAAGACCCTCCACGAACCCTTCCTTATTAGAACCACTTAATCCGTCTGGTATTATGCGGGTGAGAGATTCTCCCAAATTTGTTCCACCGTTTGTCAATCCATTTAGTACTAGTATTGTTACCCAGATCAAAGCTAGAAAAATTGGAGCAAAGATCGCTTGAGAGATAAGTGCATCCCACCATTTTTTTGACCAATCGTCCTTCGGTAAAGCCATAGCGGCAAAAGCTAGAGGTGAAAGAATCATCAGGAATATTAAGACCACAAACCTTATTGTTAAAAGAATTGCTGCGGCGGCAAAAACAAAAGCTACCACCATAAAAAGGAAAAAACTTAAAATTGCTACCAGAAGAATGTTTAAGGGGCCGTTGACAGTGCTTAGTAATTTTTCTGCTCCCGCTAAATTAAAAGCACTTTCAAGTCCGAGTTGTCTCATAAATGCTCCGGAGAGGCCTAAATCTTTTCCGGTGCTTGAGACCCCCACCTCTTCTATTTGATTATAGAAACTTGTTGCCACAATATTTGAGGCATCTATAAGAGCTTTTGTGAAAAACAAACTGAAATTTATTAGTAGAGCGATGATTATGACATGAACCAAGAGTTTTTTGGTGGTAGCGGTATCCATCCGCAAAATGGTCATTATGGCGATGTATAGGATGATGAAGATAAAGAAAATATTGGCGAGGTCTCGGAAAGTCCCCCAGGCATCTGTTATGACCGGCAGGTCTCTAACCCTTTGAGCCATTTCCACGATCGTATAATCAAGAGTGTAGTTTAACAATAGTCCAGCCAAGCCAAGAACCCAACCGGCAAGCATGATTATAAATTTACCAATCCAAGAAGCTATGCCTTCTGCAAAACCTTCAGCGAATTCTTTAGGTTTTTCAGCTACCATTTGACCTCCTTGGATAATTCCACGAATAGCTATATCTGCGCCGGGAAGCGGCACAATTTGAGCTTCAGAAGATTTTGTTTCAATAAACGGTAACGGAAAAACAGCCGAAAAAAATAAGAAAACTATTAGAGTTGAGAGAAACAGAAATTTTTGTTTTTTGTTAATGCCCGTTAAGTTTTTCATAGCGGCAGGGTTGATGTGGCGACACTCATTGACCGACCAGATTCTTGCTCAAGATCGTTAAACGCGGATACCTGGTAAGTATATTCTGTATTGGGAAACAAGCCGACATCTGTAAATACCGTCTCTGTTGTAGTTACGACAGAGACGTCATTCCTCCATACCCGATAGTTTATTGATCCGATTTGTCCGACTGCTGGATCCCAACCAAGACGAACTGTTGTCCATGTCGTGTCGAGAACTTTCAAATTTTCAGGAGTTAAGGGAGCGTATTGGCGGGTCGGTACTTTTTCGTCAGCTCTGGCCTGCGCTGCCCCCTTTAATCCGCCGCTACTTAAAGCGCCGGTGATGAGTTGGCTCGAAAGAGATTGTAGAATACGGTCAAAACTGTCAGCTGTTTCAAGTTCCCGCAGTTCCGTTCCAAGGGCGGTATCTAAACTGTTGGCAATTGTTTTGCCTGGCGTAATTATATTCCCGATATCATCGGTCAAAGAGAAAAATCCGTCGCCCCAGTTTAATTTCATAAGCTCTGTGTTTTGGGCGCCTGCGATTCTGGAATTAAGCTCGGCTTCAGTTGCCGAATAAGCTCCGTAAGGATTGTTTTGCGGTTGGATAATCTGAAACCAACCATCCCATCCGCCGACTGAAAAACCACCGGGCTTTGTAAAATTAGCGTAACTTTCCGCATTTTGGAGCGCGCCGGAGAGGGTGCAGGACCACCGCGATCTACTCGACTCAAATTGGTTATTATATTTGAAATTCAAGAGGCCTCTTAAATCAAAGCCGAACTCGGGAGTTTTGAACGGACTGCAGAGGAAACTCTCTAAGCCGGCGCTGTTTATAAACCCACCAGCAACAGAATCGGCAACGCCTAAAAAGAAATTATTTGGATCGGTAACAAATGCCGACCCACCAGCAAATCCAGAATCCACCCACTTGATTATATTGCTTGTTACCATGCCTAAAATTCCGCTTGAAATCTGTCGGGCGATGAAATCGTGGCTTGTCGGAGCGAGTGAAGCGGCCACTCCCGGACTTAGGGGATAAATTCCTGGTACTTGGCCGACTTCTTTTGCAGTGTTGGCGCCAGTGGCAATCGCAGTGTTCATTCCGTAGGTGTTTAGAAAAGTTCCTTGTAGAGCGTCAATTGGAACGTGTGGTTGAGCTTTGGCTTGGATTGGGGCGAGCGTGCAAAACATCGCCAAAAACATCGCCGAGCAGAATAAGAAGTTTTTTTCAGCTTTGGTTTTCAGGAAATTCATTTAATAAAAATTTATAAATTTAAATATTCAGAACTTTTTCAATCACGTAGCCCGGGTCGTTTGGAGAGAAATAAACATCGTTTTTCTTCAAATATTCGCTGATTTTTGAAAGTGCCTCGCGTAAATCAGAACCATATCCGGCGTAATTACTGATAATAAATATTCCATCAACCGGGTCTGACAAAACAGTTTCAAAATTCTGAATGCTGATTCTGACTCCATTTAAGGCATTTATCATTTCAAGATGCGAGGAAGCGATTTCCGCAGGTGTTTCAAGTTTCAGATATTCGGAGATTAAATTGTCGTAATTTTTTATTACCAGCTCAAGTTGTTTTAATTCAGCCGGACTGTTTAACTGCATAGCTTTGGCCAAAACGTCGTTTGGGTTAGGAACATTTGCGGAAAAAGAGTATTTTTGGGAGATTTCGCCAATCTTGTTTCCGTAAAGACGCAGATCTTCTTTGCTGTTTCTAGCGCTGATTTTCAGATCCGAAATTCTGTATTCCGTCGCTGATTTTCTTAAAATTTCCTGATCAATGGGGTTTTTGTCAAATATTTTTTTTATTACTTCTTCCTCATCTATCCTTTCTTTGTTTTTCTGGGCTTGGAAGTATTCTTCTAAGACTCCTTTTGCCAACTCATCCGCATAGGCGCCGCTGACTCTGGGAATAATCATTTGCCGTCTTTCCAAGATTTCTTTTTCCCACATAGCCAAAGAATTGTTTGGGGACTCGGTTCTTATAATCGGCTGGTCGGACTTATAAACTAGTTCGCGCTCGGCGCCCAATTCAACGCTCGCTGCCGTGACAATTATCACTAGGGAAAAAACTATCGCTCCGATTATGGTTATGATTGATTTTCTAGGCATAAAACTTAAAAGTATTATATCAAATAAAAGCCGGAATTCATTTTGTTTTTCAGCTGTGTGGATTATTTTCTCTACCTTGTTGTATAATAGGCGAAATGTTTTTTAAAGAAAAAAAATTGAAGATTTACAAATACTTTTTGGCCGTTTTTATTTTCTTCCTTTTAATTTTTGGCGGGTTTGGTTTGGGCTTTTCGCAAAAAGATTTTAAACCGGGAATCGTTTTCTTGTCGCAGAAACTGGGTTGGTTTAACCTTGGCTTGGCAAACGCTTCAAATCACTTTTCTTTTTTGCTTTTGCAGGCCGAAAACTGCCGGGAAATAGTTTCGGCGTACGGAGAGTTGACTGATAGCAGGATTAGCGTTTGTGTTTCAGCTTTTAGAAGTTGGGAAAAATGGGGCTTTGAAAGAAACGATGATTTTCACCCGCTTTGGCTGACTTGGCTTTATTGGAAAGAAAACCCCGACAAGCAGGCACCTCTGACTTTTGATGGTTGGGCAAGGGGGGCTTCCGGCATGCTTAATTCTTGGGCAAAATTCATGAGTGAATATGAGGGGCCGTTAGATGATATTCACAACCCTTGCCACGACATCACTCTTCACTACTCTTCCAGTGTCATTAATACTCCGCTACAAAATCCGGATACGGGATGGAGAAACTATTCCAGTTATTACGAATCATGTGAAGAAAAATTCAACAAATTTTCGGAATATGAATATGACGATCCGGAGCACCCGCTCTATCTTTTTTGGGAACAATGGAACACAGACCAATCTTGGGAGACGGATGATGGACAACAGAATCTTATTCCGCCCCCAATTTTCAGCCAATGGGAAATTGGCGCTGGACTTTTAGCCGAGAGCGAATGGAATTTTACGAGGCAGCCGTTTTTTAGTAGTTTACCTGGCTTTGGTGGGAGGGTCGCAAGCGTTATGGACTGCACCTGCGACGAGACTAAGCTTTTTTATTTAACACCCGTTCCCGGAAGCTGGTCTGGGCCGTATTTGGTAAGAGAGTCAACTGACTTGCACCCGGTTTACGGTCCTGTTTCTTCAGGCCGGTGGGTTTTGGGGAATGTTAATTCCGGCGGATCTTGCATGATGACTTCCAATACCGGTTGCTATCCAATCCCGACAATGTTTAAAGTTCAGCCTCGTCCGGCCGGAGTCGGCGCTAGCCAATAGTTTTTCTAATTAAAATTTTTCGCCAAACAACCCCAATTTTCCAGAGTCAAATTTTCGGCTCGGCTTTTCTCGGTGATATTACATTTTTTGTAAACCTCTTCTAATTTTTCTTTTGGCGCGAAAATCAGGAACTTCTTCTGTAAAATTTTTCTTTTCTCGGCGAAGCCGACTTTTATAATCTCAAAAAATTTTTCTTCCGCGATTTGGTTTTTCCGGAAAAAATCACGGCTGATATTCTTTATGGCGATAATCCCCGAATCTACTTTTGGCGCTGGACTGAATTCTTTGGCTCGGACTGTTTGGATGTATTTCGGATTACCAAAGGTTTTAACGCTTATGGACAATAAACTTTCTTTTTTATCTTGGGCTACTATTCTTTTGGCGACTTCTTTTTGGAGCATTAAGACCATGGCCGCTGGCTGGTTGTCGCTTTGTAAAAACTTTCGTAAAAACTTTCCAGTTATGTAGTATGGTAAATTAGCTACCAATTTGTAGCTATTTTTAATGTAAGTACTTTGGTCTATTTCTAAAATGTCACCATGAATTATTGTAAGTTTTCCGCTAGAAATTTCAGCCCCGAATTTTTCTTTTAGAAACGGGATAAAACGATCGTCTTTTTCGATCGTGATAACTCTACTCCCCTGTTTTAACAATTCTTCAGTCAACAATCCTTCTCCTGGCCCGACTTCTACCACCAAATCGTCTGGCAAGATTTCTGCCGCCTCTCTCATTGTTTTCAAAATTTTCCTGTTTCTCAAGAAATTTTGACCGAGAGTTTTTTTGGCTTTAATTCTCATTTTTTTACTTTAAAATTCGATGTTTATGAAGTTTGAAGACCGGTTGTAAAATTCTATCAATTCGCCCGGAATGTCGGCGATGAAGGATGAAGGCAGGTTATAGACATTGTTGCCAAAAATTCCCCGCCGACCCGCGTAAGAAAGAAAAACCTTTTTTCTGGCTCGCGTCAGGGCGACATAAAACAGACGCCTTTCTTCTTCTTTTTCTTCCGCTCTCATATTTGGGCGTTCATAAGGAAATAAATTTTCTTCAAGGCCACTAATAAAGACATAATCAAACTCCAAACCTTTGGCGGCATGCGCTGTCATGAGTTTCAAATTTTCTTGAGGTTTTTCCGGTGAATCTTCGTCGGTGGCGAGCGAAACATCGTCTAAAAATTTGCTCAATGATTCACTGGGATTTCCGTAAGAATATCTGCCGGCGAAATTCACAAGCTCAAGGATGTTCTCTAAGCGTTCTATGTCTTCAACTCCACCTTTCTCCAGATGATTTTTCAACCCGCTTTTTTCCAAGACAAACCTGATTAATTCAGATGGATATTTTGTCTCTGACTCCTTTTTTATTTCCAGCAAAAAATCTCTAAATTTTTTAATTTTTATTTTAATTCCGATGTTCAGCTCGCTTTCTTTTCCGGCAAAAATTTTCAGAAGAGAGGTTTTCCCTAAGCCCCTTGGCGGTACATTTATTATTCTTTTAATATCCGAGAAGCTTTCCCAGTCCAATGCCGCTCTTAGATATGAGACGATGTCTTTTATTTCTTTTCTTTCAAAAAATTTGATGCCAATAACTTGGTATGGCAGGCCCTCCCCCATAAAGACCTCTTCTAAAGCCCGCGATTGAAAGTTGGCTCGGTAGAGCACGGCGATTTCTTTTGCCGAAACACCGCCTTGAATAAGGTCTTTGACTAGCGTGGCGATTTTTGCAGCTTCATCAATCTCATTTTCCGCTTCTATGAGTGAAAGTTTATCCCCTATTTCGTTTCTGGTGAATAAATTTTTTTCCGGCCGGAGTGTGTTCTTTTTTATGACTTCGTTAGCGGCATTTAGAATGTTTTGACTTGATCGATAATTCTCTTCCAAAAAAATCATCTTTGCTTCCGGGTAGTCTTTTTCAAAATCAATTAGGTTTTTGAATCTGGCACCTCTGAAGCTGTAAACACACTGGTCGTGGTCGCCGACCACGCAGATATTTCGCTTGTCTTTTGCCAGTCGTTTGGCAATTTCATACTGAGCTTTGTTGGTGTCTTGGTATTCATCAATGTGTATGTAGTGCCAAAGGTCATGATATTTTTTAAGGATTTCGTCTTTTCTCAACAAAAACTCACACTTTAGAAGTAAATCGTCAAAATCCAAGGCCCTCTCTCTTTTTAGAATTTTTTCATACTCTCGCCAAACGTGAACAACTTCTTTTGGTAGGTATGAAAACCCAGAATCTTCAAACGAAAATTCTTCAAAATCTTCCGGAGTCTTGAGTTCGCCCTTTTGTTTTGAGATTAAACTTAAAATTGCGCCGGGAGACAAATCACTTTTTTTTCCAAGGTTTTTCAAAGACTCTTTTATAGCTTTTTTTGAGTCTTCGCGGTCAAAAATTTTAAAATACCTGTTTAGGCCGAAGATTTTTGAATTTTCTTTTATTATTTTTACACCCAATGCATGGAATGTTCCGAGGAACGGACCTTTACCATTATGAATCTCAACCCCTCCTTGTTTAAGGAGTTCAAAAACTCTATCTCTCATTTCCCGCGCGGCTTTATTGGTAAAAGTAATTGCCAGAATTTTTTCCGGATCCACCCCGCTTTTTATAAGATGGAGAATTCTCCAAGTCAGGGTTTTGGTTTTTCCGGCTCCGGCTCCGGCCACTATCAAAACCGGCCCGTCAATCGTTTCAACCGCCTCTTTTTGCTTTGGATTTAATTTTTCAGAAATATTTTTCATTTTTAGTCAAGGAAAGTCTCTATCCACAGACCATTTATGTTACTATTGACTCCCCACCTTGTATCGCTATAATGGCAAGTATACCAGAAATGAGGTCACCCTGAATTCAGAGGCGACAGGACACAGAAATTCCGAATTATCATTAATTTAAGCAATATTTTACTTGATTCTCAAAATATCGACCCCCCAGGGTCTCTAAGTCGGGGTCGTAAAAACTGTATTTTATTTGGAAGAACCTTTCTGATAAAGGCCTTGTTGTTGCTTGTGGCGGTTTCTGTTCCTTTTTTAGCTCAAGCTAAAATCATTTCTTTCGTTTCTAATCTTTTTGCCAGCGGAAACGAGGTTTGGGACAAAACAGCTCCAAATTCTCAACAAATGAATTTACTTGAAGCCCCACTATCCCCTTTCAACTCAATTGGTGGTGGAGACGTTATTATTGACGGTGGTGCTCTGCTAGTTGAGGGCGGTCTTTTGTCAGGGCAAGGCGACAGCTTGCACGAACCTGGCAAAATAAGCGTCTATGTTGTACGCGAAGGAGATTCCTTGTCGCAAATTGCTAAAATGTTTAATGTTTCGGTCAATACTATACGTTGGGGTAACGATATAAAGGGTAACACTATAGCTCCCGGGCAAACTCTTGTGATTTTGCCAATTTCTGGCATTCGCCATACCGTAACATCCGGAGATACTTTAGAGAAAATCTCCTCCCGTTATAAAGGAGACGTGGAAGAAATTATTGCTTACAACAATATCAGCAAAGATTCGAAACTTGCCGTAGGTGAGATATTGGTAATTCCGGGCGGTATTATTCCTGAATCAAGTCCAACAGTGAGAACCTCTTCGTCTTCTTCTGGTTCACAATCTCGACCGTCTTCAGGCGCGCCGGTTTACGAGGGCTATTATTTAAGACCGATTTCAGGCGGTTACCGCTCTCAAGGTATTCACGGCTACAATGGTGTTGATTTGGCAGCTTCTGCAGGCACTTCAATTATGGCTTCGGCAAGCGGAGTTGTTACCGTCAGTAGAAATTCCGGCTGGAACGGCGGTTACGGTAATTACATAGTTATTTCACATCCAAATGGTACTCAAACTCTCTATGCTCACAACCGCAGTAACACTGTCTCTGTCGGCGAACAGGTAAAACAGGGTCAGGTTATCGGTTATGTTGGTTCAACAGGAAGATCAACCGGTCCGCATGTCCACTTTGAAATTCGTGGAGCTAAGAATCCGTTTTAGTTTCTTTCTCTCTTATAAATTTTCAGAACTGTTTCATTGACTTTTTACTATAAGTTCGCTATAGTCTAAAAAGACAAAAAAGAACGCTTGTCGCGTTCTTATAGACGAAAGGAAGCGGAAATGAGAAAGGCGTTTTCTGTCATCGAGACCCTCACGGTTCTCGCCATATTGGTGATTCTTGGTCTCATTCTGTTTGTCCATTGGCCTCTGGCGCCAACTCCGACACCGCCTGACACGACCAAGATTGTGGAGAAATACGGAAAGAAGTGGGAGGGTGTTCAGGTTGGCGACATCCTCATCAATCAGCGCGCCGGCCACGCTTACTTTTTTCTGTCGTTTGAGGGGAATGACTCGTTGCAGGTCTGGAGCTTGAATAATCGCCACGCTGTGGCCGATCCGATTCTGCCGATTCATAATCGGGCATTTGATTTCCGGATCATTCCTCGTGGCGATCCGGAGAATCCAAGCCCGGAATGGCTTCAGGCGCTTGACGAGTGGTTCAGGCGTTTTGTGCCAGACCAGCCTCGAGACAAATGAGAGAGGTCTGAACCCACACCCCGCACGCGAGTGTGGGGTTTCTTATTTAAATACTAAAAATCGTTAATCTTTTTCGGCCGGTATTGCAGGGCCTCAAGTAAGTGGTTTTCTTTTATTTCCTCCGACTCTTCAAGGTCGCCAATCGTGCGTGATAATTTTAAGACTTTATGGTACGACCGAGCTGATAAATCAAGCTTTCGGGCAATGTCGTTAAATTTTTTTTGTAATTCTTCCGGAATCGTCAAATATTCAATCAAATTTTTAGCTGAAAGCCGACTATTGGTTTTTATATTTTTTAAACCAAGTTTTTCAAATCTGTCTTGCTGAAATTTTCTGGCTTTGACGACTCGTTCTTTGATTTTTTCTGTCTCGCTTTCTTTTCTTTGCTCCGAAAGTTTTTCATAATCAACTTTTGAGACTTCAAGCCATAAATCAATCCGATCCATGATTGGCCCTGAAATTTTTCTTTGATAACGACTGATTGCGCTTGGTGGGCAAAGACAATCTTTACCCTTAACTCCAAAATTTCCGCAGGGGCAAGGGTTCATGGCGGCGATCAAGATAAAGTCAGCCGGGAAAAGTGCCGAACCCTTACTTCGAGAAACGTTTATAACTCTTTCTTCAAGTGGTTGACGCAGGGATTCTACAACTCGTCGGTCAAATTCTGGAAATTCGTCCAAGAAAAGAACACCGCGGTGAGCTAGGGTTATTTCGCCGGGTTTGGGAATTTGTCCTCCACCGCCAACAATAGAGACGTGTGATGATGTGTGGTGGGGTGAACGGAACGGCGGATGAACAATTAATGGCTCTCGCAAACTGCCGGCCACCGAATGGATTCCGGTGATTTCCAGAATTTCTTCAAAAGACATTGGTGGTAGAAGGAAGGCGAAAGCTTTGGCCAACATGGTTTTGCCGGTGCCCGGCGGGCCATACATAGAAACATTATGTCCGCCGGCGGCAGCAATTTCCAAACCACGTTTGGCACTCTCTTGACCGCGAACATCAGCAAAATCAATTGAATAATACCTTGCTTCCGTATTAAATTTGGTTTTTGGTTGGGGTGTAATTTTTGCTTGCCAGTGCTCTTCTTCAAATTTCTCACTCTTTTTTTCGTTGACGTGCGCAACCACTTCTTTTAGGTTTTTGGCACCAAAGATTTTTAGCCCATTTATCAATCCGGCTTCCTTAGCATTTCCCTTTGGCAAATAAATTTCTTCAAATCCTTGATTTCTAGCTTCTTCAGCTAATGGCAAAACCCCTTTCAGTGGTTGAAGTTCGCCGTTCAACGATAATTCTCCCAAAAATAGTTTTTTGTCTGGATTAAATTTGATTTCTTCTGCGGCCAAAAGGTATCCTAGGGCAATCGGCAAATCAAAAATTGGCCCTTCTTTTTTTAGGTCGGCTGGGGCCAGGGAGACAATAACTTTTTGATTTTTGGTTTTAGGTGAGCTGAATCCTGTGTTTTTTATTGCAGCTGAAACACGATCTTTTGATTCTTCTACTGCTTTGTCGGGCAAACCAACAATTGAAAAAGAGTTTAAACCTTTTGATAAATCTATCTCAACACTGATAATTTTGGCTTTCAGTAAAACATTTTGGGCACTGAATACTTTTGCAAACGCCATAATTATCTTTGCTTTTTATTTAGTTATTCATATGCTCTTTACAAGTTTCGGCCGCAGGGTTGGCTTCCAGCCGGTCGCGCTCGATCGGCTCGCCAGAGATTTTGCAAAAACCGTAACTACCATCCTCTATCTTTTTTAGGGCATTTTTGACATTGTTGAACCTGATTTCCAACTCATTTAAAATACTAGCGTTCTCTCTGTAGGCCTCATAGGCGTCTCCAACTTCATTGGCGTCAGCCGAAGAAACTATAATTTCTGCCGGTCTTGCCTCCCAGTCTTCTTTGTTATCAGGGTTTATTCTTCCAACACTCTCCAATTCTTCTATTAGAATCTTTTTTTCTTCCTCAAGTTTTTGTCGGAGGTGTTCAAGGTCTAAATCGTTTCTTTTTTGCATATTCAAATAATAGCATGAATTAGTCGGTGGTTAGTAGTTTTTAGAAAAATTATCAAAAAAGAAAAGTAGGGACCGGTTTTGCTATATTAGGATCCTTAACGCACTAGGGGCCGGTTTTGTTACACCCCACACAACACAATTCTTTGTCATTAAAATAAATTTTTACCAAAAATAACTCTTTACAAATAAACCACTAACCAAAAACCATTAACTCTATTTCAAACAATTTAAGACGTCCGTCCTAGATTGTTTGAAAACCAAAATAATTGAATTATTAATATCAAATGCATCAAAATCAAATTCTCAAAATTTTGTTTGTCCAAAACAGTGAAATTTTTATCTAACTGAAATAGTAAACCTGTTCAGAATTTCCCGAAATGCTTCTTCTCTGTCGGTGATAACCAAGTGTTGATTATCTAAGAAAGAATACAAAACAATTGTTTCTCCGCCTCGGGCACGCAAAATTCTTAAATCGCGATTTCTGGATGTCGCGTCTTCAAAACCGCTTCTCGACTCCAAATCCTTAGCCAAGATGTCTTTAAGATCTTTTGCAACATTTTTTTCCCAAGAAAACATTCCAGCAAAGGTGTGGTCGAAAGACTCAATTTCTAAGATAACAAACGGCGAAAGGGTTTCTGTGGATACAAAACCAAAGATTGCTTTGTCGCCAAGAGCTCTTAAAAGAGATTGTGGCGCGTTTTCTGCAATTGACACAAAGTCCTTTGCGCTAATTGGAATTTCTCCGCCCGGAGTTTTTTGAGTCAGATAAATTATGTTTATACCGCTTTGGACATCTTCTTTTTGAGAATTAATAGCAGAAATTAGCGTGTCTTTTTTTAATTCAGAAATAGAAACCACCTTTAAAGCGTCTGCGCGAATTATCGTGTCTTGTATTTGTTGTTCTGGTTTGACAGGGACTGATTTTATTATTTTTCTCTCTCTAATCACTCTTGATATTTCCAAAGAAACAAGAATCATACCCAGGACAACTAGAAAGACCAACCCACCGATGATAATTTTTTTCATCAAGAGGGGTTCTTTTCGGAAGTTTCTTTCTTTTTTCTTCGAAGTGTTTTTTTTCTGCTCTTCTAGGTGGATTTGAGCTTTTGAAGCCTCTTTGTCTCGTATAAATTCTGCTAAATCGCGCTCGTAAGTTCGTATCGGCTTAACAACTTTGAAATAATTTTCTTGGTTGTTGGAAACACTCGCCTCGCGATTTTGTTTTTTACTTTCTTCCGGTGTCCATTTCTGGTTTTCTAGAGTCATTGTTTGATAATTTGTTTTTTATGAAATCCGGATCAGCTTCTTTCAGTGAAAGCTTTATCCTGTCTCTTTCGTCAATCTCTTTAATTATAACAGGTATTTTTTCTCCTAGACTTAAAACTTTTTCTATTCTTTCAATTCTTGTCGGCGCGATTTCCGAAATATGTAATAAGCCCTCGGCGTTTACTCCAATCTTTACGAAAGCCCCGAACTCAACGATTTTTGTTATTTCGCCAATATATTTTTCCCCAGCTTTATATTCTTTTGTCATTTCCCTAACAATAATTGCGGCTTTTTCAGCCCCGCCGTTTTTGCCGGTGATGAAGACACTACCGTCGTCCTCAATGTCAATTTCCGTCTCGGTAGCTTCTCTGATTTGGTTTATGGTTTTGCCGCCAGAGCCGATGACTAGTCCAATTTGATCCGGCTTTATTTTGACTATGACAATTTCCGGAGCATTTGGTGAAATTTTTTCACGAGGTTTAATAATTTCACTTTCTATTTTGTCTAAGATTTGCAATCTCGCTTCTTTACCCTTTTGGAGTGCTTCTATCAGAATCTTGAGTGGTACACCGTGGACTTTGACGTCCATCTGAACGGCTGTGATCCCTTCTCGCGTGCCGGCAACTTTGAAATCCATATCCCCATGATGGTCTTCTGGGCCTTGAATATCGGTCAGGATTTTATACTTTTCTTCATTTTCCATCATAAGTCCGACTGCGATGCCGGCCACCGGTCTTTTTATTGGAACTCCGCCGTCCATTAAGGCCAAAGTGCCGGCGCAGACTGAAGCCATTGAGGTTGAGCCGTTGGAAGCAAAGCATTCCGAGACCAGACGAATCGTGTAAGGAAAATCTTCTTTGCTCGGCAAGACGGCAGACAAAGCTTTTTCTGCCAAAGCGCCGTGGCCGATCATTCGTCGGTTAAAACCGCCAACTCGTCCGGTTTCGCCTGTTGAAAATGGCGGGAAGTTGTAGTGATGCATAAATCTTTTCTGGGATTGGAATTCCATGGCATCTATTATCTGCGAGTCGCTTGGCCCGCCGAGCGTCAAAGCCGAGAAAACATGCGTTCCGCCTCGGTAGAAAATTCCTGATCCGTGGAGAATTGGTGAAATTCCTCCGGCCTTAGCAAAAATCGGCCGGATTTCATCAAGTTTTCTACCATCAGCTCGTTTTTCTTTTTCAATTGCCTCTTTGTGGATAAGTTCGTTGGTTTTTTCTTCGTAATATTCTTTGGCCAAATTAATATCAATTCCTGGCGCTTCTTTAACAAAAGTTTCAATCCATATTTCTCCTAGTTCGGAGATTTTTTCCTTAGAACCGCTAAAAAGATATTCCGACATTTTTTCTTTGATATGTTTGTCAAAAACTTCAGTCAATTCTTTTGGAAATTCGGCTTTTTCCACCAACATTTTTTCTTGGCCGATTTCTTTTATGATATTTTTTTGAAATTCTTGGAGTTTATTGATTTCTGTCAAAGCTAGCTCAAAAGCTTCGGCGAGTTCGCCTTCTTTTATCTCTAATGCTCCAACCTCAATCATATTTATGCTGTTTTCTTTTCCACAACAGAGAATATCAGCGATAGAATTTTCCTCGCGCTCTTTATAAGTCGGATTTACCTTTAAGCGAGAATCGTCTTGGTTTTTGCCGATTCTGACAGCGCTGACTGGCCCGTTCCACGGAACTTTTGAGGTGCCCAAAGCCAAAGAGGCACCAATAACTGCTAAAACATCCGGATCGTATTCGCCGAGCGACAAAACGGTGATGATGACTTGAACTTCGTGTCGAATATGTTGTTCAAACAGCGGTCTTATGGTTCTATCAACTATTCTGCCGGATAGGATCGCTTCTTCAGTTGGTCTCCCCTCTCTTTTGTTAAAACGTCCGCCTAGAATTTTGCCGACAGCGTAGAATTTTTCTTCAAAATCAACGGTTAAAGGGAAAAAATCTATGTTGTCTTTGGGGTATTTTGAGATTACGGATGTTGCCAGAATTACGGTGTCACCCATTCGTACCATTACCGAACCATTGGCTTGATCGGCCAAATTATTGAATTCAACTGATAGCTTTTGACCGGCGAGATCAAGCTCGTATTCTTTTTTGTCCATTTTCTTAACTCGCCTTCGGATTCTAGTTAGAAACCTGAAAGGGGTTTCTCCCTATCACCGAAGACCAGTAATTATGAGTAATAAGAAAAATATAACAGATTATCCACTTTTCTGCCATTTTCAAAACCGTTTTTGTATTTTTTGTTATAATAAGATTGTTATTAATTAAAAACGGTCGATTAAATTTTATCAGCTACTTTTACAAAAAATGAAAAATAGCGCTTTAAATTGGATTGTCTGGATTTTGTTGGTTGTCGGTGGTCTTAATTGGGGTTTGGTTGGCCTCGGTTCTTTCATGGGTGGCAACTGGAATGTCGTCAACTGGATTTTCGGTTCATGGCCACTTGTTGAGGGCTTGGTTTATGTTTTGGTCGGTCTTGCTGCAGTTCTTTTTGTTTTCAGCGGCCGATGTCGTACCTGCATGCCGAAAGGTTCCCAAGGCGGATCTGCTCCGATGGCTTAGTTTTACTTGAATTTCAGCCGTAGTTGATCCGAACTCCGATTCGTTTTTTTGGGTCGGGGTTCGGCGACACGGTATTTTTTACGCTTAATACTTTATGTTGGAAAAAATTTCCAACCTGTCTTTTAAAAAGGAAGATGGCGGAAGCGACATCTTAGAGATTTTGATAAAAGAAGCTTTTGAGTTGAATGCTTCAGACATCCACATTGATCCGACAAGTACCTATTTGAATATTCGTTTCAGAATAGATGGTGGCTTATACAGACTACCCTCTGTTGATTTGGAAAAACATTCTGAAATCATTTCTAGAATTAAGATTTTGGCTGGTTTGCGGATTGACGAAAGAAGAAAGGCGCAAGATGGGCGGATGCGCTTGGAATTTCCAGGTGGTAAATTTGTTGATATCCGAATTTCAATGGTCCCCTCTTTTCACGGTGAGAGTGCTGTTTTAAGAATGCTCTATGATCGGGACGAGGCAATGAATCTTTCCTTTTTAGGTTTTGGAGACGAGAATCTTTTAAAAATAGAGAGGGCGATAAAGAAGACTGGGGGTATGATTTTATCAACGGGTCCGACTGGTTCGGGGAAAACCACCACCTTATATTCCATACTTAAGGTCTTGAATAGAGAAGATGTTTCAATCGTTACTATAGAGGAACCGGTTGAATATTCTATCCCAAATATAAGGCAGATTCAGGTTGATTACGGTTGCCAATTAAATTTTGCCAATGGTCTGCGCTCTATTTTGCGGCAAGACCCAAATATAATAATGGTTGGTGAAATTCGTGATAAAGAAACTGCCCAAATTGCTGTTAACGCAGCCCTTACTGGTCACCTCTTACTCTCAACTTTGCACACCAACGACTCCGTGGCCACCTTGCCACGGCTCATTGATATGGGCGTTGAACCTTTTCTCTTGGCGTCAACTTTTAATTTGGCAATCAACCAAAGACTTGTCAAAAAGATTTGTCAAAATTGTAAAGCTGAAATGGAGATAAAAGATAAACAAAAGCGCTCGCTTGAGGAACTTTTGGGTCAAGCTTTACCCGACTCACCCTTTTACAAGGGTTTAGGATGTGAAATGTGCCACAAAAGCGGATATTCTGGTCGGACTTTGGTTGCAGAAGTTTTAAGCGTGGATGAAGAAATTCGCCGGCTTGTTATCGATAAAAAATCAGCCGGGGAAATCAGGCGAATAGCGATAAAAAACGGGATGACACCACTACTTCACGATGGAATTTTAAAAGCTTCTCTTGGTATCACTACATTAGAAGAGGCTTTGCGTGTTGGTTATGAATAAAATCTTTGATAAGTTAATAAATTTTAAAAAGATTCGTCGGCAAAAAATCAAAATCAGTTTGCCAGAGCAAATTAGTTTCGCCAGTCGACTTTCCTATCTTCTGGATTCCGGAATTCCAATTTTAGAATCTATCAGAATTCTTGAAGTCAAAACTAAAAGTAAGCGGGTTAAAGATTTTTATAAAAAGATTTCCGAAGAAATCTCTTTGGGTCGGTCTTTGTCGCAAAGCTTGAGGCCGTATTTTGACGGCTTTGCTTTGAGTGTTATAGAGATTGGTCAGCAGGGCGGGTTTCTGGGCAGTAATTTGAAATATTTGGCGGAGGAGTTAAAAAAGAAAAAAGAATTGCGGAAAGGGGCGATTCAAGCCCTCGTTTACCCTTCTTTTATCGCTCTTTCAACCTTGGGAATCATTATTTTTTTGTCAATGTATATTTTCCCAAAAATTCTACCTGTTATTTCCGGGCTCAATATAAAATTACCGCTTAGTACTCGTGCTGTTATATTTTTTAGTGATTTTTTAAGTCAGACATGGTTTTACTTCCTGATTCTTATTGTGCTTTTCACAACTCTGTTTTTTTGGGTGCTCAAAAAAAACGATAAGTTTAAGTTTTTTGTCCACAAAAAGATTTTTCGAATCCCTTTTTGGGGTGGAATTTACCGAGACTGTCTGCTGGCAGGTTTCTGCCGAACTTTTGGAATGTTGCTACAGGCCGGTCTATCTGTGGATCGGGCGCTGGAGATTTCTGAATCGGCTACTAGCAATCTTTTTCTTCAGTCAAAAATTTGTGAAATTCGTTCTGGTGTTTGTCGTGGTGTCAGTCTCTCTAGCTTTCTGTTTGCCGATAGCAAATTTTTTCCTTCCGATATTTCCGAGATGTCAGCGGTTGGCGAGAGAACCGGAAATCTAGCATCGGTTTTTATCAGTCTTGGCGATTTCTATAGCGAACAGTTTTCCGACCAAATAAAAAGAATTTCTTCGGTGATAGAGCCGGGACTACTTGTTGTCGCCGGTCTTTTGGTCGGTTTTGTTGCTGTCTCAATAATTTCACCTGTCTATGAAATCACAAAAAGTTTCCACCAAAGGTAATACTTTGCGCCTTGCCGGATTTTCAATCGCAGAAATTTTAATCGCTCTTTCAATTTTCTCTTTGGTCTTGTCTGGCGGGTTTTTTCTTAATCTAGACATGTTTACTGTTGGAAATTTTTTGGCGGAAGAAAAAGTTTTACGCGCTCTGTTAAAAGAGTCTCGAAGTCGAGCTCTGGCAAACTTTAATGAAATTTCTCACGGAGTCTTTGTTGGGTCTGATAAATTTTTCATTTTTGCTGGTGAAGACTTTTCCAATTCTGAAGTTTTGGAAGAATTTAACAGAAATAAAAAAGTGAAAATCACTCTTGATGAAGAAGAAAATTTTGAAATAGTTTTTGAAAAACGTTCGGCGCGAGTAAAAGAAAAGAAAGAAATCATGATTTCTGACGGAGCGCGTAAAAGTTTTATTTTTATTGGTCTTGAGGGAGAGATTAAATTGCGATGAGTTTTAGAAATAAGAATGTGAAAAGTTCTGGTTTTAGTATTTTTGAAATTCTCATCGCTCTTTTTATTTTTGCTTCAACCGTAGCGGCAGTTTTTGTTTTGATGTTTGGCAATCAGCTAGCGGTCATTAAAGCCGGAGTTTTTCAGGAACTTTTGGCGCGCTCACAGTTTGCGCTTGAGAGAGCTAAAGCCGACGCCGTTTTAGATTTTGAAGAAGTCTCATCTTGGAAACAAACAAAAGACGGGTTTGAAACGGAAAGAGAAGTTTCTTTGTTTTATGAGCACACAAAAGCTATTAAGACCACCACCTCTTCTCTCACAGATAAAAACTCTCGCCCCTCTGTTTTGTCAGTTTTAGTTTCAGATTGGCAGAGCAGTATCGGACAATCAACTTGTTACAGAAAATTACCGCCAGCAAAAAAATATAAAATTCTTGGAGAAGCGTTCTCACTGCCAGGATCAACGTCTGCGTCAGGCGTGGATGTCTCTTACGGCCTTGCTTATGTCACCCTGGAGTCTGGCGCTGGCAACAATTTTTTAATTGTTGATGTGAGAGATCCAAGCGATCCTTTTTTGTTTGAATCTTTGGCAACAGGACTAAGGTTGAATTTTCTACGTTCTGCTTCCGGCTTTGTCTTTCTCGCCGCCCATTCGCTTGCTTCTCAATTACAAGTAATAAATTTGTCGGATTCGTCTATCTCTAATTTTAAAATTAGGTCAGACGATCCTGAAATCAAAGACCCCGGTCAAGGTGTGAGCTTACACTATTCAAAAAATAAAATTTATTTAGGAACGGCGGCGTCTGAAAATTACGGACCGGAATTTCATATTCTGGACGTGAAAGACCCCCTGAATCCGAATCTAGTTTGGTCTTGGGACATAGGCAGTCGAGTTAATGACATTGTTGTGAAGAATAACTTTGCTTTTTTGGCCTCGGTCAATCCGCACCCGTTAAGAATCGTTGATTTGAATAGCCCGCAATCCGAACCGATTAAGATTTCGGTCGATTCTTCCAGCAACCCTAATCATTCCGGACAAAAATTATTTTTATTAGACGATCTTCTGGTATTAGGTCGATCTGTTTTAAATCCAAATGACGATTACAATGAGCTTTTGGTTTTTAATATGAAACAGCCAGAATCGCCTGAATTTATTACTGGATTATCAATCAAAGAGAGTGTGCGAGACTTAATTTTCAGAGAAGGTTTGATTATTGCAGTAACAACTTTTGACAATGAAAACAAAATTAGGTTTTTTGATTTCCAAGACGGTGTTTTGGATGAAAATTCTTTTAATATAGAACTACCGGGGAAACCGACTTCCTTGGATTGTGAAGATGACATTTTTTATGTTGTGACAGAACAGCCAAGTAAATTAGTAATAATCGCGCCGGAAAAGTAATGAAACGAACAATTAGAAATAATGACGGATTTCTTTTACTAGAAGCAGTTATCTATTTGGCGCTCTTTTTGGTTTTTGTTGGAGGAGTCGCTTCCAGTTTTTACCACTTATCTTTTTCAGACCAAGATTTATCAGAAGAAGTGTTGGTCATTGACGAAGCCGAATTTGTTTTGAAAAAAATAAATTGGCTTTTGTCCGACACCTCCAAAGTTCTTAAGCCAGCGTCTGGTGAAACGACTGAATATCTTTTGATAAAGGATGAATTTGAAAAGACTACAAAAATTTTTCTAGACAACGGATTGGTTGTTATGGAAGTTGATGAAGAAGAAATTTTTTTGCATGACGAAAAAGTGGTTTTTGAGAATTTGAGATTTTTTAATCATTCCGATGTGCCAGTTCAAAATTTTTTAGTCGAGACCAGTTTTATGGTCGGAGGTCGACAGTTTCAATCAGCTCGTTTTGGTTATGAAAAAACAAATTAGAAAGAAAAAAACCGAAGGATACGCAGCGCTTTTGGCAGTGGTTATAATTTCTTTTATGGCCTTTACCGCGGTTTCTTCTTCGTCACTTGAAGGTATTAAAAGTTTTTTCGGAGTTTTGGACAGAGAGAGTAAAGAAATCGGATTCAATTTAGCACTCTCTTGTTTTGACCAAGCGGTTTTGCGGGTTGTTCAAAATCCGAATTGGCAACCAAGTTCTACTTCCGAAGAATTGTTTTTAGATGGTGGGACGTGTTTGATAAAAGAAATTAGTTTTTTAGATAATCAGAATTTTAAAGTTATGACCGAAGCCAAAGTTGGCAAAACCCACACTTCCTTAACCGGAGTTTTTGATTTGTTAAATTTTGAAATTATTTCTTTAAAAGAAATCTAAATTTTCAGTTTAAAAGAATCTTAGCGGTGATACTGATAGCGGCAGTTTCAGTCCGCAAAATCTGATTGCCAAGCGAATAGACTGGGATATCGTTATTTTTAAAACTCTCAATTTCTTTTTGTGCGAAACCGCCTTCCGGGCCGATGAAAACACCAGCTTTGTTAAATCGGATTTTTTCTAATGAAAATTTCTCACCTCTTGGGTCAAGGGCGAAGTAAAAAATATCAGAAGCTCTATTTTTTATCACCTCACTTAAAATTCTCGGTTCACTGATTTCTGCCAACATATTTTTGCCTGATTGCTCCGCCGCTTCTTTTATTATTTTTCGGCTTCTTTCCAAATTGATTTTTTGTTTGATACTCCTTTCAGAAATTATCGGCGAGAATTTTTTAACACCCAGCTCAACTCCCTTCTCCAGAATCCACTCAAATCGATCTTTTTTAATAAAAGCTGGGAAAAGTTCAAGTTCAAACTTTATGCTTTGTTCCACTTTTCTTTTTTCAACGACTGAAAATTTCGCGCCATCTTTACTAAGATTTTCTATAACACACTGAAATTCAAAATCACCGCCGTCAAAGAGAATGACTGAACCGCCAGTTTTTAGTCGCAGAACATTTTTCCATTGATTTATCAGATTCTTTTCTTTCACGACTATTTCCTGCTTCTCGTTTATTTTTTGTTCTATAAAAAAGCGATGGACTTTCATGGGAATTTTTGATAAATTTCAAACATTATAATAATTGTAGATTCCATAAAAACAAAATGCTTATACCAACAGTTATAGAAAAAAGCCAATTTGGCGAAAGGGCCTACGACATCTATTCTCGGCTCCTAAAAGAAAGAATTATTTTTTTGGGTGGGCCGATTGACGATTATGTTGCTAACTTAGTTATTGCCCAGCTTTTGTTTTTAGAATCAGAAGACAACAAAAAGGACGTGTCTTTGTATATTAACTCTCCAGGCGGTTCGGTAACTTCTACTTTAGCGATGCTCGATACCATGAACCACATAAAACCGGATGTCGCTACGGTCTGTGTGGGTATTGCCGCTTCAGGTGCTGCTATTCTTCTTTCTGCTGGTGCCAAAGGTAAAAGATTTGCTCTGCCAAATTCTGAAGTTATGATCCACCAGCCATGGGGTGGGGCGCAAGGTCAAGCAACGGACATAGAAATTACCGCTAAACAAATTTTAAAAACCAGAGACAAATTAAATCAGATTTTAGCCGAACAAACCGGTCAGTCGTTGGAAAAAATCAAAAAAGATGTGGATCGCGACTATTTTATGTCGGCGGAAGAAGCCAAAAAATACGGAATTATAGATAAGATTCACCAACCAAAAAGTTCTTGATTTACTTGCGTCTTGTTCCCTCTTTGTTATACTTAATTTGTCTGTTCTAGGTTTTGCAGGTTGTCCAGTTGGTGCCTGTCGGTCAAAGGTCTGACGCTCAATCGGCTCTAGACCGGCCACCCGCCCTGTGGGGCAAGAAAACGGGTAAAACTGGCTCCTGCGAATACCGGCCCCGGGGCGTTTCCACGCCCCGGGGCTTTTTCCTAGACTTTTTTGAAACTATAGAGTACTATAAAAAAGTACTTTTATTTTTTTAATTTGATGATTTCGCTTCTTTTTAGCTTTTCTTTCGGATTTTTCCTAAATTTTCAGGTCATGTTCAAGAAAAAACCAATCTTACCAAATTCTTTACTTCCTTTTTAGGATTTTTCTGCGTTAGAAAATAGAAAGTTCAGAAGAAAGCGAATTCATTCGCTTTTATGTCGTTAAAAATAGTGTTGCTGTTGCTTATAGCGGCGGGTTTAGCCGGAATCGCTTTTGGCTACTTTTTGCGTTGGATTATTTCACTTGGCAAAAAGGGTTCTGTTGAGCTTGAAATCAAGCAGAGAATTTTTGAAGCTAATACCGAAGCTAAGAAAATTGTTTCGGAAGCTGAAGAAAAAGCCAGAAAATTTCTTGAAGAAGCAAAAAAAGAAATCAAAGAAAGAGAGGTTGGAATTAAGAGGCAAGAAGAGAGGTTGATAAAAAAAGAAGAATTTTTGGATAAAAGGCAGGTTGATATAGACAAAGAAGCTGAAAGTATAAGACAGAAAGTTGTTGAAGTCAGGGCGATTAAGGATAAAGTTGATGAGGTTTTGAAACAACGTCAATCGGAGCTTGAGAAAATAAGTCAATTAAGCAAGGACGAGGCCAGAAAGGAACTTTTTGCTTCTGTTGAGAAAGAGAGCGAAGAAGATTTGGTTGCCCGGATGCAAAAACTTGAATCCCAAGCAAATGAGCGCTTGGAGAGAAAGGCGAAAGATATTTTAGCTACTACGATTCAGAGGTTGGCGTCTTCGGTTTCTTCAGACATTATGACCACAAACGTTGTAATTCCTTCTGATGAAGTGAAGGGTAAAATTATCGGCAAAGAAGGGCGTAATATCAAGGCCTTTGAGCGGGTAACTGGCGTTGAAGTTATAATTGATGACACACCGGGCTCTATCACTCTTTCTTCTTTTGACCCTATCCGACGTCAAGTTGCTAAAGTGGCTTTGGAAAATCTTATTTTAGATGGCAGAATTCAGCCGGTAAAAATTGAGGAGATGGTTGCTAAATCAAAAGAGGAAATTAGCAAGATAATTAAAGAAAAAGGTGAACAAGCGGCTTACGAATGCGGGGTTTTGAATCTTGATCCAAGAATTATTATGATTCTAGGCCGACTCCATTTCCGTACCAGTTATGGTCAAAACGTGCTCCAACACTCAATTGAAATGACCCATATTGCTGGAATGCTTGCCGAAGAGCTTGGGGCAGACATTGCTGTAGCTAAAGCCGGCGCTCTTCTACACGATATCGGCAAAGCCCTTGACCATGAAGTAGCCGGTAGCCACGTCGAGATCGGACGCAGAATTCTTCAAAAGTTTGGCGCTAGCGAAGAGATTATAAAAGCTATGCAGGCCCATCATGGTGAATACCCTTACGAGACCATAGAGTCAATAATCGTTCAGGTGGCTGATGCTATTTCTGGGGGACGCCCGGGCGCCAGAAGAGATACGGTGGAAAACTATTTGAAACGCCTTGGAGAGCTTGAGGCAATAGCCAATTCATTTAAGGGGGTTGAAAAATCTTACGCTCTGCAAGCCGGAAGAGAGATCAGGATTTTTGTTACTCCAGATCAAGTTTCTGATTTAGATGCCCAAAAAATGGCTAGAGATATAGCTTTAAGAGTTGAAAATGAGCTAAAATATCCGGGTGAAATAAGAGTAACTGTTATTAGAGAAACTAGAGTTGTAGAATATGCTCGGTAGGGGTCAGCAGTAGAGAGGATATCAGATAATAATTTTTTCCTGGAACGTCTAGATTTGAATTGTGAAGAACACTTGCTCTTAAAAAACCTTGATATATAATGTTTTTTGAGCTATAAAGCAAGAAAGCTTTGTGGAATAAGGAAAAGTCGAATTTCCTTTCTGACAATTTATCAGTAAAAATCGTTTTACTATGAATAAAGCATCAATTGTGGAGGCCGTTCACGCCAAGATCGGTGGTACCAAAGTTCAAGCCGAGCAGGCCGTTGATACGGTAGTTGATTCAATTATTAGTGCCTTGAAACAAGGTAACGAAGTTTCTATTGCCGGCCTCGGTATCTTTTCAGTTAAAACTCGCGCCGCAAGAACCGCTCGAAATCCTCGCACCGGCGAGAGTATTCAGGTTCCTTCAATGAAGGTTCCTAAGTTTAGAGCCGCCAAAGGTCTTAAAGACGCTGTAAAATAACGGCTCAAGAGAAAAGGAATTTCCATAAGGTCTGCAAAAACATCCTGCTAAAAGCAGGATGTTTTTGTTTTGGTGCGGGATGGGAGAATCGGTCACAAATATTTTGCTTCGCAAAATTTCGCTACCCCGTCTCGCTCTCGCCTTCGGCGAGAAGCTCCGACCTTCGATTCTCCACGCAGGCAAAGCAGTTTGCCTGCTCATCCCTTCCTCACTACGTTCGGTGCGGGATGGGAGAATCGGTCACAAATATTTTGCTTCGCAAAATTTCGCTACCCCGTCTCGCTCTCGCCTTTGGCGAGAAGCTCCGACCTTCGATTCTCCACGCAGGCAAAGCAGTTTGCCTGCTCATCCCTTCCTCACTACGTTCGGTGCGGGATGGGAGAATCGGTCACAAATATTTTGCTTCGCAAAATTTCGCTACCCCGTCTCGCTCTCGCCTTTGGCGAGAAGCTCCGACCTTCGATTCTCCACGCAGGCAAAGCAGTTTGCCTGCTCATCCCTTCCTCACTACGTTCGGTGCGGGATGGGAGAATCGAACTCCCGACCGCGGTTTGGAAAACCGCTATTATACCATTTAACTAATCCCGCCCTTTTTCTAAACTCTAAAATACTAGCAAAAAACAAAAACCTCGACAAATTTGTCGAGGTTTTTGTTTCTGAAAAGTCAGTGAAAGTTACATAGAACCTTCTCCACCTCCTTCTGTTCCTTCAGTTTCAGGAGCCGGGGTAGTTTCTTCTCCGTTGTCTACTGGTGTTTGATTGTCGTCCATTGTTTTTTATATTAACCCTGCAAAACCTGCCATCAAAAATTTATTTTAGCGGCAGACAAATCAGGATGTATTGATAATTATTAAATCCGGCTTTTAGCCAGATTCTTCCCTATTATACACTATATCTAGAAAAGTCAAAATATTTATCCCTCAATTATCAACATCTAAAGCTTTCTGGAAGTCGTCATTTACATCCAACTTATTTGTTTTTTCTAAACCGCATGAGAGGCATTTGTGCAACAATAGATTTTTCTGGCTTCTCTTGAAAAAAGAAATCGGCTTCATGAGTCCACCGCAGTCCGAGCCCCTGTCCCCCGGGTTTATATCTACATGCCGGCTCCAAAGGCAAACGGGGCAATGATTGGTGTAGCCGTTTCCTTTCACAAACTGTCTGCAATTCAAACACTCAAAGTCCTCTATTTTTCTTTGAAATCTTTTCATTAAAACATTCATTGTTCTTGAGAAATATGCTAGCATAGCGATGTTGAAGAAAAAAGACGGAGCGTAGTATAACGGTAGTATACATGGTTTGGGACCATGCGGTCCGAGTTCGATTCTCGGCGCTCCGAACGAAACGAAGTGGGGTGAGGGGTGAGCAAGCCAACTTCTTGGCCTGTGTTCGGAATAGAACGATGGAGCATGTTATGAGGGTGGGAAACACTCTCGGTGTCTCGATCAAATAAAGATTTGGTTTCTATCTAATTTTTCTATTCCGGCAGAATGTCCTCAATCATCCGGACTTTTGCTGTTTTTCGGTCCGGGCTTAATAGAATTGCAATTACCGCGAATTTCCAATCAGAATTTTCCATTTTATTTTGTAATAAATACGTTTGGACAGCCATGCCGATTCTCTTTATCTTATGCTTCTCGACTCTTTCTTCCGGCCGATTCAATTCCCTATCTTCTTTCTCAAGACTAGTTTTGACTTCAATGAAATAATAAAAAATGTCTTTTTTAGAGACAATGTCTATTTCCCCAAATTTTCGTCTAAAATTACGATTAAGTATTTTATAACCCTTATTTTTGAGGAATTTGCAGGCAATTTCCTCACCTAACTCCCCTGTTTCTAAATGTTCCGGCAATTTTTTATTGTCTTTTTGACTTTTAAATGAAAATACCATTTTTACGGCTTAAACAAAGGATTTTTGGGTGAAAAATAATAATTTTTTGTCCAATAAAATTTTGTCCTTTATGCACATTTCCCCAGAGTTATCCACAGATATTGTCGTTAAGAAGTTATATTTTGATGCTAGTGTGTCCGCACGATAATTTTGTGATAGCGCACGGCACAGGGTAAAAACCAATGGTAAAAATTTAGTGTGCGGGTAGGGAGAATCGAACTCCCGTCTGATCCTTGGCAAGGACCTGTCATACCACTAAACTATACCCGCAGTATCATTAAAACTTTTAACTTGTAAAAGTTAACGATAACCATAATAACAGAATAATAAATTCATTGTCCAGAGTAATTTGTTGTTAGTTTTGGTTATCGGTCATCATTTATTAGTTATTATAAACAATGTTTTTCTTTGTCGGAGTTCGGATTACTGAAATTCTAACGAATTTCAGTCTTGGCGGCAAATTCTTTGTTCTTTTAAATTATTAAAAATGAAAAGACCACCGTTCGCTTTCGCTACTAGGCGGCCTGGCTGTGGAGGGATGTTCTACTCGTTCATTCCCACCATCTTCTTGAGCTCATGCAGTAAGCTCTTCTTCGGATTGGGATTGAGGTCGTTGCTGACGTCCCAACTTGCACCCGAGTGGATGATATGCAGGATGCGCTCACGCAACTTCATCACATCCTTCGCCGAAGTGCCCTGCACGGTTAAGATCAAGTTTCGAGAGCCGAACCGCAGAAGATGCTGATCGTTCTGTTCGTACTCCTTGAACCCATTGCGACACACTTGTCCATGTGCGTTGCCGAGGTAGAAGTAAGCTTCCAACGGCTCCTGGGGGCCGCGCCAACCCTCTCGCGGATCTGTGGAAGAGACATTAATCCCCATCCTCCAACTCACAGTCATCCCCTCCGGAACGACGAAGTCATCCGGCAGGGTGACGAACGAGAGTTTGCGGACGACTTCTCCTTCGCGATTCAAAAGAACTAGACTCGACATGGTACTACTCCTTTCTTCTTTGCGTCTTGAGTTGTCCCAAGATCGCTGAGTGAAGTGAACAAGCCATCATGGTGATTGCTCTAAATATTAGTATAGCAATTTATACTAGTTTGTCAAGGTTTCGTGAAGATAAAAAACAGCCATATTTCAGGTCATTTTTCACTCAAAAATCCAATGATTAACTTTTCCAACGCGGTGCCCCCGGCAGGAATTGAACCCACATCAACCGGTTCGAAGCCGGTTATTCTATCCATTAAACTACGGGGGCGATGCCTAAAATTATATTGAAAAATTAGCGAAAAATCAAAGTCTGTAATAAAATTTAAGATTATGCATCTGAACAATCCTAAAATTCCTAAGGAAATAATAAAAATTGCCGAAGAGTTGAAAAATGCCGGTTTTGAAGCTTATCTTGTGGGCGGTTGTGTTCGAGATTTGATTATTGGATTGAAACCGAAGGATTGGGATTTTGCCACCAATGCCCTACCCGACGAGATAATGAAGATTTTTAAAAACTCATTCTACGAAAATGAATACGGTACTGTCGGGGTTGTTAACGATTCGCCAGACGATGGAAATTTAGACGAGACTTTGAAAGTCGTAGAAATCACCCCCTACAGAGAAGAGACCGGCTATTCTGATTTTAGAAGGCCAGATGAAGTTAAGTTCGGGACAACATTGGAGAAAGACTTGAGCCGTAGGGATTTCACTATAAACGCCATAGCTCTAGACCCACATAAAGGACAAGTTATTGACCCATATAAAGGACAAGTTGATATAAAAGACAAAATTATAAAGGCCGTAGGCAAACCAGAAGAAAGATTTGGAGAAGACGGTTTAAGAATTCTAAGAGCTGTCCGTTTAGCTTCGGAGTTGGGATTTGAAATTGAAAAGCAAACAAGGACAGCGATTGTTTCCGGTTCGAGTTTCATAAGAAACATATCTCAAGAAAGGATAAGAGATGAGTTTTCTCGAATAATAATGTCAAAAAGCCCAGAAAATGGCCTTATTCTTTGCCAAGAGCTAGGTATTTTAAAAGAATTTTTACCAGAATTGGAAAGAGCTGTTGGGATAAAACAAAATAAAGCGCATTCTTACGATGTTTGGACGCACCTTTTAAAGAGTTTACAGCATGCAGCCAACAAAAATATGTCTTTTCACGTGAAACTATCAGCTCTATTCCACGATATTTCAAAGCCAAATACTAGGAGGTGGTCAGAAGAAAAAAAGGATTGGACTTTTTACGGTCACGATGTTGTTGGTTCACGTGAAACAGAGAGAATATTAAAAAGACTGAAGTTTCCCGTGAAAACGGTTGAGAAAGTTTCTAAACTGGTTAGATGGCACATGTTCTTTTCTGACACCGATAAAATAACACTTTCTGCGGTGAGAAGATTGGTTGCGAATGTGGGAAAAGAAGATATTTGGGAATTAATGGATTTAAGGTCTTGTGATCGAATAGGAACAGGGAGGCCAAAAGAAAGCCCATATAGATTAAGGAAATTCCATTCAATGATAGAAGAGGTTATTGCTGACCCAGTCTCTGTATCTATGCTAAAGATAGATGGTGCGAGAATAATGGAAGTTACACAAGAAACACCCGGACCAAGAATAGGTTTTATTCTGCACGCACTACTTGAAGATGTTTTGGATGACCCGTCTTTAAATGATGAAAAATACTTAGAAAATAGGGCAGTTGAGCTATCAAAATTGGCAAATTCAGAACTTGAGAAGATAGGGCAAAGCGCAAAAGGTAGGAAGGAAGAGGAGGAAAACAAAAAATTGGCTGAAATTCGTGGAAAATACTATGTTAAATAGCCAAGATACAGGTTTCACTTGAAACAGACAAAGCCTCGCGGTTGCGAGGCTTTTTTGTCTTTAATCGCCACGAGCAGAAATATCAGATAATTATACCTAGTTTTTAAGATGAAGTTTGTAGTGTGTATTTATCGAACATCTCCGTTCGGGCGTTTTGCGGTTGAACCGCTGAAGAACAACATCTACTCGGCAACAGAGGTTGCCTAAAAGACATCCTTTTTAATTATACAAATTAATAAAGGACATAAAAGTTTTTAAAGGACAAATATGTGGATAACTCGAACGAGTAATGATTATTTGGCTATATTTAAAGAAATAGGGCAGTGGTCTGAACCAAAGATTTCGCTGTGTATTTTTGTTGAGATTAAATTTGGCATAAGATCTTGACTGGCAAAAAAATAATCAATTCTCCAACCAACATTTCGGTTTCTGGCAAAAGTTTTCATATCCCAGTAGGTGTAAGCTTCCTTTATGTCGGGGTAAAAATGACGAAATACATCCAAATATCCTCTTGCTATGACTTTGTCTATCCACGCGCGTTCTTCTGGAAGAAAACCTGTGTTTTTTGAATTTTCTCTTGGTCTGGCCAGATCAATTTCTTTGTGTGCGGTGTTTATATCTCCACAAAATATGACAGAAAGCCCCATTTTTCTTAGATTTTCTGTGAATTTTAAGAATTCTTCGTAGAATTCAAGTTTGAATTTTAATCTATCCGGCCCGCTCCCGCCGTTTGGAAAATAGACATTTATTAAAGCTAAATCACCAAAATAAGCCGTTAAAAGCCGTCCTTCTTTATCAAATTTTTCTTGCCCCATTCCTTCTTCAACTGCGTCCGGTTTGTCTTTTGAATAAATGGCAACTCCGCTATAGCCCTTTTTTTCTTTGGAGTGGTCAAAAAAGCTGAAATATCCTTGAGGATTTCTGACCTCTTCCGGAAGTTGGTCTGGATGAGCTTTGGTCTCTTGAAGACAGAGAATATCGGGCTTTTCGTTCAAAAACCAATCCCAACAACCCTTTTTATAGCAAGCCCTTATGCCATTTACGTTCCAAGATATGATTTTCACGGCTAAATGATAACACGGATGAAAATGAAAAACCGACCGCCCTTGTGCTTGGCAGTCTTGGATTCGGCGGAACCCAGTTTCTCTTTGGAGATTAAGATGACCACAAGCGGTGCCCTATTTTTGGCCATTTTTACACACATCCATTAAATCTAGTAAAAAGTGCCAAAAGTGTTTAGACATTACCTATTTTAATTGACTTTTTGCTTTGTTTTGCTATAATAAAGGTAGATTTTTCGAAAACCTCTTGGACCTTCGGCTTGTTGCTGTTGGTTTCTTGAGAGACAAGAAAAAGGAGCGGGGAATGAAAAGGCAAAGGCAGAAGTCCGCGCCTTTGGCGGCGGCAGGAACGCTACTGTTCGTGGTCGCGTTCGGTTCCGGCTGCTCAAATGCCGGGGAAGGTGCCTTGTCTGGCGCCGCGCTCGGGGCTCTGGCTGGAATGGGACTTGGGTCCCTTACCGGTAGCATGGGGCAGGGCGCGGCCGCCGGTGCGATCATCGGTGGCGTCGGGGGAGCAGTCATCGGCGACCAGAACAGTCGCCAGGAAAGGTACCGTTGACCCCGGAAGGGCTGTCCAGACTGAACCGAAAGGTGAAAGTCTGGCAGCCCCATTTTTTTGAATTGATATTTTATTAAATTATGCTAGAATATAGCTATGTTGACAAAGAATAAGAAACAAAGGGCCATAAAAGCTGTAAAAATCCATGATTCTGATACTGGGTCCCCGGAAGTTCAGATCGCCATTTTAACAAAAAGGATAGAAGAGCTTTCTGGTCATTTAAAGAAAAACAATAAAGACAATCATTCAAGAAGAGGTCTTTTGGGTCTAGTTGCTAAACGCCAAAAGCATATGAATTATCTTGCCAAAAAAAATCCGGCCAGATATAGGTCTGTTTTAAAAAAGTTAGAACTTAAAAAGGTTAAATAATGCCTATTTTATAAGATAAATTTTTACGACGAGAATCCTTCTCGTTTTTAAAGTGTTTTATGTCTGTAATTAAACACGCGCATCAGAAAGTTGGAGTTTTCATAGATACCCAGAATCTTTATCACAGTGCCAAGCATTTATACAACGCTCGAGTTAACTTCGGGCAAGTTTTAAAAGACGCGGTCTCTGATCGACTCATAATTCGAGCTATTGCTTATGTCATAACGACGGAAACCGGCGAGGAAAAGGCCTTTTTTGAGGCATTGGTTAAACTTGGGATAGAAACCAAGACAAAAAACCTCCAGATTTTTGCTGGCGGGGCTAAAAAAGGGGATTGGGATGTCGGGATTGCTGTTGATGCTATAAAATTTGCGCCGAAACTTGACGCTGTTGTTTTGGTTTCGGGTGATGGTGATTTCGTGCCTCTTGTTGAGTATCTTAAGACCAATCAAGGTTGTCAGGTTGAAGTTGCTTCTTTCAGGCGCTCGGCTTCAAGCCGGCTCATAGAAGTAGCTGATGATTTTATTGATCTAGATAAAGATCCTAAGAAATATCTTCTTCAGTCTAGCCGACCGAGAAGGCAGAGAGGTTAGTTTTTTCGGATTGTTGGTGGGCTCTCGAAATAGGGTAGTGATGCCTGACGTTTTTCAGGCCTTTTTGTGTATAAAAGTGTTTGTAAAAATTTAGATTAGATAGTATATTTTGTTTCGGGTCAAATTTTATGAATCTAATTTTTTTTAAATGAAAAAATCAATAATCGTCTTAGTTATTGTTGTAGCTCTGGTTGTAGTCGGAGCGGTTTGGGCTTTCAACACCAACCGAGCCGTCGCACCGGAGAATGGAGTTGTCCAAAATGGGGAGGTTGATACTTCCGATTGGCAGACGTATCGAAATGAGGAGTTAGGGTTTGAGTTTAGGTATCCAAGGGAGTGGGGGGAAGTTGCAGTTTCTCCGGTAACTCCAATAGTTTCAATGGTTATAGGCATACCAGGTAATGATCAGAGTAAAATTCGCTTTAACATAAATTCTGCTCAAAGAACTGATCAACAGTTGAAAAACTTAGTATATTTACAGGTAGAGGGAGATCAGTGTGAATTCAATCTAGCAACCTCAAGAGAACTTCCAAATAGTAAATTTTCCAGTATAAGAATGGAGCAAACACAAACACGACTATCCTGGGAAGAATGTCTGACTATTTCTAATACTATTCCAGACGATAGAAAAGAAAGAAAAGTTATTAGTCCTCACGCCTATACCGTTGTCTATCTTAATGACAACGAAGTTCCAGAAGTTATGCGAAAAGATTATCAGGAATTTAAATTATTTATAAAATCGTTTAAAACGATATGATGATCAAACAAAAACATCTTTTTATCACTATTCTTGTTTTGGGTCTGTTCACTCTATCTTTACTTGCTGTAGCAGACACCACGAATTCTACACAATCTCTTATTTCTAATTCTGAAACAGAAAAAGATGTTGTGGAGGGTAAATCAAAAACCACTAGTTCTAGCGACCCGATTCTCCCAATAATTACTGATACACAAAAGCCAGCAACAACCTATACTCACCCAGAACTCGGTTATTCTTTTGAGTATTTATCAGATTGGTTGCTCGGCACTTATAAAAGCAACGGCTATGAGGCAGTAGGACTATGGGACCCCGTAGCACAACAGCAAGAGGGCGCGGAAGGCCATCTCATACAAGGGGCGAAGATTGAAATATCCACCTGCAACTGCGCTCCAATAAGTTCTTTCAAAAACACAATCGTAGAACGAACCGGAAAAGGCCCTGAAACAATAACCAGTGTTTCTGAATCAACCCTTAATATTTATAAGGACCAAACACCAGTATCAGTTGTAAGAGTAGATTACAAAACAGAACTCGGGGGAGGTAAAAGCGTATATTTTGTTGGTAGAGATGGATTGCTTTATGTGCTCACTTTAGGGATTCCGAATCTTGAAACTTTGGGAACTGGCCAACTTCAAGAATACAGGTCTGTTTTTGAGGACGTGATTCAATCATTTACCTTTAGCGAAATTGCTTATGAAAACCACTAAGATATTAAGCATAATTTTTGGAACACTCATTTTCTTTGCTGTAGTTTTATCTGTTTTTGCCAACCCAAGAATATTATATCTACCTTTTACTGATCTTGAAGTTTTTCTCAAGCACGGATGGTACTATGATGAACAGGAAACAGATGAGCATAAAGGAATAGATTATTTCAAAGGACAGTCAGGAAACTGGCAAGAGTTTGAAATTCTCGCTGTGGCGGGAGGAGTAGCTGAGTATAGACCAAATGGTAGTCCAACGTGGGGTAATTATGTTGTTATTGACCATCAAACCGGCTCACCCCCTTATTATACCGTTTACGCTCATCTAGAAAGCTCACCCTTACCCGCTTATACACAAACGGCAGTTAATGAAGGTGATTTAATAGGTATTGCTGGTGCTACTGGGTTCACCGATCCACCGGGAACAGTTCATCTACATCTTGAATGGTCAAAGGACGGAATAGGGCAGTTTGGTACTAAACTTGATCCTTATGGGATTAAAAAATATTACACATATTATCCTGGTTATCCAAATTTTATAGATTGTGGCATTGACCTTCAAAATCCAGGTGTTTTCTGGTGGACAGAATGTCCGCCGATTCCACCTGGTGGAGGCGGGGATGATCCACTTCCGGTAATAAATGTTTCCGGAAATATCACCGAAGACACAACATGGAAAGCGGGGTATGTGTATTTAATTCAGGGGTCAGTGACGGTGGTTGAAAATGTAACTTTAACTTTAGAGCCCGGAGTAATCGTCAAATTTCAAAACACCTCCTCCCGCTTCAACATCTACGGAAACCTCTACGCCCAAGGAACCCAACAAAACAAAATCCACTTCACCTCATACAAAGACGATACGGTCGGCGGTGATTCAAACGGAGATGGCAACAATTCATCGCCGGCTCCCAGCAATTGGCGGCAAATCACTGTCTTTGAGAATGGTTCAGCCGATCTTTCCCACGCCGTCTTGCGCTATGGCGGCTACACTTGCGCCTACTGCGGCATCAATCCCGGAGGTCTTTTAGTGGACGGCGGACAACTTACCCTCGCCGACACTTTGATTGAGAAGAACAATTATGGGATATATTTCAAAAACATCACCGGCACTACAAGCATTTCCAACTCCACCATTTCTAACAACACTTCTTATGGCATCTTCTCAACCGGCGGCAACCACGACATATATCTCTCCAACTCCACCATCTCCAACCATTCCGATACCGGTATCTATGCTTCCGCCAGCGCCACAACTACTGTTTCGCTTTTGAACAATACTTTCCAGAACAACCAAACAAGAGACGGTTACTTTTCCATTTCCAACATTAACTTCATCAACCAAGGGAACACTACTTCAGGCACCGGAGGCAACGGCTTCCACATTTCAGGCACTCTTTTAGGCAACCAAATCTGGAACCCTGGTGTCCCTTACATTATCAGCACCGTCACCTTACCGGCCGATACCACTCTCACAATTAACCCCAATACCATCGTCAAATTTCAAAACACCTCCTCCCGCTTCAACATCTACGGAAACCTCTACGCCCAAGGAACCCAACAAAACAAAATCCACTTCACCTCATACAAAGACGATACGGTCGGCGGTGATTCAAACGGAGATGGCAACAATTCATCGCCGGCTCCCAGCAATTGGCGGCAAATCACTGTCTTTGAGAATGGTTCAGCCGATCTTTCCCACGCCGTCTTGCGCTATGGCGGCTACACTTGCGCCTACTGCGGCATCAATCCCGGAGGTCTTTTAGTGGACGGCGGACAACTTACCCTCGCCGACACTTTGATTGAGAAGAACAATTATGGGATATATTTCAAAAACATCACCGGCACTACAAGCATTTCCAACTCCACCATTTCTAACAACACTTCTTATGGCATCTTCTCAACCGGCGGCAACCACGACATATATCTCTCCAACTCCACCATCTCCAACCATTCCGATACCGGTATCTATGCTTCCGCCAGCGCCACAACTACTGTTTCGCTTTTGAACAATACTTTCCAGAACAACCAAACAAGAGACGGTTACTTTTCCATTTCCAACATTAACTTCATCAACCAAGGGAACACTACTTCAGGCACCGGAGGCAACGGCTTCCACATTTCAGGCACTCTTTTAGGCAACCAAATCTGGAACCCTGGTGTCCCTTACATTATCAGCACCGTCACCTTACCGGCCGATACCACTCTCACAATTAACCCCAATACCATCGTCAAATTTCAAAACACCTCCTCCCGCTTCAACATCTACGGAAACCTCTACGCCCAAGGAACCCAACAAAACAAAATCTACTTCACCTCATACAAAGACGATACGGTCGGCGGTGATTCAAACGGAGATGGCAACAATTCATCGCCGGCTCCCAGCAATTGGCGGCAAATCACTGTCTTTGAGAATGGTTCAGCCGATCTTTCCCACGCCGTCTTGCGCTATGGCGGCTACACTTGCGCCTACTGCGGCATCAATCCCGGAGGTCTTTTAGTGGACGGCGGACAACTTACCCTCGCCGACACTTTGATTGAGAAGAACAATTATGGGATATATTTCAAAAACATCACCGGCACTACAAGCATTTCCAACTCCACCATTTCTAACAACACTTCTTATGGCATCTTCTCAACCGGCGGCAACCACGACATATATCTCTCCAACTCCACCATCTCCAACCATTCCGATACCGGTATCTATGCTTCCGCCAGCGCCACAACTACTGTTTCGCTTTTGAACAATACTTTCCAGAACAACCAAACAAGAGACGGTTACTTTTCCATTTCCAACATTAACTTCATCAACCAAGGGAACACTACTTCAGGCACCGGAGGCAACGGCTTCCACATTTCAGGCACTCTTTTAGGCAACCAAATCTGGAACCCTGGTGTCCCTTACATTATCAGCACCGTCACCTTACCGGCCGATACCACTCTCACAATTAACCCCAATACCATCGTCAAATTTCAAAACACCTCCTCCCGCTTCAACATCTACGGAAACCTCTACGCCCAAGGAACCCAACAAAACAAAATCTACTTCACCTCTTACCGAGACGACACAATCGGAGGTGACTCCAACGGAGATGGCAACAATTCATCGCCGGCTCCCAGCAATTGGCGGCAAATCACTGTCTTTGAGAATGGTTCAGCCGATCTTTCCCACGCCGTCTTGCGCTATGGCGGCTACACTTGCGCCTACTGCGGCATCAATCCCGGAGGTCTTTTAGTGGACGGCGGACAACTTACCCTCGCCGACACTTTGATTGAGAAGAACAATTATGGGATCTACCGGCGGACTAGCGGTAATGTTTCCGTCACTCAAAGCTCAATTAAAGAGAATACCTCCTACGGCATATATCACACCGGCACCGGGACAACGACCGCCACTTCAAACTGGTGGGGAGATCCGAGCGGGCCTTATCATCCGCAAAACAATCCAAACGGACAAGGCGACAGAGTCTCAAATAATGTGGAATTCAGCTCCTGGTTAATTGAGGATCCTTTTTGGAAACAATTTATATTTCCCAAAAAGTAGCTATCTTACAACTTTCATTGGAATGTTCTCGTCAATTTCAGCCGACCGGGCGTAAATTATTATTCTATTTCCTTCCTCGGCGCCCGTCTTGCCGATATAGTAGCCGGTATTGTAATCAGTTTTGTCTTTTAGGTGCCCGTCTTTTGGGTCAATTGGCATTTCGGCAATATATTTTGGCACTAAGCAATCATACAGATCAATTTCTCCTTGCGAGCTTCCAGATTTTATAACTGTGGTTGGCAAGCCATTGTCATCCTGACTTGTTAGAATTTCTTTTTCTACTCCGTTGCAGGTAAAGATGCCTCTATTTTCAGCCATATTTTGGCCGACAGCATTTAAAATAGCGTGGATTGCGCTAGCCCTCTGCGTGTCGCGGGCTTGGGCGAACTGATGCCCCGGATTAATAGCAACTAAAACTATGCCAGCCAAAATGGCCAGAATCCCAATGACTATTAGAACTTCAATTAGAGTAAATCCCAGTTTTTTGTTTGTTTCCATAAAAAAGACAAATCGCCATTTTTAAATTTTAATTTTTGGCAATATTCCTTTTTTATTTTACTGCTGATTCTCCAAGAACTCCAGAACCGCTGTGTTTATAAGAATTGTTTCTACAAAGATTTCAGCTCGATTTCTATCAGCACCCGGGTATTCTTTAATAACCTTTTCAACTTCTTGCTCCAAGATTTTCGGGTCAGCGGTAATTTTTTCCACAGCGGCTATTTTGTTCAGCACCAACTGGCTTTGAGCCCTTTTTTCTGCCTGTGGACGCCAATCTTGCCTTATTTTCTCTTCATCGGCCTTGGTTTTTTCCAAATAATCTTTAAATGACATACCGGCGACTTCTATCTCTTCTTTAAATTGCGCCAACATCTTTTCCAACTCTCCTCTTACTAGAATTTCCGGTAATTCAATTTCTGAATCTTTTATTATTTTTTCCAGAATTGCTGTCCTTTTTTTGTTTTTTTGTTGGTGCTTCTTTTCTTCTTTTAAATTTTGTTTGATCTTTTGTTTTAAGTCTTCTAAATCTGTGAAATTTCCAAGCTCTTTTACGAAATCTTGATCCAATTCCGGCAATTTCCCATCTTCCTGTTTTCGGGCCTGTCTGACTGAATCTATTACCTTTTCAACTTCGTCATCACCAACTTCAGGATCCTCCTCAATCGGATTTTTGTCTTCCGAAGCGATTTTTTTGTAGTCAGCTAATTTAACTTCCGGCACTATTGAGGTTTTAATTTTTACACCAAGCTCGTTGCCTAAAGCCAGTTTTGTAATGGTAACTTCCGGCCGACCTATAGCTTCAATTTTGTGTTCCAACAAAATTTGCGGATAAATTTCTTTAATAGCTTCTTCAGCGGCGTCTTCGAGAATCCGAGCTTCGCCGACTTTTTCAATAATCATTTTTTCCGGCGCGTTTCCTTTACGAAAACCGGGGAGCTCCAAGTTTTCTTTGTATCTTTTTACAATCTTTTTTCTCTGCTCCGCTAGTTTTTCTGCTGAAATTTGCAGGTCAATTTCTATCTCGGCGTTCCCGAGTTTTTTTATTTCCAATTTGTAATTTTTGTTTGTCATCGTCCAGGCACTATATACTTTTTGCTTTTTATTTTCAAGTTTGGGGTTTAAACAAAAAATCCCGCAGAAGCGCGGGATTTTTTGTTTCAGAATAGAGTATAGAGTTTTGTTGTTAGATTTCCTCGATTTCTCTTGCCGCGGCTTCTAGCTCGGCGTCCAGATTGCTAAGGTCTGTTTTTTCGAGATCAGCTTCTATCGATGCCAACTCGTCTGAATCGTCCAAACTTCTAAAGTCTCCCAATTCGTTTTCTATATCAGTAACCGATGGCTCATTGGCCGATGGGCCTATTGGACTTTCATCGTTGATAAAGAAGTACAAACTGCCGACAATTATCAAAGCTAGGATAATAACAAGGCCGATTGTTGGGCCCCAAGATTTGGAGTCTCCAGATGATGTTTGAGAGTTTGCGTTTTGGTTGTTTTCAAAATTATCCATAAAATTTTTTTAACTTTTTAATTTTATTGTGACCTCATACTTATGACAACCTCCACAAGCGCCTGATGAGCTTCTTGTATTGTGTTTCTCAAGTTGTGGACGAGTTCTCTAATTCTAGCAAATTCTTCCGTCAGGTTTTCTCCTGTCAAAATTTCTTGGTAGTTTTGGGATACTGTCGTTAATTTGGCGCTAGCGTCTTCGATTTTTGTTCTGGCTTCGGCCAAAAGATTTTTAGCTTGGGTTAGGTCTTGGCCTTCAGCTTCACTTTTTTCGATTCTTGATTCAATTCTGTCCGCCAAATTATTTAATCTCTCTATTGCGGCAGTCATTCTGGTCAGCATATTACTCATGTATTTTAGGTAATTTCTGACGCGCATTTCAACGCCTCTTTCAATCTGCTCTGGGCTCATTGTTCCAGCTAGTTCTGCTCTGCTGACAGCTCTTTCAACTAGAGCCGGAGAGACATTCTTGCTTCTCAAGCTAACCTCCTCTTCTTGCATTGAGACCGCCAAACACCTTCTCTGAAGCTCTGATGCTCTGACTGTTTGACACTTTTCCAAAACTCCAGAAATTCTAGGAAGATCTTCTTGATATCTAGTGAAGTTGTTCAAAAGGAGTAGGGCATCAAGTGTGTTGACTGTTCTGTCGTTATTTAAGTCGGCTGGGCAACTTGTGCTAACCGCAGGACAAGGTCCGAACGATTCGACTAATATTTTGAAGTCTGTGAAATCAACGTGACCGTCGCCATTAAGGTCGCCAAAGATTCTGTCTTCTGGCGGTACCAAAGAGGCAATTTGAGTTAAACTTGCCCGACCAGGCATTGCTCCGCTTCTGATTGGCGAAACTGATGCCGGATTCATTCTGGAATCGCGGATAACTGGATTAACTCCTTGCACATTTTCTTCTGGGACTGGAATAATATTCCCCAAAGTTCTATTGATTTCTTCGTTTATCCTGTGGGAAGGCGCTTCTTGCTCAACTTCAGCATAAACGGCTGGCGCTGAAAAAATCAGCCCCAAAGACAAAACAAAAATGAAATTTTTTTTCATATGGTTTTTGTTAAAATAATAAATTTAAACTTATAAAAAAACTCGTTACTTATTACAAAGACGTAAATATCTAAGTTTTCTTACTTCCGGTCTTCTGATTTATACATTTCAACCGAGCGTAAAAATGCTTTTTGCGCTTCGTCTTTGCCTTTAAATCCAAGAATCACAACTTCTTTGTTTTGCAGTTTTTTGTAAGTTGAAAAGAAATGCTCGATTTCTTTTAGAGTGTGCTTGTTTATGTCTGCCAAATCGTGTATTTCGGAAAAACGCGGGTCATCAACTGGAACGGCAATAATTTTGTCATCGCTATCCCCGCTGTCTGTCATATTTAAAATTGCCACCGGTCTTGCTCGGACTAAAACGGAAGGCAAGAGCGGAAAAGTGGTTAAAACTATGACGTCCAAGGCATCGCCGTCATCCCAGAGTGTTTGTGGAACAAAGCCGTAGTCCATCGGATAGTCTTGAGCGGTGTGCATTGTCCGATCCAGAGCGATTAAGCCGGTTTTTTTATCAATTTCGTATTTATTTTTTGAGCCACGCGGAATTTCAATAATCACATTCATTTTTTCCGCTGTCCCCGGGTCTATGTCGTGGAGAAGATTCATAATTATTCCGTATTTATATTTTTATTATTCTGTAAGGTTTTCTTTGATCTCTGTTTCTCCCGTTGCATCCGCTTCCGCCAGATTTTCGCCTTTGGCAGACCTGACATCTATTTTCCAGCCGGTTAATTTGGCGGCCAGTCGGACATTTTGTCCGCCACGGCCAATTGCAAGTGACTGTTGGTCTTCCGTAACAAACGCTATCGCTTTGTTTTCTTTCTCATCTATCTCAACTTCCATGACTTTAGCAGGCGACAGGGAATCTTCAACAAATTTTTTCGGATCTTCAGACCATTCTATTATATCAATCTTTTCTCCGCCAAGCTCGGACATTACTGTGGAAACTCTGACTCCGCGCTGGCCGACCATCGAACCGACTGGATCTATGTGTTCGTCAATTGAGGCGACTGCGATTTTTGAGCGCGAACCGGCTTCTCGGGCGACTGTCTTGACCACTACTGTTTCAGCGCTGATTTCCGGCACTTCAGCTTCAAAAAGTTTTTCCAAAAACTTCGGGTTTGTTCTGGAGAGTCGTAGAAAAATACCTCTAGCACTTTCTTCTACTTTGTAGAGATACGCCCTGACTCTTTCTCCCTGTGAAAATCTTTCTCCTGGTATTTGGTCTTCAAAAGATAAAATTCCAGTTGCTTTACCAACATCTATGAATATATTTCCTCTCTCAATTCTCTGAACCGTTCCACTGACGATTTCCCCTTCTTGTGCACCGTATTCTTTAAGAACCGCCACTTTTTCGGCCTCTCTGATTTTTTGGATTATGACTTGTTTAGCTGTCTGTGAAGCGATTCTGCCGAAATCCCCCTTAGATTCAAGAGGAAAGACCAATTCTTCGCCGACTTGCGTGTCCTTCTTAACTTTTTTGGCGTCCTCAATCCAGATATGGTGTTCCGGATTGAATAATTCTTTAACTGGTTCTTTTTCGTCTTGTTGTTCAGCTTTGATTTCCTCTAATGCTTCCTTGTCGGCAACTGCGGTATTTTCATCCACAACTATCTTTACTTGGAAAAATTGGGCTTGGCCGGTTTGCGGATCAAACTGGGCTTTGATAATTTGACCTCGTTCGCCGTATTCTTTTTTATAGGCCGTGGCCAAAGCCGACTCTATGGCTTCAAAGGCCTTTTCTTTCGGCACACCCCTTTCTTCTTCAAGCTGTTCTAAAACTGAATTTATTACTTTTAGGTCAAACATTTATTTTATTTATTTTTCTAAAAATTAAGTCCGCCGGAGGGCGAACTTCAAGTGTCCTTATTTTACTCTTTTGCAATTTATTAGTCAAATTCGGGGTGTAAGAATGGGTGTAATACAACGTCTTCATTGGTGGTCGAAACGAAAGATTACTTTAGATTTTACTTTATAAACAAAGTTAATTATGAAAAATTCAAAATTTATTAGAGTCAGTTTTTCTGTGGTTTTGGTTTTTGTCTTGGCTTTCGTCGTGTCTGGTGTGGTTTTTGCCCAATCAGACAATGATACGAGAGTTAATGACAGGGCAAAATCGATTGAGCCGATTTCAGTAATGCCGGTAAGTTTGCAATTCGGCAATATTCTTAGAGTCGGTTCAGACAACGAAAATGTCAGACAGTTGCAAGTCAATCTTAAACGCTTGGGTTATTTCCCAGCTGAAGTTTCTGAAACTGGTTTCTTTGGTTCAATAACCGAAGAAGCGGTTAGAAAATTTCAGATTGCCAGAAGTATTCCTGTTTCAGGAATTGCTGATAGTGTGACTCTTGGCGCTTTGATGAAAACTGCCAACCCAGCTAGAGTTTCTGCCGAAAGTCTTGTTGGTACACGCTGTCTTGCTGATTGGAATAATGACGGCCTCGTTGATACAAGAGATTTACTGGCTTTCTTGAACGCCTGGTCTGCTAAAGACATCTCGGCTGATATAAACAGAGATAACGTTGTAGATCACCTAGATTTTGGGATGTTTGTCAGAGTTTGGAATCAGGGCTGTCCCGCACCAAATCTAGACAAATGTTCTTCAACTGACTTCAACAAGGACAACGTAATTGATACTAGGGACTTAACCTCTTATCTAAACGCTTGGACTTTGAGAGACATCTCGGCTGATATGAATGGCAATGGCTCTGTTGAGCAAGAAGATTTTCAAACCTTCCTTGATCTCTGGAAAGAGTGTTCTGTAAGATAAATACCGAAACTTGCTTGACTAAAAATACGAAACAACCCTGCCTTTAGGCGGGGTTGTTTCGTATCTTCCTTTTTTTGATATTTAGTGTTAAATTTATTTTGATGAGAATAATAAAGGCTCCCCGGGGCAAAGCCACAGGGTATTGTCAGAACCCGCTTTACTCGTCCATTCGCGTGACAGAGCCGCGCGGTATTGAACCTATATTAGCTCCTCGGCCGTCGGCACGATGGAGTCGGCCTTTGGCCAGACGAAGTCAGCCGTCGGCACGATGGAGTCGACCTTTGGCCAGACGAAGTCGGCTCGGAAATGTGAAAGCTTTGCTTTCCCATTTCTCTCGCTCTACGTCGCTAATAAAAGGAAGAGTTTTTGTTTATTTTGCTTTTCCCGTTATTTTTTCTATTCTATTTTCTGTCGGTCTAAATTCTGCCAATGCCCAGATTGGTGGTGGGGTTCCAACTTTTACAAAACTTTATGGCGCCGCTTGGTCTTCTAATATCGGCTGGATAAGTTTCAATTCTTGCGAGGTGGATTTGTCGGAAGGAGCGGAGGACTGCCCACCGGGGGTTTCGTATTCTGTCCAAGTAAATAATGAGACAGGTCTTATGACCGGCACCGCTTGGTCTCCCAATGTTGGCTGGCTACAATTTGGCGGTTTGTCTGGTTTTCCTGAAGGCGGTGGTACTGAAGCGACCAATGCCAAAATTGTGCTTTCACAGGGAGCGTCCTTCGGGAAGGTTGAGGGCTGGGCTAGATTTTTAGCTGGTACGGATGACCCGGATGACGGCTGGGATGGTTGGGTTTCAATGTCAGGAACTAATTATCCATCCCCGCAAAGTAATGGTAACGGCGGAGTAACTTATAATGCGGAGCTCGGTAAATTACTTGGTGCTGCTTGGGGTGGGCCGGTTGTCGGTTGGATTTATTTTGGCGATACGACGGGTGATTGGCCGAATGTTTGGTATGGCTTGCCAGACGCAGTGCCGGACGAGTTTGATTATTCTCTAGACTCTTCGTCTCCTAATTATGAAATTTCAATTCCTGCGGGTGGATCAGGAGATGTTACTGTTTCTATAGATTTAGAGAGTGGGGAACCAGAAAGCGTAGAATTGTCGTATCCGGTAAATCCCAACGACGGCATCTCTGTTTCTAAAGTTGGTGGTGATGAAAATCCTTGTGTACCAATGCAAAATGACAGTTGCGAGATTATTCTTCGGATAAGTGTTGGGGGTGATGTGGAGGAAGGAGAATACGAATTTATTGTTTCCGGAACTCCATTAGATAAAAACACAACGGTGAGATTTTCTGTGCCCGCTCCGCAACCGCCACCGCCGGTCGTAAATTGCTCGGCTGAAGGTGGAATAGCCGGCGGGAAATTCTTCTTTTTAGACGAAACGCCAGTTAATTGGAGTGCTTCCATATCTATAACAGGAGAGGGTGAGCCGGAAGAGCCGGAATATGTTTGGCGGAGCGATGGTATAGTTGTGGCTGATTGTGATGATGACGACGAGTGCGAATTGTCTTATACGACCGTCGGTCCAAAATTGACTGAAATATCAATTGACGGCGGTTTGGAATTCTATCAATGTGACCCAATATTTATAATCCCGAGAAGTATCTTCTTTATAGAAATTTAATAAAAAACTATGGTTCATAAAGTTTATTCTGAAGAATTGGAAAAGAGATTAAAAAGAGTAAAATGGTATTATCTCGGACTTTTCTCTGCTATTTCTGTTGCCATTATTTTATTACTTATAGTTATTAGGTCCGAAACCCGTTTTTTTGTTGAGGTGCAGGAGACGAGGGTTAGTTTGACAGCCGAAGAAAGGACAGAGATTGAAAATCGACTACTGGCTGGTTGGGCGAAAAGAGATTTGGGTTTTAACGAGCGCAGGGAGATCGAAATAAAGGTCTTGGGGGCGGATGTGGAAGCTAAAGTTTTATCGCCAGAGGAAAGAGAAAAAATTGAAGAGCGTTTAAAATGATTAAAAATTATAATTTAATTTTCAAGTCTGACTTGAAACTTTAAAAATTATGAAAAAATATTTAACAAGCGTAAAAATTGTAATTCTGGCCGGCGCATTATCGGTCGGAGTCGGTTTTGTCTTGGCACAATGGACACCACCAGGGCAACCTTTTCCAGATGGTAATACGCCACCTCCGGTGAATGTTGGTTCAAGTGAACAGGTCAAAGAAGGTTCTTTTTGGGCGAACTTTATCGGCTCACAAGGTCCGGCTTATGTTGCTGGAAATTTTGAAGTCGGCAGTCGGCTGACAATTGCCGGTGGTGATCCGGAAGCTACTAAAATTTTAGTAGCTGAAAACAACGAAGGGCTGGTGGCTTGGAGCAGTGTCAGTTCTTTTTCCTGTGAGAGAAGAACAAGCACTTCTGCCAATTCTTCAACCGCTTCGGTCTCCTGTGTGCCCGGGGAAATTTTAACTGGCGGAGGCGGGGATTGTGGTAATCGGACCATGAATTACTCAAGACCCCATGCAACTCAAGAGAGGTGGGAGGTTCAGTGCGCACAAATTGCGACTTCGGTTTCTGCAATGGCAATTTGTTGTGAACCAAATTTGAGATTTCTTGATGTTGGTGGGCCAATGCAACCTATTTAAAAAAATGTGAACAAAAAACCCCGCTTTCGCGGGGTTTTTTGTTATAATTCAATTGTAGAAATTTTTCTTAAACATTTTTTATGCACGTTAACTCGGAACAATTAAAAGAATTTATCGTTGACTCCGGTCTAATTTCTCAAAAGGATTTAAAAGAAGCGGAAAAAAAATCTAAATCTGAAAAAAAACAACTGGAAGACGTGCTTCTTAAAAATAATTTGTTAAATACCGATGAGCTTCGGAGGATTCAAGCTATGGTTTTAGGCATTCCCTTTGTAGATCTTAAAAATCAAAAGATTGATTTTGAAGTTTTGTCTCTAATTCCGGAGCCGGTGGCTAGAAGTCACAGCATTGTGGCTTTTCGAAAGACTAAAGATTCTCTTGAGGTGGCAATGCTTGATACTGATGATTTACCAGCGATTGATTTTGTCAGGAAGCGGGTTGGCTTGAAGATTCTACCCCGCTTGACCAATGAAGAGTCAATTAGAGATGTTATTCTCCAGTATCAAAAATCACTTAAAGCTGAATTCGGAGAAATAATCAAAAAAGAATCAGATTCTCTGAAAATGGTGACAGAAGGCGGACCCGAGGAGATGTCGGGCGACGATTTGAAAAAGCTGGCGGAGGATTTGCCGGTCGTAAGGATTGTTGACACTCTTCTCAAACACGCAATTATTCAAAAGGCGTCCGATATTCATATTGAACCACTGGAGAGCCAAGTTGTTGTTCGTTATCGCATAGATGGAATTTTGCGCGATGCGATGGTTTTGCCGAAAAATGTCGCTTTAAGCATAATTGCTAGAATAAAAGTTCTTGCTAACTTGAAATTGGATGAAAAGCGCTTGCCGCAAGACGGTCGTTTCAGGATTGATATGGCCAGCGAGAAAGTTTCTTTTCGCGTCTCAACTCTGCCGGTGTATTACGGAGAAAAAGCTGTTATGCGCCTTTTGCGCGAGAACGCCTCCGGTTTTACTTTGGAATTACTTGGTTTTCACGGTGAGGCCCTAGAAAGAATTCACACTGCCACACGGCTTTCAAACGGAATGATTTTGACCACCGGTCCGACCGGTTCCGGAAAAACCACAACTTTGTATTCGGTTTTAGAAATTTTGAATACCCCGGATGTAAATATTTCAACCATTGAGGATCCAGTTGAATATCAAATGAATAGAGTGAATCAAACCCAGGTCAAACCGGAAATTGGACTGACTTTTGCTGCCGGATTGAGAACTCTTGTCCGTCAAGATCCAGACATAATTATGGTTGGCGAAATTCGAGACAATGAGACAGCTTCTTTGGCGGTCAACGCCGCCCTGACTGGTCATTTAGTGTTGTCCACTTTGCACACCAATTCGGCTGCGGGCGCTATTCCTCGTCTGATCGACATGAAGGTTGAGCCGTTTCTTATTGTTTCAACCGTTAATGTTGTGATTGCTCAACGCTTGGTTAGAAAATTAACGGAAAAAAGGGAGAAACATTTTCTGACTCAAGCCGAATTAGACAATTTAGGCAAAATGGTTGATCTGGAAAGAATTTTGGATTTTCTTAAAGAGGAAAAAATTGTTGACGCAAAAGCCGATTGGAAAGAAATTCCTTTTTTCAAACCAAAGCCGGGTGAAGAATCGGAAGATGGATTTAGCGGTAGAATCGGAATATATGAAGTTTTAAAAATCTCACCTTCTATAAAAGAATTAATCTTACAGAGTAAAACCGACAAAGAAATAGAAGAGCGAGCTAAAAAAGAGGGAATGATGACAATGATTGAAGATGGGATTTTTAAGGCGGTTCAGGGCTACACTACTATTGAAGAGATTTTAAGGGTTATTTCAGAATAAAAATAAAATGAAATTTAATTTCAAAGCGATTAAATCAACAGGCGAGCGTTATGAAGGTGTCAGGGAGGCAGTTGACGAGCGCTCTCTTTATAGTGAATTGAAAAAAGCGGGAGATACTGTAATTTCAGTTTTTGAAGTTAAAGGTAAAAAGAAGAATTCTTTGGTGGCGAGTTTGTCCGGACTTTTTGGACGAGTTGGAGCATCTGAAAAAATAAATTTTGCGAAGAATCTCGGTTCGATGATTGATTCGGGGTTGCCAATGACGCGCTCTCTTTCGGTTTTGGAAAGGCAAACTAGAAACAAAAAATTCAAAACAATAATTTCACGGATTCAACAAGGCGTTGGTCGCGGTGAATCTTTGAGTGAGTCGGTGACGCAATTTCCCGAAGTTTTCTCGCCCCTCTTTGTTTCTATGGTTAAGGCGGGCGAAGAAAGCGGAAGTATCGCTAAATCGCTTAAGTCTGTATCTGAACAAATGGAAAGAACACGTCTTTTGGTCAGCAGGTTGAGGGGGGCAATGATTTATCCGGCGATCGTAATCTCGGTAATGCTTATAATCAGTGTTTTGTTGCTTATCTTTCTGGTACCAACTTTGACCCAGACTTTTTCCGAGCTTGATCTGGATTTGCCCTTGAGCACCAGAATAATAATTGGCTTAAGTAGCTTTCTTAAAGAAAATACTTTTTCTTCTTTGCTTATCTTGGTTTTTCTAGTTTCTTCAATGGCTTTTATTTTCCGGACGAAAGGTGGTAGAAGAGTGTTGAGTTTCAGTTTTCTTAAAATGCCGGTGATTTCAGCTTTGATAAAAGAAAGCAATTCCGCCCGCACAGCTCGCACGCTTTCAAGTTTATTATCCGCTGGAGTTGATTTTTTGGTTGCGATTCAGATAACTCAAGAGGTTGTTCAAAACCCCTTCTACAAAAAAGTCTTGAAAAAAGCCGAGGAGAATGTGAAAAAAGGCGATTCCATTGCTTCGGTTTTCTTGGAAAAGAACGCTCAGAATTTGTATCCGCCTTTTGTCGGCGAAATGGTTTCTATTGGGGAAGAAACTGGGAAGCTTTCGGAAATGTTTTCCAATATCGCCGATTTTTATGAAGAAGAAGTCAATCAAAAGACCAAGAATTTTTCTACGATTGTTGAACCGGTTTTGATGGTTTTTATCGGACTCTTTGTTGGTATTTTTGCTGTCTCAATGCTCGGTCCGATTTACTCGCTCGTTGATGCACTGTAGAATAACAATCAGTTTTTGTGCAGAAGGTTTAGCTTTTTATGTCAAAAATCAAAAATCAAAAATCTTTTTTTAAGCAGGGTTTTACTCTTCTTGAAATTCTTGTTGTCATCGTTATTGTCACCATCTTATCGTTTATTTCCTACGCTTCTTTTGCCGCCTTGCATAAAAACAGAATATTAGAAAAAGAAGCGGGTGTTGTAGTTTCTGTGCTCGAAGAAGCGCGCTCTCTCTCAATTTCTTCAAAAGATGCCTCACAATACGGAGTTTTTTTTGAAGTTGGGGGCAATACAATAGCTTTGTTTTCCGGAGCTAATTATTCTCCCGAGTCGCAAGACAACAAAGTTTATATTTTAGATGAACTGGTTGTCATTTCTGGAGTAAATTTGGTCGGTGGGGAGACCGACACAGTTGTTTTCCAAAGATTGACTGGCGCGACTGATCAACATGGGACAATTGTTATTGCTCGCACTCAAGATTCAGAGGACAATATTACTATCGCTGTCTATCCGACCGGTGTAATAGAGAGATTAGAATAGTCTAATATTTTTATGAAGAATAGAAACAATAGAGGGTTGACTGTTGTGGAGCTTTTGGTGGCAGTTGCGATTATAACGGTTTTTATAACCTCAATTGCTTATTCGTATTCGGCTATTTTGCGATTGGCTTTTAATAACACACTAAGCATTAAAGCTGCTTTTCTGCTTGAGGATACGGTAGAAGCGGTAAAATTTTTGAAAAGAGTCAGCTGGCAAAATAATATCGCCGTCCTTGATTCAGATCAGGATTATTTTTTGAGTTTTACAGGTAGCGGTTGGGAGGTAGTTTCAGAAAATATTTTTATTGACGGGGTTTTTGAGAGAAAGTTTATTTTGGAAGATGTTAATCGTGACTCTGACGGTCGAGTCGTTGAATCGCCGAGCGGTACGCTTGATGCTGGCACCAAAAAATTAACCGCTTATGTTTCTTGGCAGAAAAGTAGTGCCACTACCACGCGTTCTATTACAACGTATCTATCAGATATATGAAAACAGGTCTCAAAAAAACAAAATCTGGTTTTTCTCTAATTGAGATGGTGATATATATTGCTATTATGGCTTTGATTTTGGTTGTTGTCGTCAATACTCTTTCAGTGATGATTTTGTCTCAAAAAAAGATAAAAAATCACAGAGTTATAGAACATTCATCTTCGGTGGCCTTAGAACGTTTGACTCGAGAGATAAAGAGTTCCAAGAGAATCGACTTTGACCAAAGCGTGTTTGGTTCTAATCCCGGCCGGCTCGTACTTGAAGTCGAAAATCTGATTGGTGAATCAAGAGAGATTGAGTTTTTTGTCGAGGACAGTATTTTAAAATTTAGAGATGGTGAATTAGTCGCGCCGCTAATTGATTCGCGAGCTACAATTGGAAGTTTTCTGCTCTATAGCTTGTCGGAAGACGGTGCGCAGGCCGTCCGGATTGCTCTGACAATAGAAGCTGGCTCTGGTGAGTTTGCTAAGACCGAAACATTTTACGCTAGCGCTTTAATGCGTAATTAAACAAGTTTGTTTTATGAAAAAAAATAGAAATAACGACTTATCACTTTGCCGAGGCCAAGCTGTCTTGATTGCTGCTATTTTCTTTTTGCTTATTTCTTCTGTTGTAATTTTTGGAATTGCTATTCCGATTTCAAAGCAAATTGCCGTGGCCTCCGACCTTTTTAAATCAAAAGAAAGCTTTTTTCTAGCCGAAGGCGGATTAGAAGACGTTTTTTATAGACTGGCTAACGGGTATGAGGTTTTGTCGTCCGAGCAACTTAACTTTGGTGATTATAATGTAAATATTGCTATTACTGATGCCGGTCAAAATAAGGTGATTGTCGCTGAAGCGGACAGAGGGTCTTATTTTCGTAAAATAAAAAGCGAATTATTTTTAGGTGAAGGTAATTCGTTTAATTATGCCGTCCAGTCAGGTAACGGAGGTTTTCGTATAGAGGGTGGGGCGACCGTGAATGGCAATATTTATTCTAATGGTGATGTTATTGGTCTTAGTGGTGTAACAGTAACCGGCTCTGTCGTAGCGGCAAGTAGCCCGACAGTTTTTCCTAATCAATCCAATAGCTCTCCATCCATTCCCCCAAACGACCTAACCTTCGGTTCTTCAAACGGTAATCAAGATTTTGCTCAAAGTTTTCGGCTAAGCGAGTCCGGTGCTGTTTACAAAGCCAGGATGTATATGAGAAAAAGCGGAAGTCCGAGCAATATTACCGTCAAAATTGCTTTTGACAATAATGGTCTCCCAGGCGCAATGGTGAGCGGTGCACAGGTAACATTACCGGCCGGTTCGGTCGGCACATCCTACGGTTGGGTGGAGGTGGTTTTTGGTTCTCAACCATATATACAATCCGACACTACTTATTGGTTGGTCTTAGACAAAGCAAATAATTCTGGAAGTTATACAATTGGAGCAAATACTGATTATGCGAGTGGCGTTGGCAAGGTCGGGAGATTTGGTTCGACGTGGAACGACACCTTTCCTTCGGGGTTAGATGGCTATTTTGAAATATTTATTGATGGCTTTGTTTCAAAGATTGAGGGGGAAGGCGGTAGTCAGTGGTATCAACCTTTTAATATAAACGGCGACAGTTGGGCAAACACAATTATTCAGACTAGGACTTATGGCACAATGTATTGTCAAAACTCAATTAATAATTATCCAGGACCTAGCGGAACCCCATGTGACACATCTCGTGCTGATCCTGCGCCTCAAGGTTTCCCAATTTCTGATTCAAATATTCAGTCATGGAAGGATGAGGTTTCGGACTCTATATCTAACAGTGATTTATGGGAGCAGAGTGAGACAATGACTGTGCCGTGGGACGGAATTAATAAAAACACGCCCCTCAAGGTAAATGGTAACTTAACCATTAGTTGCAATAACGGTTATCAAGCAGTTTTCAGCGACCTTTTGGTTACTGGTAATATGAGCATAGGTTCAAGTTGCACGACAATAATAAATGGATTTTTGAAAGTGAACGGCAATTTATCTATGTCTGGTGGCGATACAAATATCCTAATGCCGACTAAGACTGTTTGGGTTGGTGGCAATATTGATTTCGGAACAAAAAAACTTCAACTTCATTCGTCATATCTTAATGATAGTGGAATAATTTTAGTTGACGGAAGAGCAAATATTGGTGGCAGTTTTGTTTTTGAGGGTTCGGGGCAACCAACAAGTTTTCCAATTTTGGTTTCAACAAGCTTATGCCCGTTTGGTGCATCGTGTGGGGGAAACCCAGCTATAAGTGTGGCCGGTAGCGCTGGGGCTGCGGTTGTTGTTGCCCCTTACGGAACCTTGCGACTTGCAGGTGGTTCTGGGGTAAAAGCGATGGTTGCTCACCGAATTGAAATTTCCGGAAGCGGAGAGGTGAATTATGAGTCTGGACTAGCTGACATAACATTCTCTTCAGGTCCGTCAGGTGGCTGGAATGTGTTAAATTGGAGAGAGGTTGAGTAAAATTAAAATATGAAAAAAATAATAATTGGTAATTGCCCCGAAAAATTTAAAATCTTTGATTTTTTAATTTTTCGAGGGTCCCGTGATGTTCGAACCTTTTTTGTTAGTAGATATTATACTAGTTAATTAGATTTTAAATTAAACGGGGTCCTCGAAAATGTAATCTCACTCTGTTCGAACATTTTCGGGAGAAAATGAATTAAATATGAAAAAAATAATAATTGGTAATTGGAAGATGAATCCGGAAACGGCTGAAGAGGCCAAGCGGATTTTTTCCGGTATAAAAAAGCTGGCAAGAGATTTTAAAAAAACCGAAATTGTTATCTGCCCGCCGTTTGTTTTTCTTGTTTCACTTTCGACTTCCAACCTCCAGCTTTCAAACTTAAAGCTTGGCGCTCAAAATATTTTTGAAGAAGACCCGAAAAATGGCAGTCGGGCTTTTACCGGCGAAACGAGCGCCACAATGCTGAAAGGTTTAGCTGTTAAATATGTAATTTTAGGTCATTCTGAAAGGCGGGCGCGTGGCGAGACGGATGAGGTAGTTAATAAAAAAATAAAAACTGCTCTTAAAGCCGGCCTTACGCCCGTGGTTTGCGTTGGAGAAAACGAGCGCGATAGTGATGGAAAATTTTTTGAGATTTTAAAAAATCAAATTAAGAATACCTTTGCCGGACTAAAGAAAAATGATTTTTCAAGAATAATTTTGGCTTATGAGCCGGTCTGGGCGATTGGCAAGAGTGAAAGAGATAATCTCAAAGGTGCCGATTTACATGAAGCGGTAATTTTTATTAGAAAAGTTTTATCAGAAATTGTTGGTAAGCCGTCGGCTTTTAATGCCCGAATTATTTATGGCGGGTCGGTGTCTTCGGCTAACGTCGCGGATATCATTTCAAACGGTCGGGTTTCCGGAATTTTACCAGGCCGAGCCAGTTTGGATCCGAAAGAGATGAAAGAGATCTTAATAATCCTGGAAAAATTAAAGTGAGAAGTTTAAAAGGAATTGGTGATTTGTTCGGTAAGAAGGTTTTACTGCGTATTGATCTGAACGTTCCGATCAAAGACGGTAAAGCTCTGGAAAATTTCCGGATAAAAAAAGTCCTGCCAACTATAAATTTTTTAAAAGAGAGTGGGGCTAAGATAATCCTTCTTTCTCATTTGGAAGACAAGAATAAAAATGTTTTGGGACTAGGGCCGGTTTATGAATATTTGAGAAAATATTTTCCGGAAATTATTTTTGCCTCGGATTTTAGCGAGCTTAAAATAGCTATTCAGAATGCCGGGGCCGGAGATTTAATTCTTTTAGAAAATTTAAGGAATTGGCCGGGTGAAAAAAGTTGCGATGAAAATTTTATTAATGAACTGGCTTCATTCGGTGATATTTACATAAACGATGCTTTTTCGGTCTCTCACCGAGAGCACGCCTCAATTGTCGGTTTGCCGAAAAAACTTCCGAGTTTCACTGGATTTTTATTTGAGGAAGAATTGAAAAATTTATCGAAAGTTTTTTCGCCCGAACACCCCTTTCTTTTTATTCTCGGCGGCGCAAAAACCGAAACCAAACTTCCACTCTTTGCAAAATTTATTAAAACTGCCGATTATATTTTTATCGGCGGTGTTTTAGCCAACGATTTTTTAAAAGCCCGAGGATTTGAAGTTGGAAAATCCCTTGTTTCAAAAGGCATAGAAGAAGAAATCATTCGGCTTTCACAAAACTCAAAAGTTATTCTTTCTCAAAATGTCATTGTCGGAAACAAAGATATCTCGATTAAAAAATCTATTGGCAATGTTTCAGAAGAAGATGCGATAAAAGACGTGGTGGTTAGTGACTTAGAAGTTCTTGAGCGAGTCATTCAAAAATCAAAATTTATTCTTTGGAACGGCCCAATGGGGAATTTAGAAGAAAGTTTTTTGGAAGGTACGCAGAAATTAGCCAAGTTGATTTCTCAAAGTCCGGCCAAATCAATTATGGGCGGTGGAGATACAATTTCAGCTTTAGATGACTCCGTTTTGGAAAAATTCAGTTTTGTCTCAACCGCCGGCGGCGCGATGTTGGATTTTCTGGCCAACGAGACTTTGCCGGGGATAGAAGCGCTTGAGCTAGGAAATTAGGCGCTAGGCGTTAGGAATTTAGTAAGAAAAAAGCCCGGCGTCCTTGCGTCCGCCGGGCTTCTGGGGTCTCGCGTAACGCTAGTGCGCGCTGACGCAACCCCATCGCCCAACCTCACTTTCCTGCAAAGTGGGGTGGGCGTGTTGAGTCGCAACCTCCAGGTCGTGCCCGTTTGACCCGAAGTGAAGAGCTCCGCTGAACTAGGGGCCGTATTGCAGGCAGGCCAATTTCAATGCGTGCTCGTTGCGACCAACTTAACTTGTTTCTATTTAGGAGATTACCACCGTGCCTTTTTCTTGTCAATCTAGACCTTGCCGGGGATTGAATACTCGCGTTAGATTTTACTTTTAAAATAGAAAACCCGTCGCGAGGGCATAACTCGCGACGGGTTGTGGAGAAAATGATTAAAGACAGAGGATTCTCCTGTACGGAAGGTGAATGACTTCTTCCGCACATCCTCTACCTCTTCGTTCGGGGTCACGGCGCAGGGCACAGCCCCAAATCGCTACCCGAACGCTCTGTCGAAGATTCTATACCTTTTTTTATTTTTGTCAAGTATTTTCAGCTATCTTTCTTCTCTAAGTAGTTAAAACACGCCTTAAAATAAAGCTTTTACAAGGACTACCCTTGGTACAAGGACTACCCTTGGATTGGGGGGATTGATTGTCTGACTAAGAATTTTCTAGTATTTCCCTAAACCCTAAACCCTAGTCTCTAGACTCTATTCAAGGTTTTCTTTTATCTTTTCAGCGTTCTCTGGTAGGTCGCTTTTGTGTCCCTCGGCATCTCCGGCTGGGAAGACCCAAATGTGGGCGTGGGGCTGTTCGTCGCCGATAATTCGGCATAAAATCCACTCTGTTTTAAAGGCCTTTCTCTGGGCTAGGGCGATTTTCCGGGTAATTTCAAAATATTCACCAATATTAGGCACATCCCAAACCCAACGGTAATGCTCTTTGGGAACAACTTGAACGTGTCCCGGTGTCTGTGGATTGATGTCTAAAAAAGCCATAAAGTTTTCGTCTTCGTAAACTATGTGAGCCGACACTTCCTTTCTGGCAATTTTGCAAAAAATGCAATCTTTTTCCATGTTGGGGATTATAGCATGATATAATCTTGAAAATGAAAGAATATTCTTTGGCGGAAGTCCCGGTTTTGGCAGGTGACTCGGGGAATGACGCCGACATTCTTCTTAAAAAACTTCTTTATTTAAGGGGATTAAAAACTGAAGCGGAGATAGAAAAATTTTTAAATCCAGATTACGACGAGCATCTTCACGACCCTTTTCTATTGAACGATATTGAAATTGCCGCTGAACGGATTATTTCTGCTATAAAAGAGAATCAAAAAATTATCATTTACAGCGACTACGACGCCGATGGTATTCCGGGCGCAGTAATGCTTCGGGATTTCTTTGAGCAAATCAACTTTAAAAATTTTGAAAACTATATTCCGCATCGACACAACGATGGCTTCGGCTTACATTTGGAGGCGGTTGAAAGTTTTGCTGAAAAAAATACTCGACTTATCATTACAATTGATTGTGGCACGGCGGACGTTGCGCAAGTCAAAAAAGCTAACGACCTTGGAGTTGATGTCATTATTACGGACCACCACGAAATAAACGGCGGTGGCTTACCTCCGGCTTTGGCGGTCATAAATCCCAAGCGACCGGACTCAACTTATCCTTTTCCGCATCTATGCGGGGCGGCGGTGGTTTATAAGCTCATTCAAGCTCTGATCCAAAAAGGCGATTTTTCTTGGCCGTCTGGCAAAGAGAAATGGTTTTTAGATATGGCCGGCCTGGCGACTCTCTCTGACATGGTGCCGCTTTTGGGAGAGAACAGAATTTTTGCTTATTACGGCCTGAAAGTTTTGCGAAAGTCGCGGCGGCCGGGTCTGCGTCAAATTTTCCAGAAATTGAGAATAAACCAAAGATTTCTTTCCGAAGACGATATAACTTTTATGATTACCCCTCGGATTAACGCCGCTTCCAGAATGGGCAGCGCTGACGACGCCTTTTCTTTTTTAACCGCTAAGAATTTTTCGGAAGCCGAAGTGGCGGTGTTACGGCTAAATAAAATCAACGATGAAAGAAAGGGTCTTGTGGCCATAATCGTAAAAGAAATTAGAGGAAGAATTAGAGACAATGATCCAGGAATCCACGACAGGGCGGTTGTAATTGGTAATCCAAACTGGCGGCCATCTCTGCTTGGTTTAGTAGCCAATAGTTTGGTTGAGGATTTTAAACGACCGGTTTTTCTTTGGGGTCGAGACGGGGAGAATATGATAAAAGGTTCGTGTCGTTCCGATGGCAGGGCAGATATTCTGGCTGTGATGGAGCGGACTAAAGATTGTTTTTTAGAGTTCGGCGGTCACAAAATGGCCGGCGGTTTCTCGGTCTTTTTTGAAAAAATTCACACTTTGCCGGAGAGAATTTTTGCGGTTTGCGACGATTTGGCTCTTGAAAATAAAATAGAGGGTGGGATTTTGGCAATTGACGGAAAATTGAGTAGCCAAGACTTAACTCCGAAAACTTTTGAATTAATTGAAAAACTATCACCTTTTGGTGTCGGTAATCCTAAGCCCGTTTTTCTTTTGGAGAATTTGGAAATAAAATCAATCAAAAAATTTGGTCAAGGAGGCAAGCATGTTCGAATTACTTTTCTGGAAACTGACATACCAGGCATTTGTTTTTTTGCCAAACCGGAGAAATTTGAAGATTTGGTGGAGGGAAGCAGAGTGGATTTAGCGGTCAACTTGGAGAAGTCTTTTTTTATGAATCGTCCGGAGCTTCGTCTGCGGATTGTTGAAGTTTTTAAAAAAATATAATGAATCAGAAATCACAAATTATAATTTTTACAGACGGCGCGTCACGGGGTAATCCGGGCCCGGGGGGCTGGGGTGCCATCATCGCTGAAAGCGGCGATGTACGGATTAACGCGGATGAAAATGCACGCGGATTAACGCGGATTGTCGAACTCGGCGGGCGAGAAGAACATACCACCAACAACCGCATGGAATTAACTGCCGCAATAAAGGCTTTAGAATTTTCTCATACCCTAAACTCTGGTGGCTATACACTAATTTACACCGATTCAAAATACTTAATAGACGGAATAACTAAATGGATTTTTTCTTGGGAGAAAAGAAATTGGGTTACCAAAAACAAAGAGCCAGTTTTGAACAAAGATTTATGGGAAAAACTTTTAGAGCTGACAAAGTTTAGAGAGATAGAATGGAAATATGTTGGTGGACATTCCGGAATTGCCGGCAATGAGAGAGTAGACCAAATTGCCACTGAATTTGCCGACGGAAAAGCCACAAATCTTTTTTCAAGTGATATTTCAAAATATAAAATTGATATTTTAAATTTGAACGGGGAAGAAAAGAAAAAAAGTTCTAAAAATCGCTCTCGCAGTAAAGCTTATTCGTATTTAAGTATGGTAGAAGGTGTGGTCGAGAAGCATAAAACTTGGGCAGAGTGTGAGAGGAGGGTAAAAGGCAAAAGTGGCGCCAGATTCAAAAAAGCATTAAGTGCGGAAGAAGAAAAAGAAATTATAAAAAACTGGTCTCTCTGAAGTTAATTTTCTGGGCGGTGCAGGGCGGTGTAGAGTAGTGTAGAAAAATGAAGCTGAAAAGAAGTCGATTTTTAAGCATGATTGCTCTTATTCATAACCCTAGAGTGTTTCCGAGTTTCTTTGTTTTAAATATTTATTTCTTAAGAACACTACAGTGGTAATTAGAAAAACATAAAAAACAATCACGAGTGACCAATGGAAATTTTCTACTTTTATACCGCTCCATTTAAAGTTATCAAAAAACTGGCTTAAAGAAATTATATAGCTCAATAAAAGAAATGCCGGAAAAGAGAAAACCACTCCAACAGCTTGAGAAACGAGGCCGGCTAAGATTCCGATAAAACCGAAACCGATGACAAAAGGCAAGAGGGGCACGACAAGAACGTTGACTACCGGCGCGGAAAGAGAAAAGAGTCCGAAGTTGTAAACCAAAATCGGCAAAGTTGAAATCTGGGCGCCTAAAGTCATTGATAAGACTTTTTTCAACCAAACTAATTTTTTGTTTTTCAATACAGAAATTTTTTCAAGTATTAAATTAAAAAGCGGGGCGATATAGATAATTCCCAAAACCGCTAGAAATGACAGTTGAAAACCGGCATCAAAACGCAAAAGTGCGGGATTAAAAAGAAGCATTGCGAATGCCGCCAAGACTAAAGCTCTTGGTGCGAAGTAATTTCTCCGCACCTTTTCCGCCAGAAGCACTATACTTGCCATAATGCCGGCTCTGACCGCTGATGGTGGAAAGCCGACAAGGGCAATATAAAAAATAAGAAAAAATAAAACCAGATAAAAACCCCGATCCTTTCCCAACTTGGTTCCATAAGCAAAAAAAGCCATAAGAAGTGAAGCGATGATGGTGATGTGCATTCCAGAAATGGCGGTGATGTGGCGGATACCGGTTGTGTTAAAAGATTCCTTCAGATAATCCGGCAGAAGTTGTTTATCGCCCAAAACCATCGCGCCTAAAAGTTCGCTTTCAGGAAAAGGTAGGGCGCGTCTGTTGGCCTGCCTTAGCTTTTCTTTTATTTGTAAAATCGCGACATAGAAATTGAAACCACTCTTTTGGAGAATTTCTATTTCCGGATAATAGGAAACGGTTCGGATGCCGTCTTTTGATAAGAATTCGCGATAATTGAAATCAGGAAATTCTTTAGGAGTTTGTAATGTGCCTTGAATTAAAATTTTGTCTCCCGGGTTAAATTTTTGGGAAAGCTCGGTGCTGACTAAAATCTTTTCGTTTAGAGGTTGGGTTAGCAAGATATACTTGATGTGATTTTCTCTTAAATCTCTTTGCCCCCTTATGACGCCAGAGATTTTGACGACTTCTTCAGTGTCTCTAAAAATCCGCAGTTCATCTTTAGCAAAGAGTTTTGCTTCGGTTCTTAAAATTCCCAAACCGGCAAAAACAGAAATGAAAGCGATACCAAGAAAAAATTTAAGCGCTTGGCGATCTAATATAAAGATTAGCGTAAATACAGCGAGTGAAATAAAAGAGAGGTTAATGAAAAAAAGCCAGGGAAAATCAAAAAATGACCTTAAGAAAACTCCGACAACAAAAGCGGCGAGAGAATAAAACAGCCAATCAGCCAACTTCATTTTTTATTTTTTAATTTTGCGAGTAATTGTTTTCAATGGTCTCCCAATTTAAATTTTCAAAAAAGTCTTCCACGTATTGTTTTTTACCGCTCGGTTGATAATCGTAAACGAAAGCGTGCTCCCACATATCAAGCGCCAAAATCGGAGAAAGTCCTGTTAAGTGTCCTAAATGTTGTTCGTCAATCCAGGCGTTTAAGAGTCGGTCGGCTTTTTTGTCGTGATAAAGGATTGCCCATCCGATTCCGCGGGTTAGTGCCATATGCTTGAATTCCGCAAGCCAATCTTCAAAATTTCCGAATTCTTCTGTGGTTTTTGTTTTTAGTTTTGAGTCGTCTTTAAGCTCTCTTGCTCCGCCTTCAAATGATTTGAAATAAAATTCGTGGTTTCTCATGCCGTCAAATTCAAAGCCAAGCCGTCGGCGGAGTTCGCCAATCTGGTAAGTATTTTTTTCTCTGTCTTTTGAAAGTTCGGCAATTTTCTCCAAAATTAAATTAGTATGCTTAACATAGCCCGAATAAAGCTTCAAATGCTCCTCAATATTTTTCGCTGATATTCCCTTAAGCTCCGGAATATTAAATTTTTGTTCTTGATACTGCATATTTTTTAATGAGAGTAAGTAATTTTTACATTATAACATCTATCAATTTTTTAAAAAAAGAAAAACCCCACCAAAAGGCGGGGCGGTGGGACGGGTTTAGGGTGAACGGAAAGTAGTTACGTCATCATGCAGGCAAATGCCCCAGACCATGCTGCAAGTCCGACTGCCCCCACATAAATCTCCGGGCAATTCTTCCAGATTGTTGTAAGAAATTTCAGGATCACACCTCCAGCTGTATTTGTCTTGTGCACGTCTAACCTCTTTCTGTTTGTTGGTGTGTGGGGCAAACACAACGAGTGTTTACCAAGCTCCGTTTATTATAATACATAAAAATCCAATAGTTGTCTATGAGGGGGAGAGGTTGTATTATTATCTTGATTTTTTATTTTTTTAGAATGTTAGAAACTATTCAAAAGCATTCAAAAATTGCGCTTGTTGTTCTGCTTCTTCTAACAAATGTTTTTATTTGGAGTGTTGTTTGGTCTTCCGGTAATTCTCAATTTCAAATTTATTTTTTAGATGTCGGTCAAGGAGATGCAATTTTAATAAAATCACCCTCTGGCAATAAAATGTTAATTGATGGCGGGCAGAGCGCTTCGGCTTTGATGTTGGCCTTATCTAAAGCTATACCTTTCTATAGTAAAAAGATTGATGTTGTATTGGCAACACACCCGGATGCCGATCACATTGGCGGCTTGTCGGAAATTTTCAGGCGTTTTGAGGTGGATTTTGTTATCGATCCGGACGTCTTAGCTGAAACCAGAATTTTTAGGGATTTTCAAAATGCAGTTGCCTTGTCTGATTCCCAAAAACTGATAGCAAGAAGAGGTATGAAAATTGATTTGGGCGGTGGGGTTGTTTTTGTTGTCTTGTTTCCCGACCGAGATGTTTCAGGGCTTAACCCGAATGACGCTTCAATCGTCGGTAAATTATTTTTTGGTGATACAAGTTTTTTGCTTGCGGGCGACGCGCCGATAAAAATAGAGGAATATTTGAATTTTTTGGATAATGAATTTTTAGAAAGCGACGTCTTGAAAGTTGGGCATCACGGCTCTCGAACGTCAACTTCCGATGATTTTGTTACAGCTGTTAATCCAAAATACGCAATTATTTCGGCTGGTCGTGATAATAGATATGGTCATCCACACAGCGAAGTCTTGGAAATTTTGAAAAACACCGGAACAAAAATCCTCGGCACTTATGACCGCGGTACAATCCTTTTCAAATCCGACGGCCGGCGGTTGGAAATTAGAGATTAATTTAAGTAAATTTAAAACCCCCAACGGTCTGACCGCTGGGGGGTTTTGCTAGAGCCTAGCGCCTAACACCTAGCGCCTATTTAAATCACCCCAGCTTCCTTTAGAGTTTTGAAAGCTCCGTTTTTGCGAATAGTTTTCAGGCCTTTAGTAGAGATGTTTAAAGATACCGTTTTTTTAAGTTCCGGAATGTAGATTCTTTTGCGTTGGATATTCGGCCGCTTTGGTTTTTTGCCAGTCGGATTAAATTTGGTGGCACGTGTGCGGTTGGAATATCCCCCACCAACGATTGTTTTCTTTTGTGTGATTGGACAAATCTTACTCATGGAACAGGTAACATGTAATATTGAACATTGGAATTTCAGCCAGTTCTGTTCTAGACTTCATGTTTTATATTATATGAAATATTATGCTATCATAATCTCATTAAAAATCCAAACTTTTAACTTCCCACTTTAAACTTTTTATGGCCGGTCCTGATTTTATTTTTATAATAGTCATACTCATAATGTCGGTAGTGATCCACGAACTGGCTCACGGCTACTCGGCTCTTTGGCTTGGCGATTCTACCGCTAAATACGCCGGTCGGCTGACTCTAAACCCGATTAAACACCTTGACCCGGTCGGCTCGGTTTTGGTTCCGCTTTTACTCTATATTTTACCCGGCAATCTAATTTTTGGTTGGGCGAAGCCGGTTCCTTACAATCCCTACAATCTTCGCAACCAAAAATGGGGAGAAGCGATTGTAGCCGCCGCTGGGCCCTTAACCAATATATTGATAGCCGTAATATTCGGCTTAATCGTCCGACTGAATGTCGTTTTTGGAGTTTTTCCGCCGGCTTTCACTGATTTAGCGAGTATTGTTGTCTTTATGAATATTATTCTGGCGATTTTCAATCTTGTCCCAATCCCACCTCTTGATGGTTCAAAAATACTTTTTTCCGTTTTGCCATACCACATGCAGAGATTTCGTCTTGTCTTGGAGCAATTTGGCTTAATTTTGGTAATTTTTTTCATCTTTGTTCTTTGGCGATTTATCTTTCCGGTTGTCTTGTGGTTCTTTTATCTAATAACTGGTCCAGCTGGTATAGACGGACTAATGAGATTTTTGGGCTGACTTTAGTTTTCCCAGATTCCAAGTCTTGCTTTCTCTTTGGTCTGTGATAATATACAGCCCTGTATTTGTTTTTTAGCGTTTCGGGTTTTCAAATTTGATTTTAATTATGCCGACGATCAATCAATTAGTAAAAAAAAGCAGAAAAAAGATTTCAAAGAAGTCAAAAGCGGTGGCTTTGGCCAAAGGTTTTAATGTGCTTAAAAATAAGCCGGTATATTACCCGGCGCCTTTTAAAAGAGGTGTTTGCGTTAAAGTTACTACCAAAACTCCAAAAAAACCGAATTCTGCTATCAGAAAAATCGCCAGAGTACGTTTGACAAATGGCATGGAAGTAACCGCCTATATTCCTGGTATTGGACATGCTCTACAGGAACACTCCGTTGTGCTTTTAAGAGGAGGAAGAGTAAAGGATGTTGGTTTGCGCTACACGATTGTCCGTGGCGTTTTGGATACGACCGGTGTTGAGAGCCGCCGACAGGGTAGAAGTTTATATGGATCTAAAAAACCAAAGTAACTAGGCGCTAGGAAAATTCCTAAAACCTAACATCCTAATAACCTAATTTTATGCGTAGAAAAATTAAAGACAAAAGAATATTGAGGCCAGACAATAAATACGATTCTCAAAAGATAGAGAAGTTTATAAATTACGTTATGGAAGACGGCAAAAAAGAGGTTGCTCGTAAGGTTGTATACGATTCTTTTGATTTGTTAACTAAAAAAGCCAAAGTGGAAGACCCGTTGGAAATTTTTGAAACTGCCCTGAAAAATACTACTCCAAACATGGAAGTCCGTTCGCGCCGAATTGGAGGTGCCAATTACCAGATTCCGAGAGAAGTCAGAGCCGAAAGAAGGCAAGCCCTTTCAATGAAGTGGATTATTGAAGCGGCGAGAAACAAAAAAGGCAAGCCGATGAGAGAGCGGCTTTCAGACGAGATTTTATCAGCCAGCAAAAATGAAGGCGAGGCGGTGAAGAAGCGAGAAAATACGCACAAAATGGCGGAAGCCAATAAGGCCTTTGCCCATTTCGCGTGGTAGTGTCTTATTTTTTTTGATAAATTTTCTTACACTGCAAACTTTTTAAAAAATTCTCAATATTTATGAATCGCGACTATCCATTAGAAAAAGTACGAAATTTTGGCATTATCGCTCATATTGATGCTGGGAAAACCACCACTTCCGAACGCGTTCTTTTTTATACTGGCGTTTCTCACAAAATAGGCGAGGTGCATGAAGGGCAAGCGATTATGGATTGGATGGAGCAGGAGAAGGAGCGTGGCATTACGATAACTTCTGCTGCCACCACTTGTTTTTGGGTGCCGACCTATGAAGAAAAATCCGACCAAAGTAAGAAGCATAGGTTTAATATAATTGATACTCCGGGCCACGTTGATTTTACAGTTGAAGTGGAGCGCTCACTTAAGGTTTTAGACGGCGGAGTCGTAGTTTTTGATGGTGTGGCCGGCGTTGAGCCACAATCAGAAACAGTTTGGCGACAAGCTGACAAATATAAAGTTCCAAGAATTTGTTTTATCAACAAGCTAGACAGAATGGGCGGAAGTTTCGAGAAGTCGTTTCAGTCAATTTTGAAAAGGTTGACGAAAAACGCAGTCAGAATGCAGATTCCAATCGGTGAAGAAAGCTCTTTTGAGGCGATTATAGACCTCCTTAGAATGAAGACTTATTATTTTGAAGGCGAGATGGGAAATACTTTGCGAGAAGCAGAAATTCCGGAGAGCCATAAGGCCGACGCTCTAAAGTACCACGCGGAACTTGTTGAAAAAATTGTAGAAAATGACGAGCTTTTAATGAGTAAATATCTTGATGGACAGGAAATTCCTATTAGTGATTTGAAAAAGACTTTAAGAAAAGCCGTCATTGAAAATAAGATAGTGCCGGTTTTCACTGGTTCGGCTTTGAAAAATAAGGGAGTGCAGTTGGTTTTGGATGCAGTGATAGATTATTTACCCTCGCCGATTGACGTGCCTCCGATAAAAGGAATAGACCCGAAGACTGGAGAGGAGATAGACAGAAAATCTTCTGACAGCGAGCCCTTTGCCGCTCTAGCTTTCAAGCTTCAAACCGATCCTTATGTCGGTCAATTAACTTATTTCCGGGTTTACTCTGGCATAATTTCTTCTGGCTCTTATGTTTATAATTCCACAACAGGAGAAAAAGAGAGACTTGGTCGTATTCTTAGAATGCACGCCAACGAAAGAGAAGAGGTCAAGACAGTTTTTGCTGGAGAAATCGCCGCCGCTGTGGGTCTTAGAAATGCCAAAACGGGGGACACTCTTTGTGATGAAAACAAGCAAATCATTTTGGAAAAAATAGAATTTCCGGAACCGGTTATTTCGTTGAGAGTTGAGCCAAAGACTAAGGCCGACCAGGAAAAAATGGGTATTGCCCTAAAGCGCCTATCGGATGAAGATCCAACCTTCAGGGTTAAAAGTGATCCGGAAACCGGTGAGACGGTTATTATGGGAATGGGCGAACTCCATTTGGAAATTTTAGTTGATCGAATGAAAAGAGAATTTAGTGTTGAGACAAGTGTCGGTAAACCGCAAGTAGCATATAAAGAAACAATTACCGGCACGGCTGAAGTTGAAAATAAATATATCAAACAAACTGGTGGTCGTGGACAATATGGTCATGTAAAGATAGTTTTAAAACCACTTGGACCCGCTCCAGAAAAATTACCGAAAAATATCAAACGGGAAGAGGGCTTTGAATTTATTGATTCAATCAAGGGCGGAGTCATACCGCAAGAATTCATTCCTGCTGTTGAAAAGGGAGTGAGGGAAGCTATGGAGAGAGGTGTTGTTGCCGGCTACAAAATGACAGATGTTTCCTGCGAATTAACTTTCGGCTCATATCACGATGTTGATTCTTCAGAAATTGCGTATAAGATTGCCGCCTCGCAAGCTTTTCAAGAAGCGGCCAAGAAAGCCAAGCCAGTACTTTTAGAGCCAATAATGAAAGTTGAAGTCGTTGTTCCGGAAAAATTTATGGGTGATATAACAGGCAATTTGAATTCTAAAAGAGGTCAGATTGATTCTATGGAAGACAAGGGTGAATTAAAATCAATTGTTGCCAAAGTTCCGCTTTCCGAAATGTTCGGATATGTTACTGCCTTGCGTTCTATGACTGAAGGACGAGGCACTGCTATGATGGAATTTGATCATTACGAAATCGTACCTCCAAACGTTGCTCAAGAAATAATTGAGTCAAGAAAATAGGTATTTAAAAAAGAGTATTCAACTGTCTTGCTTTTAGTGATAGAAACGTTTTGAATACTCAAATCTTAATAATTAACAGGAAATCCTTGACTCTAACTGTTTTTCTGTTAGTATGGTTCTACACTTAAAAGTGAAGTGATTTTTGTTGCTTGTTTTGAAAGACAGCGACAATCAGTTAATAATTAACAATTAACAATAAAAAATAATATGGCAGATTTTGATAGATCCAAGCCACATGTCAACGTCGGAACCATTGGTCACGTTGACCACGGCAAAACTACTTTGACCGCTGCGATTTTGAATGTTTTGAATCGTGCCGGCAAAAACGTTAAGTTGAAGGGCGTAGACCAAATTGACTCGGCTCCGGAAGAAAAAGCCAGAGGTATTACTATTGCTTTGTCTCACAACGAATATGAGACAGACAAAAGACATTATGCTCACATTGATGCCCCGGGCCACGCTGACTATATTAAAAACATGATTACTGGTGCCGCTCAAATGGACGGCGCGATTTTGGTTGTTGCCGCAACCGACGGTGTTATGCCACAGACCAGAGAGCACATTCTTTTGGCCAAGCAAATCGGCGTGCCTAAAATAATCGTTTTTCTAAATAAGTGTGACGCTGTGCCAGACAAAGAGCTTATTGACCTAGTTGAAGAAGAAGTCAGAGAGCTTTTGAATAAATATGAATTTGACGGTGCTAATGCTCCGGTTATTCGCGGTTCTGCTCTCAAGGCATTAGAATCTCAAGACAATAATGATGAATGGTCGCAAAAGGTTATGGAATTGGCTAATGCTCTTGACGAATATATTCCAATGCCGGAAAGAGATGTTGAAAAACCATTTCTTATGCCAGTTGAAGATATTTTCTCAATTGAAGGTAGAGGAACTGTGGTAACAGGTAGAATAGAGAGAGGAAAGTTGAAAGTTGGTGAAGAAATTGAGGTTGTCGGACTTAAAGATACCCAGAAAACAGTTGTTACTGGAATTGAAATGTTCAATAAATCACTCTCCGAAGGTATGGCTGGTGATAATGCCGGAATACTACTTCGCGGTTTGAAGAAAGAGGATATTCACCGCGGTCAAGTTCTAGCCAAGCCAGGTTCAATTACTCCGCACACCGAATTTGAAACGGAAGTCTATATCTTGAAGAAAGAGGAAGGTGGACGCCACACTCCATTTTTTACTGGATACAAACCGCAATTCTACATGAGAACAACTGACGTTACTGGAGAATCTACTTTGCCGGAAGGCGTTGAAATGGTTATGCCCGGAGATACAGTAAAACTCAAAGTCAAACTTGTGGCACCGGTCGCCCTTGAAGAACAACAAAGGTTTGCCATTAGAGAAGGAGGTAAAACAGTTGGTGCCGGAGTTGTTACCAAGGTTATAGCATAGATAATCAATCAAGCTCATTGTCATCTTAAGTTAACGGTGTTTGGTAAATCGTAAAACCAAAATATGCCAACTAAAGAAAAAAAAGAAAAAAAGGCCAAAAAGGGCGGAGATGCTGGTATTTCAAAACTGAGGATTCGTGTCAGAGCTTATGAACATAAAGTTCTGGATCTATCGGTAAAACAGATTATTGATACCGCCTTGAGGTTTGATGCTGAAGTCGTTGGGCCAATTCCTCTTCCAACAGAGATAAAAAAATACACCGTTAACCGAGCATCTTTTGTTTATAAAAACTCAAGAGAGCAATTTGAGATGAGGGTTCATAAAAGACTGATTGATATCATTAATCCGGACCCTAAAATAGTTGAATCTTTAACCAACCTTAACCTACCTTCAGGAGTTGAAATAGACGTGAAAATAATGTAAGAATAGGCGCTAGACTTTGGGTGCTAGAGACTAAAATTTGTTTCTGGGCCTGAAGTCTAGTTTTCTAAATTATTATGAAATTTATCATCGGAGAGAAAATCGGAATGACCCAAATATTTGATACCGACGGACGGGCTGTGCCGGCAACGGTTGTTAAAACTTGTCCGCAGGTTGTCACGCAGATAAAAAATCTTGAAACTGATGGCTATTTTGCCTTGCAGGTTGGTTTTCAGGAGGTAAAAGAAAAAAAGATAAAAAAGCCACAAAAGGGTCATTTGAAAGATTTGGGAAACTATAGATACTTTAAAGAGTTTCGCTTGTCCGGAGAAGATTTGTCTTCTTTTAAGGTTGGTGACAAGATTGTTTCCTCGATTTTCTCTGAAAACGACGATGTCCGTGTCTCGGCGGTTTCCAAAGCCAAGGGTTTTCAGGGCGTTGTAAAAAGACATGGTTTTGCCGGTGGTCCTAGGACTCACGGTCAGAAACATTCTGAAAGGGAGCCAGGATCAATTGGTGGTGGCGGACGAGCGGGTGGCCGAGTGGTAAAAGGCATGAAAATGGCCGGTAGAATGGGTGGAGACAGAGTAACTGTCAAAAATTTGAAAATCGTTAAAGTTGACAATGATGAAGGGTATTTAATGGTTTCCGGTGCGGTGCCCGGCAGAAAAGGAACTTTTGTTGAAATCTTGTCTATAGAGTAGTATTGATTTTTACTTAATATTTATGGAAGCCAAAATTTACAACAAAGAAGGAAAAGAGGCGGGAAAGATTCAATTACCCGAAGAGGTTTTTGGTGTTGCGTGGAATGACGATTTGATTCACAAAGTTGCGGTTTCTATGGCTTCAAACAAAAGGGCCGGTACGGCTCACACTAAAAATAGAGGTGAAGTAAGTGGTGGTGGTAAAAAACCTTGGAGGCAAAAAGGGACTGGTCGTGCCAGACACGGCTCAATTCGAAGCCCGATTTGGGTTGGTGGCGGAGTTGCTCACGGTCCTCGAAGTGATAAGAGTTTTGAAAAAAAGATAAATAAAAAAGAAAAAAATAAGGCCTTAAGGGTGGTTTTGAGCCGAAAGTTAGCTGATGGTGAGATATTATTTATTGAATCTTTTGATTTCTCTGGGCCAAAAACCAGTGAAGCTAAAAAAGCGCTGTCCTCTCTTTCCGCTGTTTCTGGTTTTGAAAATTTGGTTTCTAAGAAAAAGAATTCAGCAGTCATTGCTTTGGCTGATAAAAATAAAAATTTGGAGAAGAGTTTTAGGAATTTTGGGAATATGGAAGTGGAAGAGATTAAAAATATCAATCCGCTTTTATTACTCGAGCATAAATATTTGATTATAGCCAACCCCGAAGAATCATTGAAAAAAATTCCAGGTAAAATTTAATTATGGCGCTCTTTAAAACAAAAAAAGAAAAAAAACCAGCGATCGCAAAAGCTGTTGAAGAAAAAAAAGCCGAAAAGGTTTCTTCTGAATCTGGTGCAAACCCGACTTTGACGAAGGGTGATTTTTTGGCTAATTCGACGCTGAATTATCCAGCCGATGTCATTTTGAGGCCAAGGATTACCGAAAAAGCTACAGACGAACAACAAAAAGGCGTCTATATTTTTGAGGTCAGAAAAGATGCGACAAAAATTTCTGTTAGAAAAACCATAGAAAAAATTTATAAAGTTAATCCGCGCAAGATAAACATAGTAAAAAATCCAGCAAAAAACTTGATCGTAAGGGGAAGAAAAGGGGTTAAGCCGGCAGTTAAAAAAGCGTATGTTTATCTGAAAGATGGCGATAAAATAGACATTGTCTAACTTTTTCGGAACAGACTTTTATTTGTTTTTTAAAAAATATGAAAACATTCAAACCGACAACTGCAAGCAGAAGACAAATGTCTATCCCCGGCTTTAAGGGAGTTTTGACATCTAAGAAACCCCAGAAGTCTTTGACTAAAGGCGGGAAATTGGCTGTTGGGAGAAATAACCAAGGGCGGATTACCACCAGACATAAAGGTGGCGGACACAAGAAAAGATACAGAATGGTTGATTTTGCTTTGAATAAAAAAGGAATACCTTTCAAAATAGTTTCTGTTGAATATGATCCTTTCCGGACTGGTTTTATTGGTCTTGCAGTTTTTGCCGATGGAGAAAAGGCATACATACTCTTGCCTCAAGGGGTGGTGGCTGGTGAAGAGCTTTTGATTGGGGAAGAAGCTCCTATCAAGGCTGGTAATCGTTTACCTCTTAAGAATCTGGAGGTTGGAACCTTTGTCTACAATGTTGAATTAAAACCTTCCGGCGGAGCACGCCTTGTGAGAAGCGCGGGAAGTTTTGCTGAAATAGTCGCAAAAGACGCTGGATATATTGGACTTAAAATGCCTTCGAGCGAAGTGCGTAGGGTGCCAGAAAATTGCTGGGCATCAGTTGGTTCGGTTTCTAATCCGGAAAATCGTTTGGTAAATATTGGTAAAGCCGGAAGGAGCAGGTGGCTTGGTATCCGTCCGACCGTCAGGGGTTCGGCTATGAATCCGGTTGACCATCCTTATGGTGGAGGTGAAGGGCGTTCCGGTCGCGGATTAAGAAGGGCTAAAAGCAAATGGGGAAAGCCGACAGGTAAGGGCCAAAAGACCAGAAAAACCAAGAAGTACTCAAATAAGTTCATAGTTTCCAGAAGGAAGGTCGGCAAGAAGCGCCAATAGGACTTTTTGTTTGACAATAAAACGCTTTCTGCTATTCTTTTTATAGCTCGCCATGAGCTTTTATTTTTAATATGGTTAGATCATCAAAAAAAGGACCTTACGTTGACCCAAGATTACTGAAGAAGATTTCCGGTAAAAAACCTGATGATGTTGGAGTTATCAAGACTTGGTCGCGGGACAGTCAAATTTCACCGGAAATGGTGGGTTTTGCTTTTGGTGTTCATAATGGCAGGGAACATATTGAGGTAAGAGTAAATGAAGACATGGTCGGACATCGTCTTGGCGAATTCTCTTTGACTAGAAAATTTGTTAAACACGGCGGAAAGATGCAGAAAGATTTGGAGCAGAAAAAGAAAGAATCTGAAATAGAGGCGGCAAGAGCGGCAAAGACAAGTGGGGATTCAGCTAAAGCTCCGGGAAAATAATTTAAATAAGGAACATGAAAACCGTTTCAGCAAAACTGAATATGTTGAGGCAGTCGCCGAGAAAAGTCCGATTGGCGGCGGATGCAATTCGCGGCAAGGCGGTTAATGATGCCTTGGTGGCTTTAAGTTTTTTAAATAAAAGCGCCGCTTCACCGATTAAAAAACTTGTTCAATCAGCCGCGGCTAATGCCAAAGGACTTGGACTTGACCCAGATCAGCTAAAAGTCAAAAAAATTTCAGTGGATGCAGGAACGATATTATACCGACGCCGGTTTCGCGCCCGAGGACGAGTTATGCCGGTTCGCAAAAGAACCAGCCATATTTCTTTAGTTTTGGAAGAAAAACCGATGAAAAAAGATGGCGCGGAAATTATAAGTAGTAAAAAATCCAAGCCAAACAAAAAATAAATTTATGCCGCACAATGTTCATCCTTATGCTCATAGAATTGGAATTTTAAGAGGTTGGAAGTCTCAATGGTTTGGCTTGAAGCAGAAATATACCGATTCTTTAAGAAGCGACCTTCTGATTAGAGACTTTCTAAAGAAAAGGTTGAAAGGATTTTATATTGCGAACGTTATAATTGAAAGAAATCAAAAAATTTTGAAAGTCGTTATCGAGACTTCAAGACCGGGCTTAATTATAGGCCGGAGTGGAGAAGGTGCCGCTAAACTGAAAGAAGAATTGGTCAAGAAGATTAGAAAGGCCGGTTTTTCTTCGGAAGCGCAGGAGTTAAAGATCGATATTAAAGAAGTGAAATCTCCAGAATCAAACGCCGCTATTGTCAGTCAAATGATCGCTGAAGGTTTGGAGAAAAGAATGCCTTTTCGTCGAGTAATAAAGCAGACCCTGGACAAAGTAATGGCTAATCGAGATGTAATTGGTGCAAAGATTCAGCTTTCAGGCCGTTTAGGTGGCGCAACAATGTCCAGAAAGGAGAGCAAAAAAGCCGGTAGAATTCCTCTTCAGACTTTTCGCGCTGATGTTGATTTTGCGAGACAAGAAGCCGTGTTGCCTTACGGTAACTTGGGAATAAAAGTCTGGATTTACAGAGGAGATATCTTTGAGGAGAAAGGTGCAAAAAGTAATTAGCCCAATGTAGTTTTGAGATACCATTACACAGAATTTATTTAGAGCAACTGTTTCCAATAGAGTAATAAAAATAATTTAAAAATCATGCTGTTCCCAAAGAAAGTAAAATACAGAAAGTGGCACACTTTTCGAGAAAATCCTAAAAAAGTAAAAATTGCCACTCGCGGAACGGAAGTCTCTTTCGGCTCTTTCGGTCTGAAAGCGACAACCACATCTCGCATCAGGTCTAATCAAATAGAATCAGCCAGAAAAACAATCTCTCGAGCTATCGGCAAGACCGGAAAAATGTGGATTCGTATTTTTCCTGACATGCCCTTCACCTCTAAACCGGCTGAAGTTAAGATGGGTAAGGGTAAGGGAGACATTCAAGGATATCAGGTCCAAATAAGGCCCGGACGAATTCTTTTCGAGGTTGATGGAGTTTCTGCTGAAGTTGCGGCTGAAGCTTTGCGTAAGGGTGGTACGAAATTACCAGTCAAAACTAAAGTGGTCAGCCGTTTGTAATTTTATGGCGTTTAAACAAGACACAAAAGAATTAATAAAAATGTTGGCGGAGAAAAAAGAAGCTTTGAGAAATTTTCGCTTTAACATCGCCGGAGGAAAAATCAGAAATACCAAAGAAGGTCGGGACTTGAGGAAAGAGATTGCCAGAATTCTTACGGAGTTGCACCAAAGAGAGATTAATGTTAAGAAATAGTGCTTATGGATCAAGAGAAAACAACAAAAAGGAAAGTCTTGTCTGGGGTTGTGGTTTCAGACAAAATGAAAGACACAATCGTTGTTAAAGTTCAGCGTTTTGTTAAACATCCTAAATTTGGTAAATACGTTAAGATAAACAAGAAGTTTAAAGCCCACGATGCTGGTAATAGTAAAAAAATTGGAGACAAGGTTTCAATTGAAGAATGCCGTCCAATTAGTAAAGACAAGCATTTCAAAGTAATTTAAGTTCTGTCGTTTAAAACCACTGGTTTCAAATCATAGAATCCGAAATTTAAAATTAAAACATGCTTCAACCTCGTTCAATCGTAAATATCACCGACAATTCCGGCGCCAAAATCGGCCGAGTTTTTAAGATTTTAGGTGGTTCTAAAAGAAGATATGCGCAGATTGGAGATGTTTTGGTTTTATCAGTTCAGAAAGCCGAACCAAGAAAGGCGGTCAAGAAAAAGGATGTTTTGAGAGCAGTGGTTGTTAGGCAGAAGAAACCTTATCGACGCTCTGATGGGTCATATGTGCGTTTTGACGATAATGCAGTAGTTATTTTAGAGAAAGAGAAGAATGAGCCAATTGCCGGACGCGTATTCGGTCCGATTCCAAGAGAGATAGGTGAAAGAGGATTTCAAAAGATTGTTTCTTTGGCACCGGAAATCGTATAACACAAGTTGCCAAGAATATTTGTAATATGAAAATAAAAAAAGGAGACACAGTAAAAATAATTGCCGGAAAAGATAAAGGAAAATCGGGAAAAGTTGAAAGGGTTTTAACCGACAACAATAAAGTAATTATCCCGGGCCTTAACTTGTTTAAGTCGCACCAAAGACCAAAAAAACAAGGTCAAAAAGGGCAGATGGTTGATAAAAGTATGCCAATTCATATTTCCAATGTTATGTTTGTGGATCCTAAAAGCCAGAAACCTACAAGAATCGGAAAACGTTCAGAAAATGGCCGAATGAAAAGATATGCCAAAAAAAGCGGGCAATTAATTGATTAGTTAAAAGATTATGACTCAAATTGCGCAAAAATTGGAAAAGACCTTTGAAGCTTTGAAGCCAGCTATGGGCTATCAAGGCCAGATGCAAGCGCCTCGGTTAGAGAAGGTGGTTTTGAGTGTCGGCGTTGGATCTGTAAAAGACAAGAAGAAGCTTGAGGTTATTGAAGATCGATTAGCAAAAATAACTGGTCAAAAACCATCTCCTAGACCAGCAAAGATTTCTATAGCTAATTTTAAATCAAGACAAGGTGAAATTGTTGGTTACCAGATTACTTTAAGGGGTAAGAGAATGATAGATTTTTTGGAGAGATTTATCAGAATAGCCCTGCCTCGCTCCAAAGATTTCAAAGGTATTTCCTCTGATTTTCTTGACGATATAGGCAATTTGACTATCGGCATTAAAGAACACACCATTTTTCCTGAAACTTCTGATGAAGATATAAAGGATGTTTTTGGTTTGGCAGTGACGATTGTAACTACAGCCAAAAATAAGCCAGAAGCCGAAGCGTTTTTCAGACACCTCGGTTTACCTTTTAAAAAATAGGGATTGGGGTATAGCCAATAGTTCGGGTTTGTTGATTTATCAAATTGAGAATTTTTGATTTCGCATCATTCTGCGCAAAATTTTTATTGACAAATAAATTAGTTATGATAGAATAGAAAAGGATGTTATTTTACATTGTCGTTGCAAACGGGCAGGAAAATGTGTCTTAAGGACTCATTTTCCTGCCTGTGTTGGGCTGGATTTCCCGAAAGTGTCGACGGGCCAAGGGGAACTTGGAAAATCGACACAAGTATCTTCGCCTCCAGGTGAGGCAAGGAGAAAGTCATGAGGTATCTCAGTGAGAAGCGTCGTCAGCGGTTCGCCCGGGAATTTCCGGGGTTGGATCAGATCCCCGGTTTCAAATGGGCGTCGATCAAGAAGTTCGACGTCCAGCGTGTCAGTCCGTTCCTTCTTCAGGGAGGAGGGATTATCATGGATGATCACAGAACGGTCTTCTACGTTGTCTACAATGGAGCGATGACGCGCCTGGATGCCAATGTGATCTTCGATCCTTCCTCTGATCGGCGGCCGAGCATTTACGTGCGGTCTAATGGAGAGCAGATTTTTCAGATCAGTTCCAGACCGCCAGACTTCATCGTTGAGATCCGCAGCGAATGGGATTCCCACGGTAATTCCATTGATGTCTGCATTATCTACAAGGCCGACAAGTTCGACTGGGATGGATACTTCAAGCGTTTCGAGCCTGGACCGGAGAAGTTCGAGCAGTTCGTCTGATGACAGCCAGCAACGGCAAAACGTTCTCGATTGACGTCTAAACAATCGAAGCCCCGACCATCTGGCCGGGGTTTTCTTTTGTATTTTCCTAAACCCTACACCCCAAACCCTAAACCTCACTGGCTATACCCCAGACCCTATACCCTAATTTAAGACCTACGGCAAGGTTAAACCTCCCAGAGAAAATACTGCTTAACAAAGCGATATTTTTCTTACACCTAATTGTCAAGGTTTAACCTTGACAGTGCTTACGCCTTTATTTTTCTTGACATTGCAATTAAATTGTACTATCCTTAAAAAGGATACGGAAAAACATGTGGTTTTCCGACAAAGTTTGTCATCCGGTTTGCCTAGCTCCATGTAGGAGTTAGCGCTGAAATAGTCAAGAGACAAAAGGAGATAAAGATGAAGAATCTGTGGATTTGTACGACCAGGATCTTTCTGTTTCAGATCTTGGTTGGTGGAGTGACGTTCGGTATGACCGGCGATGTTGCACTTGCGGCTACCGCGGTCATCATCATGACCGCCGCCGCGGTCATTGTCACCGCCCTCTCTGCAATCTCCACAACCGCCACCTACGCTGATCTTTTAACCACTCTTGCCGCTCTCATCGCCGCCTTCGCTGCCCATGCCGCTCTCATCGCCGCTTTCGCCTTCATCGAACTCGCCGCCTTCGTCATCGCCGCCCTCGTCTTCGTCATCGCCAAAAACGCGAGGGAAAACGGAGCCAAGGAGCCGTTCTGGGCTCTGTGGCTGACGGCATTGCCGGCCGGTGTCGGTACGATTATCGGCGGTTCGTACCTGCTTGCCTTGCGCTTGCAGGGCCGGAGGACAACAACCGCTTGATGAGCCATACCCCCGCGTCCATGTGACGCGGGGTTTTTCTATTCTATTTCTGTCCCCACATTTTCAAACCATCTAAACCCTATACCCCAGCAGACCCTATACCCTAATTTGACATAAATCTCCTTTCTGCTATTCTTTTACAAGCTCACCAAGAGCTATTTTAATTAGGGTTAGGAGTTTTGAATTTCCCTAAACCCTAAACCCTAGTCGCTAAACCCTAGTTCTCATGGCCACTAAAGCCCAAATTGCAAAATCAAAGAAAAAACCAAAGTTTCAAACCCGAACTGTTCGGCGTTGTTTTAAGTGTGGTCGTTGCAGGGGTTATATGAGAGATTTTGACCTCTGCCGAATTTGTTTTAGGGAGTTTGCGAACGAAGGGGTTTTGCCGGGGATTAAGAAATCAAGCTGGTAATTTTTTAATTTATCCTTCACTAGATTTGGAAAAATGACTGATCCAATATCCGATTTATTAATAAGAATTAAAAACGCGGCGCAAACTGGGAAAAAGCACGCTTCTGTTTCTTATTCCAAACTAATGCTTAATTTGTTGGAAGTTCTTGAAAAAGAAGGTTTTGTAGAAAAGATTTCGCAGAAAGGTAAAAAACCCGGAGATCGATCTATTGAATTTGAAATTTCTTACGATGGCTCAAAACCGAAAGTCAAAGGTACGGAAAGGGTTTCCAGGTTTTCAAGAAGGGTGTATTTGAAAAATAAGGACATTGCGGCAGTCAGAAAAGGTTTCGGACGCGTTATTTTAACGACCCCCAAGGGAGTTATGGCAGACAGAGAAGCTATTAAAGAAAATATCGGCGGCGAGGCCTTGTTTCGAATTTGGTAATAAAAAATATGAGCAGAATAGGAAAAAAACCAATTTCTATACCGGAGAATACCACTGTCAGCTTAAACGACGGCCTTTTGCTGGTAAAGGGCCCAAAAGGTGAGATTTCCAGAAAGTTTAACGACAATATCAAAATTTCTGTTGAGGATAATTCGGTAAAGTTAACACCTGCAAAGAAAGATAATTTCAGCCAAGTTCTCTGGGGAACCTACGCTTCTCATGTTGCCAATATGGTAAGTGGGGTAAACACCGGTTTTGAGAAAAAACTCGTAATAGAGGGTATTGGATTTAAAGCGGAGGTTAAGGGCGATAGCATTGTCTTAAACGTCGGTTTCTCTCATCCCGTAGAGTTAAAAATCCCTGGAGGGATAAATGTTGTGACCGAAAAAGATTCAATAAAAATTTCCGGGATTGATAAAGAAATGGTCGGGCAGTTTGCCGCTAAAGTAAGAGATGTTAAGAAACCAGAACCTTACAAAGGAAAAGGTATTCATTACGAAGGAGAACAGATTAGAAGAAAACAAGGCAAGAAGTCTGCGTAAAAATTTTTAAACAAAGCTATGAAAGTCTTAACAAAGATAGAAAGAAGGAGAAAGAGAATAAGGTCAAAAATTTTTGGCACGGTAGAGCGACCACGGGTTAGTGTGTTTCGATCCAACACTTCTATCTACGCTCAAGTCATTGATGATAAAACCGGAGAGACATTGGTAGCTATTCATACTAAGAATGTTGAAGGTAAGAATCCTACCGAAAGAGCCAAACAAGCCGGCAAATTGTTGGCCGAGAAAGCTAAAGAAAAGAAAATTACAAAGATAGTTTTTGATAGAGGGGGTTATTTGTTTGGTGGTAAAATCAAGGCTTTAGCAGAAGGGTTGAGAGAGGGTGGTCTAGAATTTTAATTTGTTTTTTAAAGATTATGAAATCAGAAGAAAAAAAAGAGGAAAAAGCAGGGGCTGAAGTTGCAGACAACAAACAGCGTTCCGACAAGCCGGTCTTTGCAAAAAATAGAAGGCGCCGTTCGGACAAATTCGAAAAAGCCGGCCGACCTAAGCCGGAATTTGAACAGAAGATCATAGAGATCCGCAGGGTTGCCAGAGTTGTTTCTGGTGGAAGACGCTTTAGTTTTAGTGTGGCCTTAGTTGCCGGCAATAGAAAAGGATCAGTCGGTGTCGGGCTTGGCAAGTCAAATGATACTCCGGTTGCGATTGAAAAAGCTTACAGAGACGCAAAGAAAAATTTGATAAATATATCTTTAACCAAAGACTCCTCTATCCCACATTTGGTAAAAGGTAAATTTTCTAGCTCAAAAGTAATAATGATGCCGGCTCCTGGTAGAGGAATATTAGCCGGAAGCTCCGTTCGAGACGTGGTGGAATTGGCAGGAATAAAGAATATAAATTCTAAGGTTGTCTCCGGTAGCAAAAATAAGCTAAATAATGCCAAAGCGGCAATAGAAGCATTAGTTCAGTTTCAAGGTTAGATTTGAAATAAATTAAACACTATGCAGTTACACAACTTAAAACCAAAAACCAAAAACAAAAAATCCCGCCAGGTTGGACGTGGAGGTAAGAGAGGAAAAACCTCCGGTCGTGGTATGAAGGGGCAAAAAGCTCGAGCCGGTCGCAAATTAAGACCGGAAGTTAGAGATTTGATAAAGCGTTTGCCTAAAAAAAGAGGTTATAGATTCAAGAGTTTTCAGATCAAGCCCGTAATTATTTCTCTACAAGATATAGAAGACAATTTTTCATCTGGCGAAGAGGTTAGTCCTGATTCTTTATCTAAGAAAAATTTGATTACCAGAAAAGATTTGGAGATTGGAGTAAAAGTCTTGTCTGATGGTAAACTAACTAAAAAGATTGTTCTGTCCGGATGTTTGTTTTCCAGTTCTGCAAAGTCTGCAATTGAGAAAGCCGGAGGCGAGGTAAAATAAAAATATGAGCGGATTTAGCACAAAGTTAAAACTCATCTTCCAAGATAGGATTTTGAGAAAAAGAATATTTTTTGTCCTTGGGGCTTTAGTAGTCTTCAGGATGCTGGCATCCATCCCCATCCCCGGAGTTGACGCTTTTCAGTTAGAGAGGTTTTTTTCTGACAATCAATTTCTGGGTCTTTTGAACATTTTTTCCGGTGGTGGTTTGGCCAATCTTTCGATTGTGATGCTTGGTGTTGCGCCTTATATTACCGCTTCTATTATTATGCAGCTTCTGACCATTATGTCGCCCAAACTTAAAGCCATGTATCAGGAGGAGGGGGACGCGGGCAGGAAAAAATTTAATCAGTATTCAAGATTTTTGACCGTGCCTCTTGCTTTTATTCAAGGTTTTGGTTTTTTGGCTTTTCTTCGCTCACAGGGCGTGCTTGCGGAAATGACTTTAACTGATCAGTTGGTGAACGTTTTGATTATTGCCGCCGGTTCAATTTTGCTTATGTGGATTGGTGAATTAATTTCGGAGTTTGGTATTGGTAACGGAGTTTCAATATTAATTTTTGCCGGTATTGTCGCCGTCCTACCTTCAACTATTACCCAGCTCTTGTTTACTTTCGAAATATCGCAATTACCAATTTATCTTGCCGCCTTTGTTGCCGCTCTAGCGATAACTTACGGTGTGGTCTTTATTACTGAAGCCGAGAGGCCAATCCCAATTACTTATAGCAAGAGAATCAGGGGCTCTCGAGTCTTCGGTGGAGTTTCAACTTATTTACCGCTACGTTTGAATCAAGCTGGAGTAATTCCGATTATCTTTGCGCTCTCTATTCTTCTTTTCCCGCAAATGGTCTTAAATTTTCTAGGTAGTATTGATAATTTGACAGTTCAAAATATTTCTCAAATTCTTTTGAGAATTGTTGAACAGCCGTGGATTTACGCGACAGTCTATTTTGGTCTGGTTTTCCTCTTCACCTATTTTTATACTGCTGTAACTTTTGACCCGAATACGACCGCGACTCATTTGCAGAAGAGTGGAGCTTTTATCCCCGGAGTTCGTCCCGGAGAAAACACTTCTTCTTATGTCGGAAAGATTTTAACTCGCCTGACTTTGGTTGGCGCCTCGTTTTTGGGTATTATCGCTGTTCTACCCCTTGTTATGGTGGCTTTAACCGACATCACCGCTTTTGCTATCGGTGGCACAGGCCTTCTGATTGTTGTTTCGGTTGTGATTGATTTGATAAAGAAAATCGAAGCCCAGATAACAGCAAGAGAATATTAAAAGATGCAAATGCGAACACGAACTTTCATGTTTTTTGGCCCGTCTGGCTCTGGCAAAGGCACACAAGCCAAGCTCTTGATAGATTTTTTGGAAAATAAACAGGGACGGAAAGTTATTTACATAGAAACCGGCCAAAAAATAAGGGAATTTATAATTAATGGCGGTTATACCAGTCGCCTGACCAAAGAAATCATAGACAAAGGTGGACTTCTACCGGCTTTTTTGCCGGTTTGGCTTTGGACGAGTCATTTGAATGAAAATTTTACCGGTGAAGAAGATTTAGTGCTTGACGGTTTGTGTCGTCGACCATATGAAGCGCCGGTTTTGGATTCGGCTTTGAAATTCTACAAATTAGACAAGCCGTTTGTGGTTTCTTTAAATGTTTCTCGCGACTGGTCTATGGAAAGACTTAAATCAAGGGGCCGGAAAGATGACACCGAAGAATACATAAACAGCCGTCTTGATTGGTATGAAAAAGAGGTGGCGCCCTCGGTTGATTTCTTTAGGAATAATCCCGATTATAATCTTTTGGAGATTAACGGCGAACAACCCATAGAGAAAGTTTACGAAGAAATAATTCAAAAATCCGGAATCTAATTTTTCCAATTGTCTATTTTAAAAAACAAAGAGGAAATAGAAATTTTGCGGGAGGGCGGACGACGTTTGGCTCGGATTCTTGCCAAGATAAAAAGTGCCTCAAAACCCGGAATTAGCACCAAAGATCTTGATGATTTAGCTTTTCGGTTGGCAGATGAAGGTGGCGACAAACCGGCGTTTTTAAATTATTGTCCGGAAGAAAATGGCCGGCCATATCCAGCAACCCTTTGCGTTTCAGTAAATGAGGAATTGGTCCACGGCCTGCCTTCTCCCGAAAAAATTTTAAAAGACGGGGATATTATTTCTGTTGATATGGGTCTTAATCATCTGGGTCTTATAACAGATTCAGCAATAACTTTTCCGATAGGCAAGATTCAAAAAGAAACTCAGCTCTTACTTAAGGCGACAAGGGAATGTCTTGAAACTGGAATTAAGGAAGCTAAATCAGGAAACTTTGTTGGTGATATCGGTTTTGCTATAGAGAAAACAGCCAAAAAATACGGTTTTGATTTGGCAAAAGGACTGGCCGGACACGGTGTTGGTCACAAGGTCCATGAGGATCCGCTTATTCCGAATACTGGAAGGAGGGGGAATGGCATGAAGCTAAAAATTGGTATGGTTTTAGCGATTGAGCCAATGCTTTGTCTTGGCAGTGGTGAGATTTCTCTGGAAAAAGATGGATTTACTATTAGCACCAAAGACAAATCCCTTTGCGCTCATTTTGAACATACAATTGCGATTACCGAAAAAGGCCCGGAGGTGTTGACTTGTTGAAGTTCGCGATTTTGCTATTTTTAGTAAATTCTTCTATACTTTTTGCATTATCAACTACAGACTGTTAGCTACAAATTAATTTACTATGCACCCAAGCAAAGAAAAAACACTAGTTATCATTAAGCCCGATGGAATTCAGAGGACTTTGATCGGCGAGATTATTGGACGATATGAAAGAATCGGCTTAAAGCTCGTTGGGCTCAAAATTGTGGTGCCGAAAGAAGATCAAGTTCACGCTCACTACACAGTTGATCCGGAATGGATTCAAAAAACTGGTGAAAAGGCGATTTCGGCTTATGAGAAGAAAGGGCAAACTCCTCCCTCAACAGATCCGATGGAAGTCGGCAACAAAGTTTTGGAAAATTTGAAAAAATATTTAACATCCGGCCCGGTTGTGGCAATGGTTTGGCAAGGCGCTCATGCGGTTGAGGTTGTTCGAAAAATTACTGGAGGCACGGAACCCCGTTCAAGCGATGTCGGCACCATCCGAGGCGATTTTGTATTGGATTCATATCAAATGGCTGACACTGACGGCCGAGCTATCAGAAATCTTATTCACGCTTCCGGCTCAACTGATGAAGCTCAAAAAGAAATTTCTCTTTGGTTTGACGGAAATGAAATCGTAAATTATCGATTAGTTCAGGAACAAATCACATACGATGTAAATCTAGACGGGATTTTGGAGTAATTCTCTTGTTTTTGGTATAATCTATAAGGGGTTGTTTGAAACATTCTCTATGACATTTGTCAGGGAGTTCAAATTGCTCTACTCCTCGGAGTAGAGTTGAGAGCACCCACCTATGATTTTATAGGGCAAATGTTTTCAAATGACCCCCACTAAAATTCCTCCGCCCGAAGCGGGGGAATTTTAGTTTTGGCACTGTGATATCATTAAGGCGTGCAAAACTAGTTAAAAAATGGAAAATAAAATTCTAAAAATTATCCTAGGACTCATTGTCGCTATTGCTATTTTACACACGGTAGCCATCTATTTCTATTTGTATTACGAACTTTGGTGGTTTGATATTTTGATGCACTTTGTTGGCGGTTTTTGGACAGTCTTGTTTTTTCTCTGGCTTTTGGTTTTTTCTGGAGCGTTTTTGCTTGATGTTGAACGTAAAAATCCGGCGATTCTGTCTTTCTTGGCAACGTCTTTTCTTGTGATCGTTGCTGTTTTTTGGGAAATTTTTGAACTAAAATTTGGTCTGACTTCTCTTAACGACTTTGATTATATTCAAGACACAGTTTCTGATATCTTTTCGGCTTTTGCCGGCGGACTTTTGGCTTCTCTATTTTTCTTCCGGAAAGTTTTTAAAAACTTCTAAAAGAAAAAGGCGCCCCATACAGATAGCGCCCACGAAACCGTCTTCATCAGCTGCTGACTCTTTCCGCCTTACTCAGGTAGAGTTTCCGGCAGAGTTGACTCGGCTGGGGTTTGGTTTCCCCCCTTTCTTCTTTTTCTCCTTCTTTCCGGCACACTTCCTGTTCCTCTGCCGGATGCGTTGTTGATTGAGGTTTTTCCACACGCTCTTTTTCCATGGATTTCTCCTTCTTGGTGTGCGAGTCCAAAATATATGATAGCAAAATATCCACCTCGCGCAATGCAAGGTGTGGATTTTGACTGTTGGAGTTAGGAGATTTTTTTAATTACCCTCTTGAAAGTTTCCGGATGATTTTGTGCCAAGCCGGAGAGGATTTTTCTGTCTAAAGCGATATTGGCTTTTTTCAGAGCACCAATCAGTTTACTGTAAGAAACTCCCTGCTCTTTTGAAGCGGCTCCTATCCGCACGTTCCAAAGTTTTCGGAAGTCATTTTTCTTATCTCTTCGGTGCGCAAAAGCGTGAGCGCCAGCATGAACTAGCGCTTCATATGCTTGTCTTTCTTTTTTTGACCTGCCATGTCTGTAACCCTTGGCTCTCTTTAAAACATTCTTTCTTGTTTTAAGGGCGTGAACCCCCTTCTTTACTCTTGTCATGGTTCTTTCGGCTTAGATAATATTTTATTTTGATAAAAATCTTCTACTGATTCTCTTGTTAAATTTCAGAGATGAGGATCTCCTTTTTGCAATCCCTTTCCGACCGCTGTCTTTGGAATTGAAATGATTTTGACCAGTTTTTCTTGCAATAACTTTTCCTTTTCTGGTTACTTTCAACCTTTTTGTATACGATTTGTTTGTTTTCATAATCTTAAGTTATTAAACGCTTAGTTTTTGACTCTAGTTTTTTATTGTATCCTGAAGCTAATTTATAGAACTTATTTTTATTTTTTCTCTATTATTATTGTCATTCCCTTCGGACTTTTTTTGGGCGGTTCAGCGATTTTATACTCAACCGGCAATAATTTCAAGATTCTATCCATTCTGTCCTTCAAGAAGTTTTGTTCAAGATATTTTGTTCGGCCTGGTAGGAACAAATCAATTTTTACTCTGTGTTTTTCGCTTAACCACTCGCCGGCTTTTTTAGCTTTTAAGCCAAGGTCATGCTCTCCGGTACCGATTTTTATTTGTATATTTTTTACTTCTACTGACCGGGATTTTGACTTCGCTTGTTTTTGCTTCTTGTTTTCTTCGTACTGATATTTTCCAAAATCAGAGATTCTGGCTATGGGCGGATTGGCGTTTGGTGAAATTTCTATTAAATCAAGACCCAGCTCCTCGCTTTTTTTGAGAGCTTCACTTAAGGTCAAAATTCCGAGATTTTCGCCTTGGGATCCAATAACCCTTAATTCAGAGGCCCTAATTTGGTGGTTTATCCTTGCTTTCCAGTTATTCAATTATTTTAGGCGACAAGTTATTAACTTCTAAAGTATAGCACGACTTGTTTTTTACTGCAAATTTTTTCCTAGCGCTCTAGTGGTGATGGTGGTGATGGTGGTGTTCTATTTTTGGTTTTTGACCCTTATATTTTTCCAGCACAAAGACGGCAATCAATGTTGTTATTGGTATTGTCAGCACAAGGCCGATGCTTCCGACTATTGTTCGTAAGATTTCTAAGGCAAAAACTTCTTGATTCACAATCATTCCAATACTGGATTCGGAAATAGAAAAGAGCATGAGAAGTGGCAGGGCGGCACCGGTATAAGCTAAGGCCAGTGTGTTGACCAAAGCGCCGGCATGCTCGCGCCCGACTCGCAGGGCTTTGCCATAGACTTCTTTTTTGGAAAGGTTTGGATTTGTGCCATAAAGTTCGCTAACCACGGCCGATTGGGTTATGGCAATATCGTCGAGTACTCCAAGAACGCCGATTATTATTCCCGCCAAAAGTAATCCGGAAAGATCAAGTTGGCCGAAGGTGCTGAAGTTTAGATATATGGCTTCGTCGCTTGCGAAACCGGACAGTCGGCCGATTTTAACTGAAAGAAAAGCTAAGACGCTTGTGATAGAAACTGCCAGAATTGTTCCAGTGAACGCCACGGTTGATTCGCGATTGAATCCGTGGGTGAAATAGATTGCCAAAAAGAGAACAATTGTTGCAATTAAAGTGCTTGTTAGAACCGGCGGATACCCATTTAAAAGTAACGGCAGAAGTATATAAATAATGACCAAAAAAGTTCCAAATAATCCCAACAGCGCCCTAAGCCCTTGCCATCCTCCGAAAATTAGAATCGTAAACGCAAAAAGCAAAGAAAATATTATCAATGTGGGTCGTCGGTCCACGTCTCTGACAGAGAATATTTCTCTTCCGTCTATTGTTATTAGAAAATTGAGAAAAAAGGTGTCTCCGATTTTCAGGGGGATGTAATCGTTTTGCAAAGATATTATTTCACCACTTCTTTCTCCTTCCATAATTCTGGCTTCCAAAACCTGAACCACCGTTTCTGTATCGGTGCCGGGAATTAGGACCTTTTCTTCAGAAACCACTTTCTCAACCTTTGCTTTCCATGCCCCCTGAAAATCTTGATGAATTTCTTGACCAAGAGCGATTTGGTTTGCGGTCGGCAGGAGAAAAAAGAGCAATATTAAAAAAAATGTTTTTAATCTTGGCATTTTCTGCACACCCCGAATAGTTCAAAAGAGTGTTCCATTATTCTATCAAAATAAGATGACGAACGCAGGATTTTTTTGCTGATACGGTCAATGACACATTTGTTCGGGTAGAGGTTAAAATCTTCGACTAAACCACATTTTTTACAGACGATGTGGTGATGGTGGTTTTCGCTTAATTCGTACGACGTAAAATTTCCGCCCAGATCTACTTTGCGGATAAGGTTTTTCTCCAGAAAAGTTTCAAGATTTCTGTAAATGGTGGCCAAATCCGCACCTCTGCCAGCCATTTTTTTATGGAGCTTCTCGGCATTTAAAGGGGCGCGAGAGTCTTTGAATAATTTTAGCATCCAAACTCGGGTCGATGTAACTTTCAAACCATTTTGTTTCAGGATGTCTTGTTTTGTTTTGTTGTTTGACATGTTTTTAGGGTCTGATAATATAATGCTATTACAAATGCGAATAATTTGCAATTAAAATGTTAACTTTTTATATTTTATTAAGTGTTTTTGCTGTCAGCTTGATCTCTTTGATCGGAGCTTTGACTCTGTCTTTTCAAAAAGAATTTTTGCAAAAAATTCTTTTTGTGCTGGTCGGCTTAGCCGCTGGCGCTCTTTTCGGCGATGCTTTTCTCCATCTTATTCCGGAAGCGTTTGAACACGTTGAAAATTGGGTAATCATCTCTCTTATGGTTTTGGCCGGGATTTTAACTTTTTTTGTTTTAGAAAAATTTCTCCATTGGCACCACCATCACGGTGTTGAAAGCGTGGAAGAGTGCCATACGTTAGAGCAGATGGAAAATCACAAAGGCAAAATCAAGCCGCTTGGGGTTTTAGTTTTGACTTCCGACTCCGTTCACAATTTGGTTGACGGCGTTATAATTGCCGCAAGTTTCTTTATAAGCATTGAAGTTGGAATTGCTACCGCCATCGCCGTGGCTTTGCACGAAATTCCCCAAGAGATTGCCGATTTCGGGCTTTTAGTCCACTCCGGAATGTCGCGACTCAAGGCTTTGACTTGGAATTTTGCTACCGCCCTGTTCGCTGTTTTAGGAGCTAGTTTGACTATCCTTTTTGGTGTTTTTTTGGAGCCTTACATTTTTCACATCGGCGCTTTCGCCGCCGGCGCCTTTATCTATATCGCTGGTTCAGACTTGGTGCCGGAAATTCACAAAACTCGCAACCTAAAAAAATCCGCCATTCAATTCGCTTCTATAATTGTTGGAATTCTAATAATGCTTTCTCTCGTTGCTTTGGAGGAAGGACATCACGATGAGGAGGAACATAACAATTTTGGTGAAATAGTGGAAATCCAAACTATCTGATTTTTAAAAAATCTTTACAAAAAACATTCTAACATTCTATAGAATGTTAGAATGTTTTTTTATGATTAGAATTTAAGAATCCTGATTCCTGGTTATTTTTTTGTAATCTGCTGCCAGAGCCAGATGCCGAGAAGTATCGCGTCTACAAATATCACAATCCAAAAGATTGTGAATAAGAGACCGGCTCCTCCCATCATGCCCCAGCCGCTAAAGTTCATCATATGAGGTTATTATAGCATTTCTAATCCTCCATTCTTTTTCTCATTTGCATAAAATACCCCTAGGGGGTATAATTGGGAAACAATAACTAATAATCAATAACGATATGAAAGCTGAATATAAAAACAAAGCCAAAAGACGACTTAAGATAATTGAAGGGCAGATCAGAGGTCTACAGAAGATGGTCGAGAATGATAAATACTGCGTTGATATTATTGTTCAAGCAGAGGCAGTAAAGGAGGCGCTTTCTGGGATTGAGGATTTGATTTTGGAGAATCATTTGTCTACTCATGTTATGGAGCAGATGAAATCTGGAAAAGAGAGTAAAGCAACTAAAGAGATTTTGTTGTTATATAAATTATCAAGAAAGAAATAATTTGTTTTACTATTTTTAATTTTAGAAAAATCTATGAATTCAAAAATTTCGTTTATTTTAATAGGAGTTGTCGGAATATTTATCGGCATTTTAATTGCACCAATTTTCTCCGGTAACCTGATGATGGGATTTACTCCCGGCAAAAAATTAGCACCCACTACTTCTCTAGGAAATATAGATAGACACTTTATTGAGGAGATGATTCCTCATCATAATGGTGCTATTGCTATGGCAGAGCTCGCTCTTGAACGTTCAGGGCGGGAAGAGATTAGATCCTTATCTGAAGATATTATTAAAGCCCAGACTTTGGAAAATAATCAGATGAAAGAGTGGTATCAAGCTTGGTTTGGCGGAGAAGTTCCGGAAAGTTTTTCGGGAATGTCCGGTATGATGCATGGCCAAATGCCTATGCATATGGAGGGAATGGAGGGAGACATTGAAGCTCTACTAAGAGCAGAAAATTTCGACCTTGAGTTTTTAAGGCAAATGATTTTACACCATGAAATGGCTATTATGATGGCCAGAATGCTATCTACCGGAAGTGTCCGGTCAGAAATGCAAATTTTGGCTGACCAGATTATAACTTCTCAATCTGAAGAGATTGAAATTATGAGAAACTGGCAAAAAGAATGGTCTAAAAAATAATTAGAAAGATTAAAAATTAGATATGAGTGAAACTATAAAAAATTTTTATACTTGTCCTATGCACCCGGAAATTCAAAAAGATGGTCCGGGAATGTGTCCGGAATGTGGGATGAATTTAGTAAAAAGTAGAAAGTCAAAAGTAGAAAGTAAAGATGCTGCAAGCCACGATAAACATCAAGGACACAAAACGGAAAGTTTTTTGCGGAAATTTTGGGTGGCTTTAATTTTGACAATACCGCTTGTAGCTTATTCAGAACTTCCAGAATTGTTTTTCGGCAAAGGATTACCGTATTTCCCCGGACTTGAATATTTGATTCTGGTTTTAGGTTCAATCGTCTTTTTCTACGGCGGTTGGGTTTTTCTGACAGGGGCATTTAGAGAACTTCGAGCTCGGTTGCCGGGAATGATGACTTTGATTGCTTTGGCGATTTCAGCAGCTTATCTTTGGAGTATTTATGCCATTTTTGCCGGCGAACACCCTCTTTTCTGGGAGCTTGGAACTTTAGTGACAATTATGCTTTTAGGCCACTGGCTTGAAATGAAGGCGGTTAAAAAAGCCCGCGGTGCTCTAAAAGAATTAGCAAAATTAATTCCCGACACTGCCGAATTAATATTAAGGACATCAGATGTCAATATATCGACATCGCAAGTCCTTAATTTGAATAAAGGAGGGTTTAAAACAAAAATTATTTCGATTCTAGAGCTTAGAGTCGGAGATGTGGTTTTGGTAAAACCGGGGGCGAGAGTGCCGGCTGATGGAAAAGTTATTCGGGGTCAATCTGAACTGGACGAGTCAATTGTAACCGGTGAATCAAAGTTGGTTTCCAAAAAAGCCGGAGATGAAGTAATTGCCGGTACCATAAACAGCGACGGAAGTTTAGAAGTTGAGGTAACAAAAATCGGTGAAGAAACTTTTTTAGCCGGAATAATGCGTTTGGTTGCTGAAGCCGAAAGCTCTAAGTCACGCCTTCAAATTCTCTCCGACAAAGCGGCGCTCGTTTTAACAATTATTGCCGTTTCAGCTGGAGCTATTACTTTAACTGCTTGGCTTTTGGCTGGCCGGGAAGTTGCTTTCGCGGTAGCTCGGCTAGTGGCAGTTTTGGTTATTGCCTGTCCTCACGCTTTGGGCCTAGCTGTGCCATTAGTTGCATCAATTTCTACCAATATGGCGGCTTCAAACGGTTTTATCGTAAAGAGGCGTCTGGCTCTTGAAGAAGCTCGCCGAATCCAAGTTGTGCTTTTTGACAAAACCGGGACTTTAACGGAAGGAAGGTTTGGTGTGGATGTAATTTTGTCTGCCGATGGAGTTGAAGAGAATAAAGTTTTGCAAATGGCTGCTTCTGTAAATAAACATTCCGAACACTCAATTGCCAAAGCAATAGTTGAAGAAGCAAAAAAAAGAAATATTGGTCTTGAAGACATAAAAAATTTTGAGCGCCTAGCTGGTAAAGGCGCAAAAGGATTTATCCTCGGAAAAGAAATTTTAGTGGGAAGCGAGGTTTTGGTAAAGGAGAAAAATATTCAAATTAGCGAAGATGTTTATTCAAAAGTTAAAGGGTTAGAAGGGCAAGGTAAAACGGTAATTTTTGCTTTGTCTGGAGATAAACTTTTAGGCGGCATTGCCTTATCGGATGTTATTCGTCCAGAGTCCAAAAAAGCGGTTGAGATGCTCCATAATCAGGGTATTAAGGTTGCAATGGTTACGGGGGACTCGGAAGATGTGGCCTCTTATGTTGCTAAAGAATTGGGGATTGATGAATATTTTGCTCGGGTCTTGCCAGAGCAAAAGGTTGAGAAAGTCAAAGAATTGCAAAATCGTGGTTTGAAAGTGGCGTTTGTGGGCGATGGTGTGAACGACGCTCCGGCTTTAACTCAAGCCGACTTGGGAATTGCGGTCGGTGCAGGCACTAATGTGGCCATTGAATCGGCTGGCATAATTTTAGCTAAAAATGATCCACAAGACATTTCGAAAATAATCAGGCTTTCAAAGCTAACTTACAATAAAATGATTCAGAATCTTTTCTGGGCAACGGGTTACAACATTATCGCTTTGCCTTTGGCAGCCGGAGCGCTGATGTTTTACGGGGTGCCGCCGGTGGAGCCGGCAGTGGCCGCAATTTTTATGTCGGCCTCAACTGTTATCGTGGCAGTAAATGCAATGTTTTTAAGAAGTAGGTCATTGAATTAAAAATTAAAATAAACTAATTTATGAAAAAAATATTTTTTATTTTTACTACCCTTGTTGTGTTTGCCGGAATATTATTTTTTTGGCAAAGTTCCCCAGATGTTGTTCAAATAAGTTTAGCCGGAGAAAAGGTAGAAGTTTTTAAAACACCCGAGTGTGGTTGTTGCGGAGTCTATGTCAACTATCTTTCCAGAAGCGGAGTAGAAGTGGAAGCAAAAAATGTTTCTAATTTTGAGTTGGGAAAAATGAAAGAGGAATACGGAATTCCGCAAAGTTTATCAAGTTGCCACACTTCATTTGTGGCCGGCTATGCGATTGAAGGTCATATTCCGCTTGAAGTGATTGAGAAACTACTGACAGAGAAGCCGGATATAAAAGGTATTGCGTTACCAGGGATGCCTTCTGGAACACCCGGAATGCCGGGGCCAAAGACCGAAGACTGGGTTATTTATGCTACTTCAAATGATGGAGAAATTTATGAATTTATAAAAATATGAAAAAAGAATTATTAACTTTGCTAGGTTTGTTTGCGCTTGCACCTAAATTTGTTTCGGCTCATTGTCCGCTTTGCACCGCTGGCGCCGGAGTACTCGCGGTTTTTGCCGCCTCAATTGGTGTTAAAACGCCGGTAGTCGGAGTTTTTATCGGTGCTTTTGCATTAGCTTTAGGTCTCTGGATGGCGCGGCTTATAAAAAAGAAGCACATGAAATATCAGGACACCCTCGTTGCGGTCGGTGTTTATTTATTAACAATCGTTCCCATAATGCCTTTTATCATAGAATACCGTCCTCTTTACATTTCTTTTTTCGGCGAATACGGAACTTTATTCCATAACACTTATCTTATAAACCCCTATGTTTTCGGATCGGTTTTAGGAGGCATTCTGTTATTTTTGGCACCTTATTTAAGCAGATTTATTGCCCGTTTAAGAAATGGTCAAATCCTACCTTATCAGGGTTTGGGAATCACCTTCATTCTTCTTATTGTGGCAGGGGTAATTTTACAACTGACAATTTAATATGCTCTGGGCTTTAATTTCAATAGCCGTTTTATTTTTTCTCTCGCTCGGATTAAAAAAGCTGTTTCCAAGCTTGTGCGCCATTTGCTTTTCGGTATTCGCCACTTGGCTTTTTGGACTTCTTTTATATTTTTCGGGGCAAATTTTTATTGAAATTGACCCGCTGGTTTTGGCTCTTCTTATGGGCGGAAGTGCTGTCGGATTTTTATATTATTTAAACCGTCATCTGCCGAAAAGATTTCTGGTGTTTCGGTTGCCGTATCTTTTAACCGTTTTCATTGTTTTTTATTTTTTCCTTAAATTTGAGATTGATTTGCCGGTGTTGGTTTTTGTCTTTGTTATTTGGGTAATTTTCGGATTGGTTTTTCTTCTTAGAAATAAAACAGCCGACGGTTGGTTTAAAAAAATAATAGATTGTTGTAGAAGTTGGTGATTTATGGTTTTGTTGGGCTGAAGGCGGTTTGATAGCAATAATGCTGATATAATAATATTGTTATGTTTTATTGGTTCTAATTTTTAATCTATATTAATTATGAAAAAATTACTTAAATTTTCATCAGGTTTGGCGATTGTAGCCGGCATAGCAATGGTTGTCGCCGGTATTTGGGGAATTTGTTTTACTTATAAAAATATTTCGGCAGAAAATATTATTACGCCGTCCGACGCTAGGATTCCGGAAGTAGTAGTGCGAGGACCGCTGACCTTAAAAGCTCAAGCCGATATTATACGTGAGCATACTTTGCGGATGACAGACGGAAAAACTTATGCGGAGATGCCAAGACTTGTGCCAAGACTTGATACTAAAGGCCGTCCGGTTTTAAACGAAGAAGGTGAGCCGGTTATGGTCCCTAACGAAGCTCGAAACATTTGGATTACCGCCACAGCTCTCATCACTGCTCTTCATTTGGGAATTTTAACCTATGTTTTTTCCGGACTGATTTTACTACTCGGACTGATTTCAATTTGGACTGGAATTATTTTTTGTCTGCTTTCTAGGAGGGGTTTTTAATTTTCTTTAAATGGATTCAAAAAATAAAAAAATTATAAAGGCTCCTCAGGGCAAAGCCACAGGGTATTGTCAGAACTCGCTTTACTCGTTCATTCGCGCGACAGAGCTGCGCAGTATTGAACCTATATTAGCTCCTCGGCCGTTGGCACGATGGAGTCGGCCTTTGGCCAGACGAAGTCGGCCGTCGGCACGATGGAGTCGGCCTTTGGCCAGACGAAGTCGGCTCGGAAATGTGAAAGCTTTGCTTTCCCATTTCTCTCGCTCTACGTCGCTAATAAAATTTTTAACTATTGCAATCGTCGCTTTTCTTTTTGCGCGTCTGGCTTTAAACCTGCCTCTTGTTTATTTGCCTCTAAATTTGTTTTTTGTTTCAAGCTATCTTTTGTTGTTTGCCTTGCTTCAGAAAAATTCCGCATGGTTTTTGTTTCTTCTGGCTATCTTCTTGTCGGTTGATTCAATGTTTGGCACTTATTTTTTTGCCGGCGGTCGCATTGGTCAGATTGAATATTTTGGTACAATGGCTGTTAATTTATTATTTACCACCTTTGGTATTTGGCGAGACAGGTTAAAATATTCCAGTTAATCAGCTAAAAAGTCGAGATTACTCGCTTTCTTTTAGTTATGTTAAAATTAAAAATATGAAAAAAAATAACGCGTTTTTGTGGGTTGGTTTTGGAGTTTTTATTATTGCTTCAGTGTTTGGAATTATTTTTTTGGGTGCTAAGACGGACAAATCCTCCGGCTTGGTTTCTCGTGAGCCACAGCCGATTAGCGCATCTGATTGGATAAATGGTGAGATGTCGGCCGAGGTTGTGATTATAGAATATTCTGATTTTGAGTGCCCTGCCTGTGCTTCTTATTTCCCAATCCTAAAAGATTTGAAAGAGAAGTTCGGTTCGCAAATCGCAGTTGTTTATAGACATTTTCCTCTTACACAAATTCACAGAAATGCGGAGCTCGCCTCGTTGGCATCAGAAGCGGCTGGCCGTCAGGGGAAGTTTTGGGAAATGCATGATTTATTGTTTGAAAACCAGAGAAATTGGTCTGCCAATTTCGGGGCTAAAGAAATTTTCATCGGTTATGCACAGCAATTACAACTTGATGAAGAACAATTCATAAATGACCTTGACGCGAAAGACTTGCAAGATAAAGTTTCTGCTAGTTATAGAGAGGGGGTTTCAATTGGTATTGCCGGCACCCCAACTTTTTTCTTGAACGGAGAAAAAATTTCCAACCCGCGCGGTTATGAAGAATTTGAAAGAGTTATTTCTGAAAAATTAAATCAATGACAAAAAGTATAAAGATTGCTGTTGTTATATTTTTAGTGGTAGGTGTTATTGGTTTTCTTGACGCGACTTATCTTACGGTTGAGCATTATCGTGGCAATATTCCGCCGTGCACGATTCAGGGCTGTGAAGTTGTTTTGACGAGTGAACAAAGCAAAATTTTTGGCGTTCCGGTCGCTCTTCTGGGCGCTTTGTATTACTTGGTCATTTTGATCTTGTCTGTCAGTTTTCTTGATGGTAAGAAAGAGGGGGTTATTAGATTTGCTTCTCGGCTTACTTTTTTAGGGTTTATTGCTTCGGTATATTTTGTTTATCTTCAGTTTTTTGTTATTGGAGAGATTTGTCAGTATTGCATGATTTCGGCCGGCACCTCAACCCTTCTTTTTGTTTTAGGAATTTATATTTTAATTAAAACTCGCCAGAGCAAGGTGGTGCAATATTAGTTATACCAATTAACAAAAATCAGCTCTGTTAAAACAGGGCTGATTTTTGTACAAATGGAGATGGCGAGAATCGAACTCGCGTGCAAAAGGTGATTAAATGTACTTCTACAAGGCATAGTTCGTTTTTTCCGCTTACAGCGGATTTAAATGAACAAGCTTTAAAACAAACAAAACACTTATTCACCGAGCCCCATAAGTTTCGAAAATTGAATGAGACAATTCAATCTCTATCCCGACCCGCGCTACGCCGAAAGCTTCGGCGAGGCGAGAAATATTACACCTCTAACTCTTTATCGGAAGTCGAAAGAAGAGATGTCGCTCGAGCTTTATTAAGCGTGAGCGAAAGCAAATTGGTTGGCCCCGAAATACGGAGATACAACTGATTTTGCTTTTGCAACTAAGTTGTTTGCACTTAGAAGTTTCCAAGCTTTTTGAGAGTTCTTGGAGCTCTACCTTGCGCGCAGACAATCAGTCTTTTGTCTAGACCGATCATCCCCAAATATGAGGCTCTAGGGCATTAGACCCTAGGCTCTAGGAAAATTCTGTTTTCTCCTAAGGCCTAGCGCCTAATCCGCCAGCTGGCGGACCTAATGCCTATCTGTCAAAGATCTTTCAATTCGCGTTGGGTGTCGCGCAGAGTATCGCGCTTTTTTATATCCTCACGCTTGTCGTATTTCTTCTTTCCTTTTGCGACAGCCAACTCAAGCTTGATTTTGTTGCCTTTAGTATATACTGAAATTGGCACTATTGTCAACCCTTTTTGCTTTTCAAGGCCGGCAAACCTAGCAATCTCTTTTTTGGTTAAGAGTAGCTTTCTCTCTCGTCTCGATTCATATTCTTTTGGCGTATTACCAGCTTGGTATGGAGGGATTTCCAAATTTAAAACAAAAGCTTCTCCATCTTTTGTAGTAGCATATCCGCCTTCAAGCGAACCCCTCTTACTTTTCAGAGATTTAACCTCAAACCCGAAAAGTTTAATTCCGGCTTCAAATTTTTCTATGAATTCGTAATTGAGACCGGCTTTTTTGTTTTTTAATAAAATCATCTTTCTGAAATGTACAAAATTGTTTATCAATCTCAAATAGATTATACTGGACAGACGATTTAATCCACAAGGTTAATTTAACCGTTATATAAAAATTCAAAATGCCCCAACAAAAAAATCAAAAGAAAGGAGAACAAAAGAAAAAGGTCTTTTTAGTTAGAAAACCAGTAAAAAAGGGAAAAACGCCGGATAAAAAGCAGTTCTGGATGAATCTGTTGACGGCTTTTTTGTTTTTCTTCATCCTTATCACTTTCTATTCTTTTATTGTAGAACAGAGGCAGAAAGCAGAGATTATCGCTATTTCGCAGTTAGCTCAAGATGTTAGATCAGGAATTGTTTCAGAGATTGTAATTCGTGGCGACAAGTTGGAAATTTTGTATCAAGACGAAGCTGTGAAGGAATCAAAAAAAGAAGTAGGGGTTTCGTTGACCGAAGTTTTGGTCTATCACGGCGCGTCACCGGAAGATCTGGCTGGTGTTTCAATTGAAGTTAAAAACCAGTCTGGTTTTGGTTTTTGGCTTTTGAATCTGGCGCCGTTTTTAATTCCCCTAATTTTTATCATTTTTATCATCTGGTTTTTATCAAGGCAGGTTCGTGGCGCCGGAATGCAAGCTTTTTCTTTTGGCCAATCGAAAGCCCGAATGATTTTGCCTCATGATAGTAAACAGAGAGTAACCTTCAAGGATGTTGCCGGTGTCAAAGAAGCCAAGGAAGAATTGAAAGAAGTTGTTGATTTTCTCCGTAATCCTAAAAAGTTTATAGAAATTGGCGCGCGGATTCCAAAAGGGGCACTCTTGATCGGCCCTAGCGGTACCGGCAAAACTCTTCTTGCCAGAGCAGTCGCTGGTGAAGCCGGAGTCGCTTTCTTTTCAATTTCTGGTTCAGAATTTGTTGAAATGTTTGTAGGTGTGGGCGCTTCAAGAGTCAGAGACCTTTTCAAGATGGCTAAGCAGGCGGCGCCAGCTATAATTTTTATTGATGAGATTGACGCCGTTGGCCGAGTTCGCGGGACTGGTGTGGGCGGAGGTAACGACGAGCGTGAGCAGACACTGAACCAAATCTTGGTAGAAATGGACGGTTTTGAGCCAAATGAAAAAATAATAATTTTGGCGGCAACAAATCGCCCGGATGTTTTGGATCCAGCTCTTGTCCGACCCGGACGTTTTGATAGACGTGTTGTGATAGACATGCCGGACAGAGACGACAGGGAAGAAATTCTGAAAATTCATGCCGGTGGTAAAAAACTCGCTGAAGATGTAAATTTGCGGGTTATTGCCGAACGAACTCCGGGTTTTTCCGGCGCTGATTTATATTCATTAATGAATGAGGCGGCGATTTTGGCGGCTCGAGAAGAGCGTCAGAAAATTTCCCAATACGATCTTGTCCGTTCAATTGAAAAAGTTATGCTTGGCCCTGAACGTCGAAGTCATATTCTTTCCAAAAAAGAAAAGGAAATAACCGCTTATCACGAAGCCGGCCATGCTCTTGTGGCTAGCGTCTTGCCTTATGCTGATCCGGTCCATAAAATTTCAATTATTTCTCGCGGGCGAGCGGCTGGCTATACTCTGAAATTGCCGTTTGAAGACAAACGGCTCCAATCGCGTAAAGAATTTTTAGACGATATTGCTGTTTCGCTTGGTGGCTATGCGGCCGAGACGATGATGTTTGATGATCTAACCACTGGTTCCTCAAATGATTTACAGGTTTCAACTGCTCTGGCGCGTGATATGGTGACTAAATACGGCATGTCAGAAAAGCTCGGCGCCATGGCTTTTGAGGGTCAAGCAGGCAGAACAATGTTTGGCCATGGGCTGGACGAAAAAGAGTATTCGGAAGAAGTTAGCGCTTTGATTGACGAGGAAGTCAGCAAGATTATGAAAGAGGGTTTAGTAAAAGCCCAACAGATTTTGACTGAAAAGAAAAATGTTTTAGACGCTATTGCTTTGCGTTTGATTGAGGTTGAGACGATTGAACGTGAAGAATTTGACCAAATTCTAGTTGCCAACGGCATTCAGCTAAAGAAAAAAGAACAAGAAAATTCCTAAATCTGCCCCAGCTTTCTTGTGGATAAACTATCGGTCTTTTGTGGTATAATCTTTAGATATGATTACGGACAATGTTAATGAAGTAAGCTCGGCTAAGAGAAAATTTCTGGAAAAGGTTGGGCGTTTGACAGCCGATTATCGACGCGAGGTCCAATCTGTCGCGGCTGTTCTGGAAAAAGAGCACCTGTCTCGTTTAAGTGAAGAATTAAAAAATTCTTAATGTCTTCTGAATCAATAAAACCTAGTGCCGGAGAGGAGAAATTGGGACAGCCAATTTCGGAAGAGGGATTGGAAACTCCGGAAACTTTGAAAACTCCGGAAAAGCCAAGCGATGTCATCGCGACTATTGAAGGTGTTAATGGTGAGGTTGTGGCAGTTATGAATAGCGCTTACAAGAGGGTTGAAGGTTTGGGCGGCGATCCGAATCTTTTGCGAGATGCTGACCAAAAATTATCAGCCGGAATGGAAGCCGCCAAGAATGATTTTTTAAGAGAATTTGTTGACGCCGCGCCTGATGTCTTGCGAGCAAGGGTAAACGAAGTGGCTTCACTTTTAGCGACGATTAACGAACCTTCCGCTAAAGACTTAGAGCGAGAATTTGCATTGGATCCAGAAACTGCCAAAGTCTATTTTACTTTAGCTAGTGCATTCAATAGTGTTTCGGAAAAGACTAGAGCAGAAAATATTGAAAATTCTAAAGAAGAAATCACACCCGGTTCATTAGTTACACGCCAGGGTTGGTCTGAACCCGGAAAAGTTTGGAAAATAGAAAACGGTCAGGCCTTTATTGAGGGTGTGGCTAATAGTGTTCCCCTAGACGATCTTTCTTTATTTGAAGAAAAGATAGCAGAGCCAGAGACGCAACCTGTGAATGATTCAACACCTCTAGAAACGGTAGAAGTTAAAAATCCAACTGAACAAGAATTTCAAAATAGAGAGGTTACGATTGAATCAGAGACACCGCCTGTAGTAGAGACAAAAAACGCGGAGATTCCAAAATCTGTGTTGAAGCAATTGAGTCCGGACAATCGGAATCTGATTCAAAAATTACCCGAGAAGACCTGGAATTTTTTGAGAGATAAAATTTTAACTCCGCCGATTTTTGCCACCAAACTTATTGCCAGCCGAATTTCGCATAAAGCTCTGAGAGATGCCGGTGAAGTTCATCTCCGCTACGGATTTATCGGTTCCAGAGTCGGCACTCTTTTCAACAGTGTTTTGATTGATAGAGAAAAAACCGGATGGATTAGGTACGGCACAACCTTGGAGGGGATCCAGCAAAAATTTGATAAAACTGACGAGATTGCCAAAGAATATGAAAGCCAGATCGCCGAGCTTGATAGACAGGAAAGAGAATTGTCGGCACAAGGGACACTTTCGTCTTCAGAAAGGTTAAAGATTGAGCATGTCAGAGAACGTATAAACAGGAAATTGGAGCAAGTCAGAAACAAAAGAAATGCCTTGAGTCATCGGTCAGAAGAAGTCGGTGCCAGAATTAGTCGTTATGAAAATCGCCGTCAAGTTATTTCTGAAAACTTGATAAAGCGGGTTGAGTCGCGCCTTAAACCGCTCGAGTCCAGGATGGAGAAGATAAAATCCGCCAAGCAAAAATTGGAAGCCGAAACTCAAGAATTGAAGCGGGCGGTTGAAGAGAGACAAGCTCGGCTAGAAGATTTGAAGGCAAGGATGTCGGCAAATCCAAATCTAAAATCGGTCTTAAAACCCCGAAGCAAAGAAATTTCAGCGATTATGAAAAAAGCCGAAAAATTGATTGAATATAGGCAGACCAAAATAAGAGATTTTGACCGACAGATTTCGTTCTTGGTAGAAAGACTTAATCCCTATGACGAGATGAGGTCAAAGTTTCAAGGATTTATGAAATCACCAGTCTAAAATGACAAATGTAAAAATGACAAAAGAAGAGAAAGAGCTTTTGAGAGATTTTGAAAAAGAACTCGCCGAGTTTGGGGTTTTTGTTCGAGACTTTGAAAAAAAGACTGAAAAACAGTTTGTTGAAATTGAAAAAGATTTTGAGAAGCAAAAATTAGATTTTGAGAAATTAGAGGCAGAGATAATTGCTTTTGAAGAGAGACATGCAGAAGAGATTGATTCTTTGGCGATCAAATCTTTAATTAAAGAATAAAAAAAAGAGCCCCGACGCGGTGTCGGGGTCTTAGGTGCTGTTCAGGCGGCCGTGGCAAGAGAGAGGTGTCTCGTCTTGGTGCCTTCTGCGGTAATTGTGATTACCGCTCCGTCGTTCATGGCTTGGAGGAAGTCGGTTACCAAAATTGACACCGCACGTCGCCGATCTCCGTCATTCAAAAAAGGGTATTGCCTTTTTGTGGCAATAACCAATTTTTCCAACAGAGGGCGAAGCTCTTTTCCCCAGTCAAATTCTCCCCGCATCGCTTTTCTCCTTCTGTGTTTTGCCTGTGTTTTGCCCGGACTCTCTATCTTTCATACCAAAAAAACAAAAAATAGTCAAATATTGACATAATTATTAAACAGGAAACTGGAGGCAGAGAAAATCTGGCCCCGCTCCAGATCTCGCGAGAACCATGACTGGTGAACCAGTCTTTCTTCCGGCCTGCCGGAAAGAATCAACACAGCCCGCCCAAGTTGCGAAAGCAACTCGGGCGGTTTTTTTATGATACAATTATCAAAATAAAACACCATGCCTGAAAGTTTCGGAAAAAATTTTGGCAAATTTGATTCAGTTGAAGCAGAATTGGAATATTTACGGGAGAAAGTTCGGGAAAAGGAGGCGGCTTTTGAGGGCGCCAAAGAGCGGCCGGAAACGGAAAAAATAATTTCCGAAGAAATAGAAAGCTATCGCCGAGAGCCGACAGCTGGCCCGAAAGTTGAAATTCAACCCTCTGAAACAAAGGGCATTATTGAAGGCCTTAAGCCCGAGCCACACGACAAGCAAATGAGTGAGTTGGCCGCTCTCATTCAAGAGAAGGGAATTAAAAACGCTTTTGCCATTTTGGACAAAGTCGGCGACTCGCATTTGGAAGATGACCTTCATCGCTTTTTGGTCCAATATGTCAAAGCCGGCTATAAGCTCGGGCTTAAAGAAAAAGAGCCGCTTTACCGCGCGCTTAATATGACGCTTTTTGAAATTCTTTTGCCGGAAGAATACCGAGATAAAAATGAGCAGCAAAAGCCACTGAAAGAATTGATTTCTTCAATGGAGCAATTTTATGCAGGTATGCTCTCAATTCATGATCCGAAAAAGTGGCCAAGCCACTTTTCCATAGAGTTGGCGATGCCGGCAGTTGGCGAGGAATTCAGTTTTTATGTTTCGGTGCCAACAGAAAAAAGTGAGTTGTTTGAAAAGCAGATCTTATCAGTTTTTCCGAATGCTAAAGTTATTGAACAAAAAGACGATTACAACATTTTTAATGAAGATGGCGCGTCAGTTGGCTCAATCCTTGGTTTATCTAATAAACCGATTTTTCCAATAAAAACTTATGAAGAATTTGATTATGACCCAATCAACTCACTACTCAACGCTTTTTCAAAGGTAGACAAGGTTGGTGAGGGTGCATCGATTCAGATTATTTTTAGCCCTTCTGGTGGCGGAGAGATTTTGCGGAAATTCAAATATGCTTTGGAAGAAATAAAAAAAGGTAAATCGGTTAAAGAAGCCGCCAAGGTGCCGATGAGTTTCGGTGGCGAAGTTGTCGGAACTTTAAGAGAGGTATTTAGTTCAAACAAGAAAAAGACAACAGACAAAGACGGTATTCCGGTTCAGAGAAATGAAGAAGTTAATCAGCAGGCATTAGAAAACATCCAGAAAAAAATTTCTTCGCCGATTATCAAGACTAATATCCGACTAGTTGCTTCTTCTCGAACCGAAGATGAAGCTAGCTCAATTTTGTCTGATTTGGAGTCGGCTTTTAACCAATTTGAAAATACAGATGGCAATAAATTCAAATTCTTACGACTTTCAGGTAATAAATTATTTCAAATGCAAAAAGATTTTTCATTTCGGATGTTTCGTGACGACTATGCCCTGCCATTAAATTTAAAAGAGTTGACAAGTATTATGCACTTGAACACCGAAGCGGTGAAAAGCGCGCCGCAGTTGAAACGCGCCAAATCCGGATCGGCGCCGACGCCAAGCGGCTTGCCGGCAGATGGAGTTTTGCTCGGGGTAAACCGGCATCGCAATTTGGCAACCGAGGTTAAAATTACTGACGAAGACCGGCTCCGACATTTTTACATCATCGGTCAGACCGGCACCGGTAAATCCTCGCTTTTGAAAAATTTGATTATTCAGGATATTGAAAAAGGTAATGGTGTCTGCTTTATTGATCCGCACGGCGTTGATATTTTGGATGTTTTGGCAAATGTGCCGAAAGAGAGGTATGAAGATGTTATCTATTTTGATCCGAGCTACACTGCCCGGCCGATGGGACTAAATATGCTGGAGTTTGACCAGAATTTTCCGGAGCAAAAAACCTTTGTGGTCAACGAGCTTTTCAGTATTTTCCAAAAGCTTTATGGTGGGGTTCCGGAATCAATGGGTCCGATGTTTGAACAATATTTCAGAAACGCGACAATGCTGGTCATTGAAGACCCGTCATCTGGCTCAACGCTTCTGGATGTTTCTCGTGTTATGGCCAATAAGTCCTACCGCGACCTCAAACTTTCCAAATGCAAAAATCCGATTGTTGTTCAGTTTTGGCGGGAAGTCGCCGAGAAAGCCGGCGGTGAAGCGGCTTTGGCAAATATCGTGCCTTATATCACCAGCAAATTTGACGTCTTTTTGGCCAACGACATTATGCGGCCGATTGTCGCTCAAGAAAAATCAGCTTTGAATTTCCGAGAGATTATGGATAGTCGCAAAATTCTTCTGGTCAATTTGGCAAAAGGACGTTTGGGTGACATTAACAGCAATCTCTTGGGACTCATAATTGTTGGCAAAATTTTAATGGCCGCACTGTCGCGAGTGGATTCTTTTGGTAAAGAAATTCACCCTTTTTATCTTTATATCGACGAGTTTCAAAATGTTACGACCGATTCAATCTCAACTATTTTATCCGAAGCCAGAAAATACAAATTGTCTCTGACCATCGCCCATCAATTCATCGCCCAGCTTGAAGAGGGAATTCGTGACTCGGTTTTCGGCAATGTCGGCTCTCTTTCGTCTTTTAGAATCGGCTCGGATGATGCCGAATACTTGGAAAAACAATTCTCGCCGGTTTTCTCCGCCAAAGATTTGATGAATATAGACAATTATAATTGCTACTTGAAACTTTTGGTTCACGGCCGGCCGGTTACGCCGTTTAATATTGAAATTCCGCCGCCCAAACCCGGCCGGCCGGAAGTTGCCGACAAATTAAAAGAACTCTCTTACTTAAAATTCGGCCGCGACCGTGAGGAGATTGAGCAGGAGATAATGAGAAAACATCAGTAACTGTCCCTTCCTTTATCAGATTCTCACATACAATATAAATACGAACCTGATATAATATAGAAGTTATTTATAACTTAAAGGTTCGTGTATGGCTAGAAGAAAAGATAAAGAAAAAGCTATTCAACTCCGACTTAAAGGAATGAGTTATAGCCAAATTAAGCAACAGCTCGGACTAAGTAAAAGTACATTAAGCGGTTGGCTTTCTGATTATCCTTTGTCTCCTGAAAGGATTAAAGAGCTAAGAGATATCAATCCTAGAAGAATTGAGAATTTTCGGAATACGATGAGGAAGAAAAGAGAGGAAAGATTGTCAAAAGTTTATGAAAGAGTAAAAAAAGATATTAGCAAACTTAATAAAAGAGAGATATTTTTATGTGGCCTGTTTTTGTATTGGGGTGAAGGATATAAGACGGCTGTTACAACAACGGCTGTAGCCAACACAGATCCTGCCGTACTCAAATTCTTTATTAAATGGCTCAAAACTATTCACGCTCCCTTTGATAAAATAAAGGTAAAAATTCATTTATATAAGGATATGGATAAAGATGAAATTGTAAGATATTGGAGTAAAGAACTAAAATTACCCACAAAGTGTTTTACTCAAATATATATAAAAAAATCCAAATTATCTGGTTTGAATTATAAAAATGGTTTTGGTAAGGGAACTTGCAACGTCATGATACACAACAGAGACCTGAACGAGTATGTGATAATGGCAATGAAGTATCTTCAAGAAGAAGTTTCTAAAAACTAGAAATTATTGTAATATACTTTCAGATTTGCGCCTATAGCTCAATTGGTAGAGCGTCCGTCTTATACACGGAAGGTTTCTTGGTTCGAGTCCAAGTGGGCGCATTATCAGCTTTTATTATCCGCGTATATCAGCGGGTATTTTACATCTGCGTTAATCCGCGTTTACTCAAAATGATACTTTCCTTTCTGGTTTTCCAGAATCTCTCTTAAGTGTTGGTGTTTTAGTTCTTTTAATTCCGGATCGGACTCAACAATTTCTCGGGCTTCGTTTCTGGCCGCCTCAACCATTTTAATATTTTTGATGGCTTCCATGCCGAGGTCCGTTATGCCCCATTGTTTTTGGCCATAAAGTTCGCCAGCACCCCTTTGCGCAAGATCCAATTCTGCCAATTCAAAGCCGTTCTTGGCTGTAATCATGGCTTTGAGTCGCTCTATTGATTTTCCTGATTTTGAATCGGAGAAAACAAAACAATATGCTTGATGTCGGCTTCGTAAAACTCGGCCACGGAGCTGATGCAGTTGCGCCAAGCCGAATCTTTCTGCACCTTCTATAATAATTGTGGTGGCGTTTGGCACGTTGACACCGACTTCCACGACGGAAGTCGCGCAAAGAATTTGGATTTCATTTTTGGTAAATTTATCCATAACTTTTTCTTTCTCGTCTTTTTTGAGTTTGCTATGAAGAATGCCAATTTCATATTCCGGAAAAATTTCTTTTTTGAGGCGCCTTGCTTCTTCTGTGACTGATTTAACATTTAGAGCCATTTCTTTTTCCGGATCTGGTTCGTTGATGCGGGGGCAAACAACATAAAGTTGTCGACCCGCCACAAGTTCGTGTCGGATTTTTTCATAAGTTTCTTTTCTTTTTTGAGGCGTGACAATTTCCGTAATGACCGGTTTTCGGCCACTTGGCATTTGGTCCAAAATAGTTAAATCTAAATCGCCGTAAATTGTTAGAGCCAGTGTTCGGGGAATCGGCGTGGCGGTCATTGAAAGCAGATGCGGCAAAATATCGTCTTTTTTTCTAAGCCGGCTTCTTTGGGCGGTGCCGAAGCGGTGCTGTTCGTCAATTATGACAAAAGCCAGATTTTTAAAGTTCACTTTTTTTTCAATTAAAGAATGAGTGCCGATGAGAATTGGAATTTCCCCTTGAGCGACCCATTTTAGAAGCTGCGATTTAGAAATTGTTGTTGCTTCATTTGGGTTAATTTTTGACGGAAATTTTTTACAACCTGATCCGGTGATTAATCCGACTTTTATGTTAAGGCCGGCAAAGGTTTCAACAAAAGTTTTAAAATGCTGATTGGCGAGAATTTCTGTCGGCGCCATATAAGCCACCTGCAGTCCGCCGAATTTATTATCCGGTGGAGGAGTGGAAATAGTCGCGTAAGAAGTAATGGCGGCGACTGCCGTTTTTCCGCTTCCGACATCTCCCTCTAAAAGACGCGACATCGGAAATTCTCTTTTAAAATCTTTTAAGATTTCTGAAACCGCTCTATCTTGCGCATCAGTCAATCTGAACGGCAGTTTCTTCAAAAATCCCTCCAAATCTTTTTTTGTTTTTTCAATTCTGAATGATTTTTTTTCTTGGCTCGCTTTTCTTTCTTTTTGTTTTTCAAGCTGAATGAAAAATATTTCTTGAAAAGCGAACCTTTTTCTGGCGGCTAAATAATCGCCTTCTTTTTTTGGTATATGAATCCAGACGAAAGAAGATTTTAATGTCGGTAAATTGTATTTCTTCAAAATTTCTGACGGAATCGGATCTTTCTGTTCTTCTAAAATTCCACTACGCAAGATTTTTTGGACAGCGAAATAAAACCAGCGCGAGCTTAATCCGGTCGTTTCTTTATAAATTGGCTCAAAAGGATTTTTGTCTTGATTTTCGGAATCTTGATTTAAGATTGGTAGTGGAATTTCTGTTATTTTATCAATTGTCGGATTAACAAAACAAAGCGTGTTTTTTCTTTCAGATACTTTTCCGGAAATTTTAACCAACGGATTACCGGCAAACATTTTTGCCAGATAGGGCTGATTAAGCCAGAGAATTTTAATTTTACCGGTCGGATCAACCAGCGTTCCTCGAGAAAACGGCCTTTTGCCACTCCATGTTTTTCCGGTTTCCAGATTCGAAAGCCGTCCGTAGACAGACACCTCGTCTTCTTTTTGGAGACCGTTTATTGGCTTTTGAGTAAGCGTTTTTTCGTAGCGGATTGGAAAAAAATTCAAAATGTCACCATAGGTGTTAAGACCAAATTTTTTTAAGCCAGATTTTTGTTTGGGGTTTAGACGAAAATTTTCTTCAAGTGGTTTTTGGAGTATGTCTGTCATTCTTCATATTCTATGCTCTCTTCTTGGAAAAGAAAATCATCAATTTCTTCCAGTCCTTTGGTTTTTCCTAAATTCTGAACTTCCGGACATTCTGGCAAGTCGCAGGCCGGCGGAATTCTTTTCACAACTGAACCATCAGGGCAGGTTAACGTTTCTATCGGGCAGGTCTCGGACTCAAAATTGATTTTGCTTTTGTTTAGAATATGAAAAATTCCGCCGGTTATAAAAATAGCAATAATTAAGATAAAAGATATGTTTTCTTTATTCAGCATATACTTACGGCAGTATCCGGGCTAATCTACCAACAATTGGCAGTGCCCGTTTTTTGCCGAGTAAGACATTCACGGCACCGAAGCACCAAAGTATAAAAATTGAAGAGAAAATTAAAAATCTTAAGAAAAGCCAGTCTGTTAATCCGGCTAAAAAATACGCCACGACTGACAATATAAATAAAACAAATGCTTGTTTTAGATGATACCAGACAAATTTACTTTTTCTGTGTTTAGATAAAAGTGGCAAGAAAAAAAATAAATAAGCAACAAATGCCCAGAAGACTTCAACCTCGCTTGGTTCGTCTTGGCTTTCAATTGTCTTTTGGTTAGGATTTTCCGACATCTCCTAATTCTAACCCCACTTGGTATTTTTGAATAGTTTTTATGAAGACAAAAAATGCCGTGGTGGGTAAAGATTTCTACTTAACCAAACTTCCTTCCGAAACGGATTGGTCAACCGAAAGCAGAGAAAAGGTGTTGGCTTCGCCGGCGGCCAAAATCATGCCCTGACTTTGGAGCCCCATAAGACTTCTTGGTTCTAAGTTATAGACGAAAGCGTATTTATTGCCAATCAAAACTGAAACATCTTCAAAATAAAGACCAATGCCGGCGATAATCTGTTTCTCACCTTCATGTCCAAAAGAGACTATGAGTTTTACAAGTTTTAGGGAACCATCAACTCTCTCGGCGCTTAAAATTTTGCCAACTCGAATCTCAATCTTTTTTAAATCTTCTATTGTAGCCATGTTTTTATGATTTGCGAACGTCGCCTTCGCAAACCCACTGGCGGACTTCGTCACGCCGTAGGTTCGCTTCGGCGAATCGAATGTTGCCTTCGCAAACCCACTGGCGGACTTCGTCACGCCGTAGGTTCGCTTCGGCGAACCGAATGTTGCCTTCGCAAACCCACTGGCGGACTTCGTCACGCCGTAGGTTCGCTTCGGCGAACCGAATGTTGCCTTCGCAAACCCACTGGCGGACTTCGTCACGCCGTAGGTTCGCTTCGGCGAACCGAAGGCGGAGGAGGTGGGATTTGAACCCACGAGGGGATTTCTCCCCTACGGATTAGCAATCCGCTCCGTTAGACCACTCCGGCACTCCTCCAGACCACCTTACTTTAAGCTTTTAATCTAAAACTTTCAACTTTTTGTTAGTGTGCTACCACCACTGCTTTTATCTTTTTAGCCCCAGCTTTTCTCAAAACTTTTTTAATCTCATTCAATGTGGCGCCTGTGGTTATGACATCATCAACAATAATCAGATTCCGTCCTTTGATTTTCTCCACACTAGAAACCTTGAAACAACCATTTAAATTTTTACTTCTTTCGGTCTTGCTTTTCAAAGAGCTCTGGTCTTTTGTTTCTCTGGATTTTGTTAAAACTTTAAGTTCCGCTTCAAAATTTTCTCCTTTATCTGTTTTCAAAATTTCTTTAACTAGAATTTCTGTTTGATTGTACCCGCGTTTTGCCAACTTTTTCTTTGATAGGGGAACGGGCAACAATATCGGTTTTTGAAAATTTTCAAAAATCGCCCAATCATTCATTTGACCAATAAGTTCTTCACGCATGGCTTTTGCCAAGACTTCCGCTGCTTTAAAATTATTTTTGTATTTTAGTTCCCAGATTAGTTTTTTTGCCAAAGTATCACCATAGTCAAAAATAACGATTGTGTTGTCGTCGTGCCAATCGAGGGGTTTTTTAATTTCTCTAATTCTGTCTTCTGTAACTGATTCTGGTAATTGTGAGCTTGGAAAAACCAGTCCCAACAAAGTCTCTTTTATATTTTTTATAAAAATATCCACTTTCTTTGCTTTTTTGTATGATATTATGTAATGAATTAATTATCGCATTTTTGTAAAAAATGTTTACTGGTTTATTCAAGAAAAAAGGAAGTAATACGGTTGTCGGCATTGATATTGGTAGCTCGGCCATAAAAGTTGTCCAGCTTTCGGAGAAAAGAGGTAAGGCGGTTTTGGACACTTATGGCGCTTTAGCGCTCGGACCTTATGCGGGTGTTGAAATAGGACAGGCCACGAATTTGCCAGCCGATAAAATAATTTCCGCTCTAACGGAAATATTAAAAGAGTCAAAAGTTTCGACAAACGCCTCATCGATCGCCATTCCCTTCAACTCAACTCTTATGACGGTTATAGAATTGCCATCTGCAAGTGAAAGACATCTAAAAAATATTATCCCGATTGAAGCCAAGAAGTATGTGCCCGTGCCAATAAGTGAAGTGTCTTTGGATTGGTCAATTTTACCGAAAGATCAGGTTGAGTCGGAAAGTCAGACGACAAGAAATGAATCAGAAAAAGAAAACAAAGAAGGTGGTGCTGGCAACGACAAGACAGAAGAAAAGGCGGTTGGTGAAAAAATTAAAGTTTTAATAGTTGCTATTCATAATGATGTTTTTGGTAAATTCAAACAGATTATTGCTGGTGCCGGTTTGGAATCCGATATTTTTGAAGTTGAAATTTTTAGCACGCTACGAGCGGTTTTGGAGCCAACCGCAGAGCCAATTATGATTATGGATGTCGGTGCCGCTTCAACAAAGCTCTATGTTGTGGAGAGGGGTAATATTGAAAATTCACATACCATCAACCGTGGTTCGCAGGATATAACTTCTACTATTTCGCGCTCTTTACGTATTCCGATAAAAGAAGCCGAAATTGTGAAGCGGACCAAAGGTCTTGCTTTTCGCGAGGACAAAGAACTTGGCGGGGCGATTTTTTTAACTCTTGACCACATTTTTGCCGAGACCGCTAAAGTGATTAGGAATTACAATGCTAAAAACAATCAGGCCTTGAATAAGATTATTTTGGTCGGCGGTGGCTCTAGTATGAAAGGTTTTGCCGAAGCGGCGAGCGCCAATTTGCAGGTTGAAGTTTTGTCGAGCGACCCCTTTTCTAAAGTCGAAGCGCCGGTTTTTGTTTCCGATGTATTGAAAAATACCGGTCCGGAATTTGCCACAGCAGTTGGTGTTGCCTTGAGATATTTGTCAGAACAATAATAGTGGAATACTCGCTTTGCCAGTTGTTCTTTATGTTCTATAATTAATAAATCCAAGGACAAAAACACAACAACCTTTTCTGAAGTTTTTGTTTTTGGTCGCACCACAAACCCAAAAGTGGAACAAAAATCATCTTCATCTTTTATTCCTAAAAGCGTCGGTCCGAAAACTTTGAGGGCCAGGAAGCCTTTCAGCTTGTTTATTTGGCTGGTTTCTTTCTTGTTTATCGCCTCAGTATCTTCGTCGGTTATTATGTTCTTTTATGAAAGATTTTTGTTAAGCCAGCACGAAGCTAAAAAAGAGGCGATCCAAAACGAAATTCGAGCTTTTGAACCGGAACTGACTAGAGAATTGACCGCGGTCAAAAACCGTGTGGATTCTGGACAAAAACTTCTTCAAAGCCACATTTCAGCATCATCTTTCTTCTTGCTTCTTGAGAGTCTGACAGTGCGGAATGTCTTTTTTAGCGAACTTTCTTTGAACACTTCTTCTGACAGTTGGCCAACGATTCAAGCAAAAGGTGAAGCGCCAAGCTATGCTGTTCTGGCTTTTCAGTCAAATTCTTTGAAAGGGTCAGACGTTATTCGGAATGTGAAATTTGGTGATGTTAATTTAAATGAAAAGGGCACAGTAGGTTTTTCTCTAGAAATGGAGGTTGATCCGCGCTTAGTTCTTTACTCCGCTTTATTTCCTCGGCTTGAAGATTCTTCTTCCGAAACACAATCAGAGGTTGAATCTGAAGAACTTATACCAGAAACAGAATCAGAGCCAGCAGAATAATAATTTTATAAATTATGCGAAATTTTTTTCCAATAATAATAATAGTTGCCACCGCCGGCTTGGTTTATATGTACGTCTGGCCGCAGTTTAACAATGTCCAGGAGCTTTGGGCGGACGGCAGAAATTATGATGATGTATTAGCCAAGTCTGCCGAATTGAGGCAGGTTAGAGAAGGGTTAAGGGAGGTTTTGAGAGATTTACCGACACCTGAGCTGGAAAAACTTTCCAAAATGATTCCAAGTGGCAGTGACAACGTTCAATTGATTTTGGATATTGATAATCTTGCCAGACGCCGTGGGATCTTGATGGAAAACATAAAAACCTCGTTCTCCGAAGACGAAACAGTAAATTCTCGTAGTAGTAAAGCCACGCAGTCTTCGGGTGTTTACAATACAATGGTTGTAAATTTTCAGTTCAGCGCTTCGTATGAGAACTTGATTCTTTTTCTTAGAGACATAGAAGACAGCTTGCGAATAATGGATGTCTTGTCAATAAAGATCAAGGGCGATGAAGAGCGACCGAAAATTCAAAATTACGAACTATCAATAAGAACTTATTGGTTGAAATAAAATAAAATGGATTTAGCAAAAAAATTAAGAGAAAATAAAAATACGATTATTCTGGTGGTTATTATCGGCGGGATTTTTTTGGGGTTTTGGTCTCTGAATAGGGGTAAAGAACCGTTATTGTCGGTTACAGTCCGAACCCCAAATCAAGAAATCATCGGCCGAGAACTTGTAGTTGAGCTTGAAAGGTTGAGAACCCTAAGTCGGATAAACACTTCGCTTTTCAATGACCCAGTTTTTAGAAGGTTGCAAGACACCGAAGTACGTCCAGCAGTTCAGTCAATAGGCAGGAGAAATCCTTTTGTGCCGCAAGCTTTAGAATAATTGCCGACGTGTGAATTTTAAAATATCTGTCTATTCCAGAATTTTCTTGTCGGCAATTATTCTATGGCAAACGGTTTCAATATTCAAAAGATAAAAATTGGCAACCAAAAAATTCCGAGCGAAATTCTAAGCATTGTTCCGGAAGAATCAGCCAAGCACTATAAATTTGCCCCACTTGGTATAAGGGACAGTGTTTTGGAATTAGGCATAGTTGATCCAGATAATATTGAGGCAAGAGATGCTCTAAATTTCATTTCGGCCAAAACCAGGTTGCCTTACAAACTTTTTTTGATTTCGGAAGAAGATTTTGAAAAGGTTTTGTCTATGTATCGCGGATTGTCAGAAGAGGTGACAAAAGCCCTTTCCCAACTTGAGGGTAACTCTGAAGCCGTCACCGGCGTGTCTTTCAGTCAGGAGGAAGAAGATTCAATAAAAGAAAAAAAACTCAAAGACACAAGTGAGAAGCAAGAGACAAAAATAGTTGAAACGGCTCCAATCACAAAAATCGTTGCCACAATTTTGCGTTATGCCGCTGAAGGTAATGCTTCTGATGTCCACATTGAAAAAATGACGGAGAATATAAGGGTTCGTTTTCGGGTGGACGGTGTTTTAAATACAAGTCTAGTTTTACCTGCCAAGGTTCATTCTGCGATTGTCGCAAGAATAAAACTTTTATCAAACATGAAGTTGGATGAAAAGCGTAAGCCACAAGACGGAAGGTTTAGCGCTAAAATCGATGGTCGGAAGATTGATTTTCGTGTTTCAACCTTTCCAACTTATCATGGCGAGAAGGTGGTGATGAGAATTTTGGATTCCGGAAAAGGTATGAAGAAGCTCGAAGAGCTTGGATTTTCGGAAGACAGCTTGGTGATGGTTAGAAAAGCCATAAAAAAACCTTACGGCTTGATTTTGATTTCTGGTCCGACCGGTAGCGGAAAGACAACTACTCTATATTCAATCCTCAATGAATTTGATAGGGAAAAAAACAACGTGCTTTCTTTGGAGGATCCGATTGAATACAACATTGAGGGCGTTAACCAGTCGCAAGTCCGCTCAGATATTGGCTATACTTTCGCTAACGGTTTGAGAACTACTTTGCGCCAAGATCCAGACATTATAATGGTCGGTGAAATCAGAGATGCGGAAACTGCCGGTCTTGCGATTCAGGCCGCTTTGACTGGACATTTAGTTCTGGCAACAATCCACACCAATAATGCTGCGGGTGTCATTCCGCGTCTTATAGACATGAAGGTTGACCCGTATCTCATTGCCCCTACTTTGATTTTGGCAATGGCGCAAAGACTTGTAAGCTTGCTGTGTCCGGGGGCCGGCACGCCGACTCCGATTGAAGGTTCAATCAAAATGATGATAGACAAGCAGTTTAGTGATCTACCCGAAGAATTTCGCAAGAAACTGCCGATTGGGAATGAGGTTTACCGCTTGTCGCCCGGGCCCGAATGCCCGTCTGGTACTAGGGGCAGGATAGTCGTTTCCGAAATGTTTGAGATGGATAAAGATGTTGAGAGCGCGATTCTGAAGGGCTCGTCTGAACTTGAAATAGACAAAATCTTGAGAAATAAAGGCATGCTTAAAATGAAAGAAGATGCGATTTTGAAGTCATTTAAACGACTCATACCTTTTGAAGAGATATTGGGTTTGTAGTCTAAAAGCTGTAGATTTGAAATTTATATTCTGAAACTGTATATTACTACTATGCCTGATAAAAAAAATTATAAAATTTTATTGTTAGACGATGACCGACTACTTCTGAATATGTACGAGAAGAAGTTTAGCGCTTATGGTCATGAAGTCTTAGCAACACTAAGCAGTGCCGAAGCTCTTTCAAAACTTCGCGAAGGATATAACCCCGACATTTTAATACTTGATGTTGTTATGCCTCATCCGGACGGAGTCGAGGTCTTAAAGATTATTAGGGAAGAAAAACTTGCTGACTCTGCCACCGTGGTAATGCTTACCAATCAAGGTGCATCTCAAGACATCGAAAAGGCAAAGCAGTATGGTATAGATGGCTACATTATCAAAGCCGCTCTTATCCCCTCCGAAGTTGCCATTGAAGTTTTAAAAATCGCCGAAAGCAAGAAAAGATAATTTTTTTCTATTTCTTCATTTCCCCAGTCTTTATCTGGCGTATATTTAAATCACGGGTTAAAATAGATTTAGGAAACTAGACAAAATTATTTTTAAATTTTGTCCGGATTCAAATTTCCTAGATAAAATGAATTATAAACAAGAATTGGACGAGCTCGTAAAAATTGTTTTGGCCGAAGGCGGGTCCGATTTGCATTTAGGCGAGGGTAGGAAGCCGACAATTAGAGTCAACGGCTCACTTATCCCAATTTCTAACAAAGAATCCATCAACCGTGAGTATATATACGGCATGATTGACGAGCTTTTGACCACTGAAAACAAAAAAAGGTTTTTGGCCTTGAAAAATGTTGATTTCGCTTATAGTCATGTCAACAAAGAGAGATTTAGAGGTAACTCATATTTTCAACAAGGTCTTATAGCCATTTCTCTAAGATATATTCCGGAAAAAATCAGAACTTTTGAGGAGCTAAATTTGCCTCCGATTTTGGAGAATTTTACTGAAAAGAAGCAAGGTTTTTTCTTGGTTGTCGGACCGGTTGGTCAAGGTAAGAGCACGACATTGGCGGCCATGATTGAATTGATAAACCAAAGGCGTGCCGAGCACATAATCACTATCGAAGACCCGATTGAGTATGTTTTCAAGGAAAACAAATCAATAATCGACCAGCGGGAAATCAGGACTGATAGTCCAGATTTTTACAGTGCTTTGAAAAATGTTTTCAGGCAGGATGTTAATGTAGTGATGGTCGGCGAAATGCGCGAGACCGAGACGATTGCAACGGCCGTTACCGCCGCCGAAACTGGACATTACATTCTTTCAACTCTACACACAAATGACGCGGCGCAAACTGTTGAGAGAGTAATTGATGCTTTTCCGGCTGCCCAACAAAACCAAATTCGTCTTCAGCTCGCTGGCAGTTTAACCGGAATATTTTCACAAAGATTGGTGCCGACAATTGCCGGTGGTTTGGTGCCAGCTTATGAGCTTTTGATAAATAATACCGCCGTCTCAAACGTCATTAGAGAAAACAGAGTTTATGAAATTTCGACCATTATTGAAACCGGCTTAGGCGAAGGTATGATAAGTCTAAACCGCTCGCTTGTTGAATTGGTCCGGTCTGGACAGATTACCGCTGAAAATGCTTTTAGGTATTCAAACGACGTGAAGAGTCTGGAAAAACTCCTGTAATAGTTTTGTAGTTTGTAGTTGTTAGTTTATAGTTTGATATTAATAGACAGATGGGCAGAGGATATAAAGATTTAATTGTTTGGCAGAAGGCAAAAAATTTTTGTGTAAAAATATACAGAGTGACTGAGGAGTTTCCTAAATCAGAAACTTTTGGATTAGTAAGTCAATTAAGAAGGTCGTGTGTATCTATCCCGTCAAATATAGCAGAGGGCTCCAAAAGAAACAGTAAAAAAGACCAAAATCAATTTTACTCTATTGCCTACGGTTCGGGAGCCGAGGTTGAAACCCAGTTGGATATTTCAAAAGAATTATTTCCAACATTAAAAGATAAAATTACCGCTATTGAAAATGAGCTGACTGAGATTATGAAGATGTTAAATAAGTTAAGAAGTTATAAACTATAGTCTATCAACCATAAACTAAAAACTATAAACTGATATGTTATTCAAATACCACGCCATAGATAATAGTGGAGCTGAAAAAGAGGGAATAATTGATGCTTTGAACAAAGATGTGGCTATCAGCTCTTTGCAAAACAGAGGTCTTGTAGTTTCGTCTGTTGAGCTTCTTGAGAAACCATCAATCTTAAGAAAAATTCCGTTTCTAAATAGGGTTGCTTCAAAAGATATTGTGATCGTGACCCGTCAGATGGCGACCTTGTTTGAGGCGCAAGTTTCAGCTTTAAGAGTTTTTCGTCTGCTGTCTTCGGAAACTGATCACCCGGTCTTGAAGAGGTCTTTGGGTCAAGTCGCTGATGATTTGCAGGAAGGAAGTTCAATTTCCGCCGCCTTGGAAAAGCATCCGCATATTTTTTCAGACTTCTATGTCAGCATGGTCAAAGTCGGTGAAGAGTCCGGAAGATTGAGTCAGGTTTTTGTTTACCTCGCTGATTATTTGGACCGGACTTATGCCGTAACAACCAAAGCCAAGCACGCCCTAATTTATCCGACTTTTGTTATTATCGCTTTTATAGGCGTGATGGTTCTTTTGTTTACTGTGGTTATTCCGAGAATTACCCCGATTTTGCTTGAGACAGGAGTTGATTTGCCGGTTTACACTAAAGCTGTTTTGTGGATGAGCTCTTTTCTTTTGAACTACGGAATTTATCTTTTGGTGGCACTTATTATCATGACTTTTGTCTTTTTTAAATATTTCCGGACACAAAGCGGGCGTTTGACCTTGGATAATTTAAAACTTAGCGTGCCCTATGTCAGCAATTTGTACCAGAAACTTTATTTGACCAGAATTGCCGACAATATGAATACTATGACTTCAAGCGGTGTTTCGATGATTCAAGCCATTGAATCAACTGCCGAAGTTGTTGACAATGAGATTTTCAAAGAGATTCTGCAGGACGCCGCTCTGAAAGTGAAAGCCGGCAAGTCGCTTTCTTCGGCTTTGGCCGAATATCGTGAAGTGCCGAGCATTATGACCCAGATGATAAAAGTTGGCGAAGAGACCGGCGAGCTTGCGCATATTTTGGATACTTTGGCGAAATTTTACCAACGTGAAGTTATCACCGCGGTTGACACCTTGACCGATATGATCCAGCCGGCAATCATTGTCGTCTTGGGTCTTGGTGTCGGTTTTCTTCTCGCCGCTGTGCTTATGCCAATCTACAACATCGCCGGTGCATTTTAAGTAGGGTATAGGGTCTAGGGTATATAGCCAATAGGGAAAATGCAATCTTACAAAAATCTGATTGTTTGGCAAAAAAATTTCGAACTTGTTAAATCTGTCTATAACCTGACCAAACAATTTCCAAGAGAGGAATTATACGGACTGGTTTCACAGATGCGCCGGTCGGCAGTTTCCATTCCGTCTAACCTTGCAGAAGGTTATAGTAGGAAATCAAGACAAGAATATATTCAGTTTGTAAGAATTGCTTTTGGTTCTGGGGCGGAATTAGAAACTCAACTTTTATTAGTTATAGACCTGAAACTGGCTAACCAAAACGAAACCGAAAAAGTGTATAATCAATTAGTGGAGGTAATGAAAATGCTGAACAAATTAATTTCTTCCCTAACCCCTAAACCCTAGTGGCTAGTCGCTATACCCTAGTCTCTAAACCCTATCTCACTTATCCACACCCTCTTTGTAGTACCTTACCTCTTTGTTATAATTAAATTCGTCGTAAAGACAAATATTATTGGGATTTTGGTCGAATCAAGCCCAATTTTAAAAAAATTATTAGTAGAGTTAAAAGTTAAGAATTGTTCGCGCGAGCAATTTTAAAGTCTTAACAAGACTTAATAAAAATAAATTATGAACATTTTCAGAAAAAGTCAAAAAGGTTTTACCTTAATTGAACTTTTGGTTGTTATCGCTATTATCGGTATCTTGTCTTCAGTTGTATTGGCTTCGCTTAATACTGCTAGAACAAAAGCAGCTATTTCAGCATATCAAGCTGAACTAAGAGGCGCTGTTCCATCACTTCTTGTTGATTGTGATGGCGCTGCTTCAGGTGCGAATGCTACAGTTGCGGCTACTGAGAGACATGCTGCAATCACAGTCACTTGTGATGGACTCGGCGGATTTGCTGATGTACAAGTTCCACCAATTCCGGCTACATTAGCAGAATGTGGAACGGTCACTGATGAGGGTGTAACCTTTACAGGTGCAGTTTGCGCATAAGCTTTCATTCTAAATGAGACCTACAGCAAGGAATTTGCTTGATAATTCCTTGATAAGAAAAACCCCCGCAAAACGGGGGTTTTTCTTTAAACTTCTAAAGTTTCCCACAACATCCTTACCTTATCAAGGAATTTCCTTGATAGAATAAAGGTATATGGGAATAAGAAACATAACTTTTTCCGAGGGTGAATTTTATCACGTATTCAACCGAGGTGTAGATAAAAGGGTTATTTTTATTGATAATGGCGATCGCGAACGTTTTGTCCGCCTTTTGTACGCGACAAACAGTACTATGGAAGCGCATATCAGCAATTATCAAGGAATTTCCTTGATAGAAATCCCGCGAGGGGAGACTATTGTAGACATTGGCGCGTGGTGCATTATGCCTAACCATTTTCATCTTCTGTTGAGGGAAAAAATTGAAAAAGGGATAAGTATTTTTATGAAAAAGCTATTAACGGGATATTCAATGTATTTTAATACTAAATATCAAAGGAAGGGTAAACTTTTTGAAGGGAAGTTTTCAGCAAAACATTTAAATACTGATAATTATTTAAAATACCAATACGCTTATATCCATTTGAACCCAATCGGCATTATTGAAAATGGTTGGAAACAAAAAAAGATTAATGACAAAGAAGGAGCCAAAAAATTTCTTTCTTCTTACGATTATTCAAGTTATTTAGACTATGCAAAATCAGACGACAGAGTAGAATCAGCCATTTTAGAAAAACCGGCATTTCCGGAATACTTTCAAACTTTCACTGAATTTAATTCAATGATTGATGAATGGATAAATTTTGAAGAATTATAATTTTTGCTTTTTTTGGTTTATAATTATTCTCATAATGCATAGAAAAAATAAAGGCTTCACCTTGATAGAGCTCTTGGTGGTAATTTCTATTATTGGTGTTTTGGCTTCTATCGTTCTGGTCTCTCTTCAAAGCGCCAGGGAAAGAGCGCGACTAGCTGATGTTCAGAGTTCTTTAAGGTCAATTGTTCCTGCGGTAGTTTTATGCGTTGATTCTAATTCAGACCTTACTTGCGGACAATCGGGCCAGACCTTTCCTTGCACAGGTCAAGATGGCGGGGGGGACCAACCTTCAGCCGGCGTGCCAATATGTGGCAATCTAAGCGCTACAGATGTTGCCTGGCCCAATTTACCAGCTGGCTGGAGTTATGGAAACAACGCAAGGACTAACCAAATAGAATCGACTTTTGAATATTCCGCAACTGGTAATGGTAATACCGTAACCTGCACTGAAACTGGCTGCCAAACAGAAAATTAAATGACCATCTTTTTTTCTATTTCAATTTTTATTCTAGGAACTTTAGTCGGTAGTTTTTTGAATGTGGTGACTCTGCGCTATGGCACGGATAGAGGTGTTGTTCGCAAGCGTTCTTCTTGCCCGTCGTGTAAAAAGGTCTTAGGTCCTGCCGAGCTCGTTCCAATCCTAAGTTTTATTTTGCAAAAGGGCAGATGCCGAAAGTGTAAGGCCAAAATTTCTTGGCAGTATCCGCTGGTGGAATTTTTGACCGGCCTTGTTTTTCTCCTAGTTTTTTTAAAAGTTATCCTTTATCAAGGAAATTCCTTGATATCAAGGAATTTCCTTGATATGGGGACTATTGGAGAATTGTTTTTCTACTGGACAATCTTTTCTGTTCTAATTGCCATTTCAGTTTACGATTTCCATCATAAAATTATTCCGGATGAATTTGTTTTCACCTTTATCGCGCTTTCTTTTCTTGTCGGTTTTCTGGAATTTTTGAATTCCGGATTTTTAGCTTGGCTTTTGGCCGGACCCTTGATTGTCGCACCATTTTTTCTAATTTGGCTTTTTTCCGGCGGGCGTTGGATGGGCTTTGGCGATGTTAAGCTCGCGCTTGGTATCGGCTGGTTTCTCGGAATTGTCGGGGGAATTTACGCGATCCTTTGGTCTTTTTGGATTGGAGGAGCAGTGGCGATTGTTCTTTTACTTTCAAAAAATTTTCTATCAACATTACCGTCCAAAGGCGCGTTGTTTTCAGAGCTTAAAGGGCTTACAATTAAGAGTGAAATCCCATTCGGTCCGTTTCTGGTCTTGGGCACGATGATTTATTTTTTTGCGGAACATGACTTTTTGGGGCTCGACATGTTTTTCAGACTAATTTTCTAGCCCCAACCTTTGTCTTATGAAGAAAAATCAGAATCTTGAATCCGGCATCACACTGATTGAACTATTAGTCTCGATTTTTATTATTATCCTTATAACCTCTGTTGTTGTCTTTAACCATCGCGCCTTTACCGACAAACTGGAAATTACCAATCTGGCTTTTGATATTGCTCTCACTATCAGGGAAGCGCAGGTTTCGGGCATTGCCGTAGAGCAGGCGCCTGATGTCGGGGGATTTGAAAACGCTTTCGGAGTCTCTTTTTTCATAAGGACACAGCCGAGCGAGGGCGGAGATGTTAATAATGATAAAATTTTTATAAGATTCATAGATTTTGATTCGGAAGGTGATACTGATTTTTTAATGTATAACGGCACTTACGATTGCACCGATTCAGAATGTTTGGAAAAAGTTGAAATAGGTCGTGGAAATAAAATAAGTCATATTTGCTACAGGAACGGAGGGGCTTTGAAGTGCGGTAGTCCGATAAGAAGTGAGCCGAGAGGGGTTGATATCGCCTTTTTAAGACCCAAGCCGGACGCTTCCATAAAATTCAGAGATGCGGGAGGGGAATATCTTTCAAGCGATGAAGGGGTATCTCTTGATAATTTGGAAGCGGTAATTTGTCTTGAGTCGCCCTTGGGTAGAAAAAAGAGCGTTCATGTTTTACCGACTGGTCAGATTTCGGTTCGAGACGGTGAAGGATGTCTTACACCTGGTGGCGGGCCGGGCGGAGGTGCTCCAGGAGGAGGTGGTCCAGGAGGAGGTGCTCCAGGAGGAGGTGGTCCACCCGGCTAATAACTTGATATTCAAATTTTCTTAAATTTATAGCAAATTATGTTAGTTAAAAAACACAAGAACAAAAAAGATAGAGGTCTAATTCTCTTGGAGTTGGTTGTGGCTTTGGGAATTTTCTTGGCGGTTATGACGATTGGTATGGGAGCAGTCTTGGAGATGTATGGGCTAAATAAAAAAAGTCAGTCGTTGAAACTCGTTATGACCAATTTAAATTTTGCAGTTGAAAGTATGGCGCGGGAAATTGTGGTGGGAACGGATTATAGATGTGACGACTCTGGCACCGAACCCTTTGATTGTCCGATGGGCGGGGAGGGCGGAAAAGCGATCACTTTTTGTTCAAGTGAAAATCAGAAGGTTTTTTACAGGTTTTCAGAAGATTTAAAGTCTATCCAGCGGTATGTGGAAAAAGATGAGGATGAAGATACGTGTGATGAACATAGTCCAGACGGAGACAAGTTCCAGGATATTACCGCGCCGGAAGTTGAGATAGAGAAATTACATTTTTTTGTTGAGGGGACCGGGACCGGGACTGGAGATTGCGAAAAGCAACCAAGGGTTGTGATTTTGATAGAGGGAGTTGCTGGGGTTCGTGAAGAAGAAAAGTCGGAATTTTCAATACAGACCACGGTGTCCCAAAGAGTGCCTAAAATAAACGCATCATGTACTTATTAAATAAAAAAATCAAAAAATCTAAGAGCGGGTTTTCTCTGGTGGAGACATTAGTTGCGATTTTTATTTTGGCGATGGCGATTGCGGCGGCGATGACTGTTGCCAATAGCAGTTTGCAGGCCAGCTTTTACGCACGAGACAGAATCGCCGCTTTCTTTTTGGCACAAGAAGCCATAGAACTTATAAAAAATAAAAGGGATGTGAATGGATTGTCTGGTAACCGATGGCTTGGCGGTATTGCCAATTGGGATTCATATGGCGGTTGGTGTGGAGAGAATAGTGATTGCGGGATTGATATCGATGGAAATAATTTAGAACAATGTCTAATTCAAGGATGTGAGTTGTGTAAAGACGAAAGTGGTTTATTGTTACATCGGGGAAACAATGCTTCCACCCCTTGCGATGGATTAGAACGCACCGGGATTTTTAGGACCATAAATATGAAAAAAATAAACGCAAACGAGGCAAAAATAACTGTAAAAGTGTCTTGGACACGGGGGCTTGGCACAAAAGAGCTTGTAGTCTCGGAGCACATTCTTAACTGGCATCCGTTTAGCGATATTGAAGAATAAATATGAAATCTGACAAAAAACAAAAAGGAATTTCTCTTTTCATTGCGGTTCTGGTGGCTTCTGTAGCAGCGCTTTTTAGTTTTGCGATTTCAAATATTGCTTTGCGGGAAGTTATTTTGGCGCAGACTGGCAGGGACTCGCAGTTGTCTTTTTATGCCGCAAATTCCGGCATTGAATGTGCCCTTTTTTGGGATTTGAAAAAAGGTTCATTTGAACCTGGGAAAATCAGCCAGATAAATTGCAATAATCAGACCAAGACTGTAGATATGAGACTAAGTACGGATGATGGAACTACTTATGTCTTTAACTTACCCATAAACAATGCGATTTCTTTGGGAGATTCCTCAAACGACTCTTGTTTTGTTTTTACTATGACGAAAAAAATAAATTTTGACGACGGCAATGAAGGTGAAATTGAAAGTATTGATACCACCCTTGTTTCCCGTGGTTATAATACTTGCGATTTTAACAGCGCGCGGGTTTTGGAAAGAGCGATACGGGTAACGTATTAGTGAGTAGAGAGGAGGTAAGCGGTAGTGTAAAATAGCTCTATGCCCAAAGCCCCAAAAGAAGTCATAGAGCGTCTAGAGAAACTTAAAAAAACGATAGAGCGCCATCGTTATCTTTATCACGTTTTAGATAAGGAAGAGATTTCACCATCGGCGCTGGATTCTTTGAAACATGAGCTTTCCGAAATTGAAAGCCAATATCCGCAACTTATTACTCCAGACTCGCCGTCGCAAAGGGTAGCCGGAGCGCCCCTAAAAGGTTTCAAAAAAGTTGTTCACAAAGTCCCACAATGGTCTTTCAATGATGCTTTTTCAGAAGAGGAAATTTACGAATTTGATAAAAGAGTTAAAAGATTTTTAAAGGATTCACTAGGAGGAGAACATAATCCGACTTACACCGCGGAACTTAAGATTGACGGTCTCAAAGTCGTTTTAGATTATGAGAAAGGAGTTTTAAAAACTGCAGCGACGCGTGGCGACGGTAAAGTTGGTGAAGATGTTACGCACAACATTCGGACAATTCAATCGGTGCCGATCAAACTTGAGAAGGAAATTGATGTTTTGGTTGAGGGCGAAGTTTGGATGAGTAAGACTGGATTAAAAAAACTCAATCGTGAGAGGGAAGTTAGAAAATTGCCTCTTTTTGCCAATCCGAGAAACGCGGCCGCCGGTTCAATCCGCCAGCTTGACCCGAAAGTTGCCGCGAAGCGAGAGCTAGATACATATATTTATGATTTAGCACTTGCCAGCATCAGTATTCCCGATACTCAATTTGAAGAATTAAAACTTTTAGAAAAATTAGGTTTTAAAATCAATAAAAATTTTAAACTCTGCAAGAACATTGATGAAGTCATAGCGTTTTGGAGAGAGTGGCACTTGCCTTCTGGTAGGCATGGAAACAAGTCTGAAAAAGAAAATTATCTTGTGGATGGCGTGGTGGTGAAGGTAAACGAGAAAAGATTTCAGGAAGCGATTGGCTACACCGGCAAAGCCCCACGTTTTGCTATCGCTTTGAAATTTCCAGCCGAGCAGGTAACGACCACGGTTGAGGATATCGTTCTTCAAATAGGCCGAACTGGGGTTTTGACTCCGGTTGCTCATTTGCGTCCGGTGTCCGTTGCCGGTTCCGTGGTCTCGCGTGCGACACTTCATAATGAAGATGAAATCAAGCGACTTGATGTTAGGGTGGGCGACACGGTAATTCTCCAAAAAGCCGGCGATGTCATTCCGGATATTATTGAAGTGGTAAAAGAAATGCGAACCGGCAAAGAAATTCCCTTTGTCTGGCCGAAGCGTGTTGCCGAATGTGGTGGCGACGGTTCAATTGAAAGAATTCCCGGACAAGCGGCTTGGCGATGCGTTGCTAAAAACTCTTTTGCCCAACAAAGAAGAAAGTTTTATTATTTTGTTTCTAAAAAGTGCTTTGATATTGACCACTTAGGTCCGAAAGTTGTTGACCAGCTTCTCGATGCCAATCTTATCGCTCATTATGCCGATATTTTTACTCTCAAAAAAGGCGACCTTTTAAGTTTGGAAAGATTTGCCGAAAAGTCGGCCGATAATCTTTTGGAGTCAATTGAAAAAGGAAAGAGAATCACCCTAGCTAAATTTTTGGCCGCCCTTTCAATTCCTTTGGTTGGTGAAGAGATGGCACTTGATTTGGCCCGGAGGTTTAAAACAGTTGAAAAATTAAGGAGCGCGACTTTTGAGGAGCTCGATACTATTGAAGGAATAGGCCCGAAGGTCGCCGAATCGGTAGTCTCTTGGTTCAAAGACAAAGATAATCAAAAGACAATTGAAGACCTTTTGAAAGTAGTTGAAATTGAAAATGAAACTCCACTGGACGGGAAAGAGAAAAAGAGCAAAATTTTCGGCAAAAGTTTTGTTTTGACCGGTTCTCTTGAATCGGTGTCTCGCGAAGAAGCCAAAGAAAAAATCCGAGCACTTGGTGGCAGTGTCTCAAGCTCTGTCTCAAGTAAAACTGATTTTGTGGTAGCCGGCACGGACCCGGGTTCAAAACTTGAAAAAGCCCGAAAACTTAATGTCAAAATTGTTGAAGAAAAAGAATTTTTGGATATGTTAAAATAGCTTAACTATGGCGGAAATAAGCACAGAAGACTTAAATAAGCTGGCTGAACTAGCCAGATTGAGATTTGACTCGGCTGAACTAGAGTCTTTTTCAAAAGATATCGACTCAATTTTGTCTTATGTAAAACAGGTACAAGAGGTAGCAATCGGAGAGATTTCTAACCGGCCGGCCGGAGTTTACGCACTCTTGGAAAACCAAATGAGGCGGGACGAAAACCCTCATCCGGCCGGAGAATTTACGGAAAAGATTCTCGGTCAAGCACCACAAAGAGAGGGAAATTACTTTAAGGTTAAGAAAATACTTTAGCAAATTGCTCTAATTAAACTAATTTTTAATTTCTAAACAATGACCAATTATTATTTTGAAATTCTAAACTCTAAGTTCTAATCAAACTTAAAACTCAAAGATTAAAACTCTAAAATGAAATTTGGAACTTTGATCTTAGAACTTAAAACTTGATTAGAGTTTAGAACTTAGAGTTTAAAATGTTGTAGAATAATTAGGCCAATTCTTTTGAAGAAGTGTTACTAAAAACTATGTCAATCGATCTAAAATCATTAACCATACGCAATACTCACGACCATCTCAAGGCGGGTGATTTTTCTGTTATGGAATTGGTCGAATCATGCGTCAAAAACATTGAAAAAGAAAATCCGGAATTAAATGCCTTCCTGGAAATTTTTGACGATTGGAAAAACCAAACTGAAGAAGCGCAGGAGTTTTTTCGTTCCGGCCAAGCCGATTTTTTAACCGGCATACCAATTGCCGTAAAAGATAACATCTTGATAGAAGGTAAAATCTGTTCGGCTGGTTCAAAGATTTTAGAAAATTATCGCGCGGTTTATGATTCCACCGTTGCTTCAAAATTAAAGAAAAGAAAAAGTATTTTGCTCGGTCGGACAAACATGGATGAGTTTGCTATGGGTTCGTCAACGGAAAACTCGGCTTACGGCCTGTCTAGGAATCCTCTCGATAAAGAGAGAGTGCCGGGTGGTTCAAGTGGCGGCTCGGCGGTGGCGGTTGCTATGGGTGGCTCGCTTGGCGCTTTGGGCTCTGAAACTGCCGGCTCTGTTCGCCAGCCAGCAAGTTTTTGCGGACTTGTCGGTCTTAAGCCGACATACGGGAGTGTATCAAGGTATGGGCTTATCGCTCTTGGTTCTTCTCTTGACCAAATCGGACCTTTTGCAAAAACCGTCGGAGACATTGAAATATTGTTTGATGCTATAAAAGGCCACGATCCGCTTGACGCAACAACTGCTAAAGTTTTGGGAAGTGATAGTTTGCCTAAAGACTTGGTGATTGGTGTGCCAAGGGATATTTTGTCCCAGCCCGGGATAGATAAAGAAGTTTTGAAAAATTTTGAAGATTCAATCGCGCGGCTTTCTAAGCTCGGATTTCATATAAAAGACATTTCTTTACCTCACACTTCATATTCTTTGGCTGTTTATTACATAATCATGCCGGCTGAAGTTTCTTCCAATCTGGCGCGGTTTGATGGAGTTAAATACGGCTTGAGAAAAGAAGGAGAAAATCTGCTTGATGAGTATGTAAAAACCAGAACAAGCGGTTTTGGAAAAGAACCGCGTCGCAGAATTATTTTGGGAACATACGTTTTGTCTACCGGATATTACGACGCCTTTTATAACAAAGCTAATTTGGTGCGCAATCTTATCATCGATGATTTTGAAAAGGTCTTTGCCGACGGCGTTCATTTGGTCGCTACGCCGACAACTCCAACTGAAGCGTTTAAGATTGGAGAGAAAGCGAACAACCCTCTTTCAATGTATATGTCTGATCTGTTGACCGCGCCGGCAAATATCGCTGGTTTGCCAGCAATTTCTTTGCCAAGCGGTTTTACCGAAAAAAACAAAATGCCGCTCGGATTGCAGTTTATCGCACCAAATTTTAGAGAGGACATGCTATTTGAAGCTGGTAAGCGTTTTTTGGGAGAGAATGATTGATTGTTATAAGAGCTTGGGTGATAATTTAAAAGAAATTTTTAATTTTTGATTGATTAAAACAATGGCCGATTACAAACCAAAGACACCAAGTTCCTCAAGTTCTGACCCGATTGAGATTTTGCTCATTCTTGGTTTTCTAACTCTTATTGGAGGTTTTTTACTTGAGAGAATCATCTCTTTTTCAAGAGCAGAGGGTCCATTTTTGGAGGTCGCATACTCTTATTTCATCAATGTTTTTTATGTGATAATGCCACTTTCTTTTGTAATTTCATCTGTTTTCTTGTTTGGGATAATTTATAGTTTACGGAAACTTAGTCGATTGAATAGGGAGCTCAAGCTTAAATTTCATTCTCAAAAATCTGATTTTGGTTCGAGCGAAACCGTCTTTAAAAAGGCAGAAGAAAGATGGGGAAAGATTTTAGAGCATTTGGAGTCTTTTAATATGAGTGATTGGAAAATGGCGATTCTTGAAGCAGACATAATGCTTGAGGAAATGGTTGACAAGATGGGTTATCCTGGCGTAGGTTTAGGCGAAAAATTGAAAAATATTGAGCGGAGCGATTTTAATACTTTGGACAAGGCGTGGGAAGCGCATAAAATAAGAAATACCATAGCGCACGAAGGGACCAGCTTTTATATTACGCAAAGCGAGGCCAGAAGAGTCATCGGGCTTTTTGAAGAAGTATTCAAAGAGTTTAAATATATTTAAATTCACAAAAACCCGCTTAAGCGGGTTTTTGTGAACCTTGTTGCGGGGGCCCGAATTGCACGGACGTCTCCAGGTTATGAGCCTGACGAGATACTACTTCTCCACCCCGCGAGAATTTGTTTGTTAATTATACAGAAATTTTTTAAAAATGCAACGCTTATTGAATTATTTCTCTTAAAATGTTATTTTCTTGTAACAATTGTCGGGGTAGCTCAGTTGGTTAGAGCGCGGGACTCATAAGCCCGAGGTCGTGGGTTCGACCCCCACCCCCGACACACGACACAGAAAATTTTTTTTGTTAGAATCACTGTGTTAGTTTTGCGGGTGTAGCTCAATTTGGTTAGAGCACTCCCCTGTCACGGGAGAGGTTGCGGGTTCAAGTCCCGTCGCTCGCGCATTTCGGGATTAAAGGCGGCAAATTCGTCTTTTTTCGTAAGTTGAAGATCTAGCCAATTATAAGCTATCTTTGTCGCTGATTTGTCTGTGTTAAAATTTAGTTATGTCTTTTGAATCTCCAATTTCAAGAAAAGAGCCAATCAGGAAAGTTAATATTGAGGGGGGTGTGAGTAAGGAAGAGCACGATCTTGTGGTTGGCATTTGCATTACTCGCTTGGCAAAAAACAAAGAAGGAGAAGGAGAGGAGGTGACGGAATATCTCTTGGTGCAAAGAGATCCACCTGATGGTCCATGGTATTTTCCTGGCGGAAAAGTGCATCAAGGAGAAACTATGAAAGACGCGCTTAAAAGAGAGCTTGAAGAAGAGGTGGGTTTAAAGTATGAGGAAGATTACTCCGGACCATTTAGAGATTTAACTTCAGGTTCTTACAATATAGAAGGCAAAAATTTTGCGATTGTTAATGTTTCTATTCCCCGAGATTCCATTAAAAAAGAACCGAAATTACAAAGCGATGACAAAGTCCAAAAAATGATCTGGACCAAAGACCCTTTAAGTCTAGATTTAATACCGCAGACGAGAGAAATTTTAGAGGCAAAGATGAAGGGGGAAACAAATTTACCAAAAAGTAAGATGAAGAATGTGAAAAACTAATTATACATATTTTCAATTCTAGAGTTTTCGTATATAACAAATTTACAAATATAGTCCCTCGGGACTCTGCCCTCAACAATTCGGGCAGGCGGCGGGGCAACTTATTTTCGCTCGGGCGGATCAGCAGGAGGAGGTGAGGGGGAGGAATGCCGAGCCGCCCACCAAATGGTTGGTCAAAAACCGAGAGGTCTAATTCTGGAGCCGACCCGGGGACTTGAACCCCGCACCTACGGTTTACGATACCGTTGCTCTACCAGATGAGCTAGGTCGGCAGTGTTTCTACTATAAACTAAAAACTACCGACCACAAACCATTTCGGAGTCCCTATTGTACTCCGCTCGAACCTATTTTAGCAAAAATACCGAATGACCTGCCACGCGCCGCGCGCGTGGCGATGCGATACCAAATCGTACGCATTGGAGTTCGTGATGACTCTCAAACGCCGCCCAGCGCCTCCGCATCCGCTCCGGCGCTCCGCCCTCGCCCCGTTTCCGCTCTCATACTTTTCTTTTTTCGCGGGGGGATTTTTCAAAAATTGAATGGGCGGAAAACGGGGCTCGGTCGGCCTTCACCTAGGAAGGTGAAGGTGGGACGGCTTCCCATGCGGTGCCTCGTGACTTATTCCTGTTTATATTGGCGTTCATGGTTAAAGGGATGGCACCCTCGGCATCCGCCTCGGGCTATTTCCGCTAGGGCTACGAGCGCCTAAATGCCTATGTGCGCTGCTTTTCCTCGCACTCCCGCTCTGCGGAGCGGGCGCTCGGGCAGCGCCTCTGTTTGGGGGAGAAAACGATTTTCTCCCCCAGCTTCAGGCTCCTCCTCGCAGTGGTTCACCAGAGTCTTCAGTGCTTAATTGTGTTTGTCTTTTGCACGCGCTTTGTGGCTTCGTTTAACGTGCCTTCGGAGTCCGCCTTCGCACAACCCCCTCTTTTAGTTTTCATCCTTTCGTTTAGAGTGTCGCTTCCGCTACTAAACTTCTGTGACTTCGGTGTTCGTCGGCGCTCGTCCTTTAGCCCTGGACGCTCCTAGTGGAAATAGCCCGAGGCGCTGCCTTATGTGCTTGCCTGGCCGTGTTCACGGCTCCCACCCGTGCGCGCACAAACCCCGCCCGCTGACGCGGGCGGGGTTGCCTTATACTTTTTAAGTTAAATCTCTTCTACTATCGGGACGCCTAAAATAGAAAGTCCGTTTTTTATTACTATTCCAACAGATTTTGTTAGTGCAAGCTTGTAATTTTCTCTCGGAGAACCGTCAAGGATCGGTTCTTTGGCATACCATGAATTAAAAGCAGAGCATATTTCTAGCAAGTATTGAGCAATGCCATGCACAGATAAATCTGATCTGGCCATCTTAATGACGTCTGGTAAAAACAGAAGGAGCCACAGGAGCCTTTTTTCATCTTTCTGGTCATTGAAAATAAATTTGGAAAAATCATGGGTATCTTTCGCCACTTCTTTTTTGCGTAAAATTGACTGAGTTCGAACGTATGTATACAAAATATAGATTCCAGAGTCACCTGATGTCTCTATTGATTTCTCGGTATCAAATGTAATGTCCTGTGTTCGATCCGGCTTAAGTAGAGCAAACTTTACTGAAGCAATTGCCAGACGTTCGGAAAGTTCTTCCATTATTTCTGAATCCACCTTACCTTCATTAAGAAAACGTTGATGGATCTTTTCTTTGACCTGATCAATCACATCATCAATAAGCACAACCGTGCCTTCTCTTGAAGACATTTTCTTAAACCCACCTGATTCTCCCTTCAGACCGACATACCCATAAGGAATATGTGTGAAATCATGAATGTCCCCGATACCCAACTGTTCACACACTGCAAAAAGCTGCTTCATGGCCAGAGATTGTTCTGGACCAATTACCCATACCAATTTATCGGCGCCATAACGGTTCTTTTTAAGAACAGTGAGAGCAATGTCCTGAGTGATATATAGAGATGTTCCGTCTCTCTTTAGTAATATCGTGTCTGAGATGTTATAAGCGGATAAATCGGTCAATATCGCACCATCCTCTAATTGCTTAAAAATACCTTCCTTGAGACCGCGTTCAACATACTCTTTACCAGATTGATAATGCTCATGTTCATGCCATATAACATCCCAGTGATTTTCTAACCGTGAAAGCGTTCTATTCATTCCTTCATATGCGTAGTTAAGAACATGAGACCAGAGATTCCATATTTGCTCATTATGATTTTCCCATTCGACAACAAAGTTACGGACTTTATTCTCCACTTCAGAAGATTGTTTGAAATCGCTCTCTCCCAACACATAGCATTTGGTGACGAATAAATCAGGCTTTATCCCAATTTCTGACGGAGCAAGCCATTCATCCTTATGAGAAATCCAGTAAGTAACATCGATTGGTAAATCATCTTTCTTTCTCATATGCGCAAGAAATCCCCACATTAATTTTGCGATAGCTATACCGCGATTGTTATCCACCGCATCAGACACAACAGATGCTCCGTTCCATTTCAATAACCGAACAAGTCCCATGCCGACCAAATTATTACGCAAGTGACCCAAATGCATTGCTTTGTTTGGGTTTGGGGATGTGTGTTCAACCACCCACTTTTCTCCAGATAAGTCAGTATTACTTCCAAAGCCTGATCCTTGATTTAAAATATCCTTAAGAAGACTGCTAAAAAAATCTTCGGAAAAAGTTATATTAATAAACCCTGGTTTTATTACTTCAATCGTTTTAACATCTTTTATTTTTCTTGATAAAAGATGTCCGGCTATCTTATTCGCTAAAGCAAACGGGCTGATCTTTGCATTTTTTGAATATTTAAGAGCAATATTGCACGTAACATCTCCCATTTCTTGACTCGGTGTCCTATCCAAACTCACCGCCGAAGTACTGATTTCAAAATCAGTAATACATTTTGCTATTTCAGATCGAATTGTTGCTAATGTCTTCGAATACATATTTGTGTTAATTAACCCATCTTAACAGAAAAATAGCTAATAATAAATGGAATAATCTGGTTTTATCAAGTATTATTAAAATAATGAAAACCCACAATTTTCTTATCGCTACAACAAGACCAGAACTGATCGTTCGACAAGTCAATGCCTTTATAAAAGTGAGAAATGGAAGGCAGATAAATTTTTATATATTTGATGATAGTTATGACAAGAAAGAATACTTTTTAAGAGAAATTTCTAAGCTACCTAAGGACGAGGCGTGGGTGAAAGTCTTTTATTTTAGCCTTGACCAACAGAAGGCAATGCTTCTGGACACTGCACGCAAATACTCCTTAAAACTTCATGTATCAGGAGAAGAAATACTGAAGTGTTTTGAGGAGAAAAATGAATTGCGGGGTATTAGAAGTATTCAAAACAAATCTATCCTGATCTTCTATTTAAAAAACAATCAAAACAACAGTATTATCCATAAAATTGATGACGATATTCTACCATACGAAGCTGACAGACGAAATGGTCGCGTAGAAATAATTCCTAAATACGACTTCTTTCAACATAAGGAAAATGTCATAGGTCATGACAAAAAAGTAATCTGCGGAAGTAACTATACTATTGATTCACCGAGTCCATTGGTGCACTATGCGGATTTTGCAGAGTTTGTATATAAGTTTCTTACTATAGCTAAAACAAAAACGGAATCCGAATTGGTTGGAGAAAATACAGTCACCATCTCACCTTCTCAGGCGGAAGAGGTATTAGATATCCACAACATTGTTAAGCTATTACCAATAGGCAAAAATCATACTTTTGGAAGCGCTCTCAGGGAACTTGAAAATCATATAAATTTTTTTAATAAAGGAATCTCAAGAGTTGTTATAAATGATAATCGTCTACAGGAAAAAGGGACTAATAAATTCTTTCCGGGTGGTTGCGTTTCTTTTCTCTACAATAATGTCCCTACACTCACACCACTCTTCGGGAATCAAGACCTTCTATGGGAACTTTTTGAGGCGCTTGATGGAAAAACAATTTTCACCGATGGTTGTATTGGGCACGTAAAATCAGAATCAAATCGATCATCTATACTTGAAGATTTAAAAGACTCTTCTTACAAGCACCAAACATCTGTAACCTATGCGGTGTTCAGCCATTTAGTTAGTAAAAATAGAGACGGTTCTCTGCATGATTTTGAAAAGAATTTTGTACATTTAATGAATAAGTGGTTAGAGGAAGCACGAGATTACACAAAAGATATACTACGTATATTAAACCATGAAGATGGTCTTTGGTTTCGTTCCGTTCAATACAGAAATGTTCTAAATAACTTAAAAGTTATTCTGAATGAATTTGAAAAATCTTATGAAGAAATAAAATCAAATTTCTCTTATTCAAATATAGATGCTGATCGAATCGTTACAGATTATTTTCAAAAGAAGGGCATTTTCGATAAGTTGTTAAAACAAATCATCTCCGAACATGTTTAGCATCATCATACCAGTACATAACTCATTAAAAATTCTCTCAGAGAATCTGAAAAATATTTGCTCCCAGATTGAGGCGTCTGATGAGATTATTGTAGTTGACGATAAGAGTGATAATGCGATTGAAATCAAAGAATTGGCCTATAGCTATAATGCAAAATATTATTACATCAATCCACATTCAACATATAATCGATGTCTGGCAATAAATACGGGAGTTAAAAATGCCAGTAATAAATGGATCGTGGAATTAGATCAGGATAAAATACCAAATAGTAACGATTATTTTAAAGCTATACGCGAGGAAATATCAAAGAATGATGACTATAAAATCGTCAGGTTTGGACACACCACAAACCACTTTCCAATCGAAATCAAATTGAAATACATAGATAAAAACAATAAGGCGACCTTCAATGCAATAGTAGGAGGCAATACTTGCTATTCCAAGCAACTTTTTAATGAAGTTGGTGGATACGACACTAAATTTGATGGCAACAAAGGATTCCAAGATTTCGATCTTTTCTATCGTTTTCAAAAACATGGCGCCAAACTATGTTATATAAAATCAATGCTCGCAGATCATGTGGATTCTCACCAAAAAACAAACCAGATGTACAAGAAAAATATGTCTAGATTTTTTAATAAACATGGGTTTTATCCAGAGGTCGACTGAATGAAATAAACTATGAAGCGTAAATCACTACTTATCCTCGCACCGCCTGTGCCGCCACACCACATAGGGGGCGATGGAAAATTTGCGCTTGATATCGCTACTGAATTAAGCAGGAGGGGTCAGAAAGTCACTATCTTAACCCCGTTTTATAATGGCAGTTTTATAGATGAGCGACCTAACGATTTTTTAAGAATAATCAGAGTCCCGATCAGTGATCCGCTCAGTAAAGACCCATGGGACGTGCCTATTTGGGATCCAGAATTTACAATAGGAAGAGACAAGGTTCTTTTGGAGCATATAAGAAACCTTAATCTAATAAATAAAGATGTGTGGGTTCATGAGATAGGCGGGTCTATTTACAATCGGTTACTACTTACTTTAAAAAACCAGGAAGAACTGTTTTACAGTTGTCACATACAGATTGTCTTAGAAAATTACGATAAACTCATACCAAATAACAGGGATTTGAAAAAGCTTACTCTTGAGTCGCAACGATTGCTTATTAAAAATGCTTCGATGGTGTTCTTTTTATCAAAATTTGATTTCATACCATTTCAATACGATGTTAAAGACTACCGAATAGTTCCTAATGGAGTTGAGCTATCCAAATTTGTTTTTAAAAAGCAAGTTGAAAGAGATGCGTGGTATCGCATCTTTATCGGAGGAAGGTTGCATGACAAAATGAAAGGAGCGACAGAAATGTTCCCGATCCTTAATATGATTTTAGAAAAAGAAAAAATGGTTGAATTGCATGTCTGTGCTCCCGATAAAACGTACTTCGAGCACTTCAGCGCTGAAGCAATGAAGCATGTTCATTACCATGGATGGATTTCAGTCCAAAAAACTCAAGAGATTATAGGACGCTGTGATTTAAGCCTCGTACCATCTCTTTATGAGCCGTTTGGATTACTTGCCCTTGAGTCTCTAGCAAACGGCATACCAGTACTTGGTACAAAGACCGGAGGATTATCGGAGATGATAATACCAAATACCAATGGGGACTTTATAGATACGCAATATCCAAATAAAGTGAAAACTATACTCGAGTATTACATATCACGCAAAAATAATTTACAACAACGAGATATTCAAGACAGTATCAGGAGGACGGTCGAAAAATATGATATCAAAAATATTGCTAATCTCTATATTAATAATCTCGGAGAATTTCAAGCGTCTGAATGTTAGACATCTGCTACAAACTTCTTACGGAATCTATTTCTTAGCTTTATTAGCGATGGAAACAAAAATTCAGGACGCACAATGGCACGTTTTACATACATCCAGAGACTTTCCATGCGGCCAAAATGCCTTATTAAAACTTTATGTTCTTCAGTTTTTCTAGTTCCTTGTTCTCTAATTTCCGCTAAAGAATTTTGGTGTATTCGATATCCAGCAGTGACTTCTGGTATATAGCCTATCTTTGTGTTAACAATTTTTGCATATTCAAACGAAGAAAGCGCGATGTCCACATCCTCAGCGCACCCAATATTAGGATCAAATGGTCCATCAAAACCATAACGTCTTTTAACCCACAAGGTTAATCCTTCCAAAAAGTCTTTCCTCCAACACATGGTCGGATATGGCATCTTGCCAAAAATCCAAAAATTCTTGTATGCCCTTTGAGGGTTAAGAGCTTTCCAAACAAGGCGACCAGGGATATCATTATCGAAAAAAATAAAAGCATCAGAATAGCCAAAAGAAAATTGATTTTTCTCCATAAAAGATAATCTCAAACCGAGATTGGTAACGAGATCATCAGAATCAGTGAATGAAATATATTTATGGTTGGAAATATCAATACCTGCTATATTTTTATGCTTGAGGCATAACTCTATTGCATAGTTTCTTGCATTTGTCGAACTTAGTGGTTCTGCATGAGACTTTTCTCTTCTGATCACTCTTCGCGTTGGATGGTCGGCATATTTTTTGCTTAATACCGAGTACATATCATCAGTGCTTCCATCGTCGACGATTAAATGGAAAAGATTGTCGAGATTTTGCGAATCAACTGATTGTATTGTTTGTTCAAGATATTGGCGTCTATTTAGAAACCTCTGATCTCCAGACCGAGAATAATATGTGGTAATTAGAATCATAAAGAATTGATAATTTTCTCAAGCAACTTTTCTAGATATTCAAGGTGCCCAGAAAAATCAGAGTCAGATGTGTGAGGATTTCCTATTGTAACCCCCAGAACACGCAATTTTTGCTTACTAGGAATAATTTTCTCCGTGACATCGATAATGTCAAAAGTGTGTATGCACATGTAGCCCTCCGTATACGTCAGATTGTGAAGTGATTGGTTGATTTGGTTTATTAATGAAGAGTCGAAAGTGATGTCTGGATAGTGTGATTGAAGTTTTTCTGGTGAAATAGAGAAAACTACACTATTTAGCTCAACATTATTAAGAGCGATGAAGTACTTCGATTCATTCATTGTTATAGACCACTTTTTTGCTAGGCTGAAGCGGTAATCCACCAACTCTCCCACACCATCAACACCAAGATGCTTCATGAAGAACCATAATTTTAAACTATCGAATGGTCTGCTCCCTAAAAATGGTGTTATCTGCCCCAAATCAAATGAACCCTTTTGAATAGTAATATCTGTGGATTTACTAATCAGCTGAAGGTCGGCTAGATCTCTAAAGAGTATTGCGCTTGAGGAATATGGTATACCCAACCCCTTGTGTGGATCGATACTGATTGAATCAGCCATTTCAATTCCTTGCATTTTCGCCTTTAAATTTTTTGAAAACAAGGCCACACCGCCATGACACGCATCGACATGTAGCCATACACTATGTTTTCTTGTAATCAGTGCTATTTTCTCAAAATTTTCGATGGTAGTTGTTCTCGAATCACCAGCTTGTGCTACCACCGCAACTACTTTTGATGTTTTACTATTGTTGTATGTAACGAGCTTTGTTTCCAAATCATCATAATCAAGACGGTAATCATTAAGCATATTTATCTTCACAATATTCTCTTCCCCCAAACCGAGCCACCAGAATGCGGCTATATGAGAATAATGATAAATGGTATCGCCGGTAATGAGTAAGATCGGCTTTATATTTGATTCTGTTAAACCTTGCTTTCGTGATTCTGGAAAAACCTTACAACGAGCAACTAAAAGTCCGATGGTATTTGCAAGAGTACCACCAGTAACCATCACTCCTCCCACATCCAAAGCATTTCCAGGGATTTCTTTTGGATTCGCAAAACCAATAAGCTGGCGAAGCCAGTGAATAACCTGCACTTCGACAAAAGTCCCGGTTGGTGCGCTCTTAGCAGTTGCTATAAGATTCTGATTTGTAAAACACTCTAAAATACTTGCCGCCAATGCGGATGTGGCATTTCCAGAATCAGGAAAAGCTAAATAATTTGGAGATGATTGTCTTATTGAACCATCAAGTATTTTTGTTTGATATTCTGATATAACTTGCTCCAAAGCCTGACCTTTCTCAGGGATATTCTCTAACAGATTTGCTTGAACTTTTTGTTCCGGATAAAAATTTAAAACTTTATGGTGATTATTGGTAATAAAATCAACACCGATATCTAAGCACTTTCTAAAAACCTTTTCCCCATATTCCTTGCCAATATCGCCAAGAAACTTACTCTTTAAATCAAACTCAGATTTATCTGTTAATCTATTTAATGAGTTGATAGCATTGGATCTTCGCACGGTATATTTGTTTTCTGAAATAAGCACTAAGCCCTGCTGTTCGAGTTTCGATAGTATCAGCGGTAGATGCCTATCCAGATATTGTCTCGTGTAATTTGTATTGCAGAAACCCAAATATTCTTTGCCCTCATCTAATAATCGGGTTATTATTTCTTGCTGATCAAAAGTATCTTTGCTACCGGATAACAACAGTAACAGTATGATAGATTGAAGACATCTGGTTTTTAATTCCTCAAAACTTGCCGGGTCGCCTATAATCAACTGACTGGGACCAGCGCAAGCACTCAACCATTGTCTATACTCGTTGAATGTTGTCCACTCATTCGCGGCAAGAGGTAAAATCTCTACATGTTTTTGATCGTAAGTAAATCCGTATCCAGCTATTGCTTTTTCCAACTCAGAACGAGTAATAAACTCACCCGGGTAATGTTCATCAGGAATAAGTGCATAATCAACGTGAAACTGGATAAAGAATTCCTTAAACTCGTCAACCTTAGATTGAATTAAACTTCCGTCTTTGAAGATAAGTAATAAATCAATATCACTCGCTGGTTTGTTCTCAAGGCGAGCTCGGGAACCAAAAATAACTGCATATTCAACCTCAGTCGGAAACTGTTCCATTATCTTATTCGAAAGAGTATGGATTAATTCGTCTTGATTTTCTATGTTGAACATCATAGTATTTATTTATGCAATTCACTATTTAACTTCTCGACGAGAAACCCATGTAGATGGCCGTTACTTAAAATAGCTCCTTTTATTGGACAATCATAACGTTGATCTTCACCAAATAAGTCCGTTACCTTACCACCAGCCTCTTCAATAATAATCTTTAGTGGAGCAATATCGTACAAAGTATCCCACCAAAATATCACCGCATCCGCTTTCCCCATAGCCAGATAAGAGCAGTGTTCTGAAAAAGAATAGAAATCAAGATAATACTTCGCGTCTTTTATAATATCTTTAATGAATGCACTGGGGGCATATAGTGCATTTTTATCATACAGACCAAAAATCTTTGCATCGCTAATGGATCTAGTATCTGATATAAATATTTGATCGCATTTTTGATAGTTAGTGATTTTAGTCTTAAACGCACCACCACCCTTAAACGCAAAAAGTATTCGGTTTAAAATAGGATTTGCAACCACACCAAGCACTGGGGCGCCATCATCCAGTAGGCCTACTGATATTGTCCAGTTCGCTGAACCCATTACGAATGCGTCTGTTCCATCTATCGGATCAATAACCCATTGGAAATTAGAATTTTTCTTGAGAGAGATTTCTTCTCCCAAAACACCTTCTCCGGGATATTTTATGCTTATTTCGCTAATAAATTTTTTATTTAGGAAAACATCCAATTCTGTCACTAATGAGCCATCATTCTTTGAGTGATTATCATTATTACCATTATTAAAATGCTCCAGAGCCTTGTTTGCATTTGACGAAATAAACTTGAGCAGAAAATCAAGTCTATTATTTAGTTCCATGGAATGTAATCTAGCGTAAAATTACTTTATTTTCAAGAAATTTTAGGCCCGACCGAGCCCCGTTTTCCGCCCATTCAATTTTTGAAAAATCCCCCCGCGAAAAAAGAAAAGTATGAGAGCGGAAACGGGGCGAGGGCGGAGCGCCGGAGCGGATGCGGAGGCGCTGGGCGGCGTTTGAGAGTCATCACGAACTCCAATGCGTACGATTTGGTATCGCATCGCCACGCGCGCGGCGCGTGGCAGGTCATTCGGTATTTTTGCTAAAATAGGTTCGAGCGGAGTACAATAGGGACTCAAGAATCAAACTCAACTGCTTTTTAGGGGCAGAAGTTTTGGCGGCGCGAAGCGCCGCATAAGGGGGGATGGGATTTCCGCGCGCTTCGCGCGCGTGAAGGAGGTTCAGAAAATTCTGATCCGAAAATTTTGGAGGGAGGATCAAAAGGCAGCTCTGCAAGTTTATGTGTGTTTACCCCACCCGCCCGTGCGCACACACCAATCATCGCCGTTTTTGCGGAGACATTATAAAACGGCGATGATTGCTCCCATGGAAAGTGCTATACTTTAAGTGCAATCAATCCGACAGGTCGTCTTTCCTAATGGCCGTCCCAGACAGTTCAAGGCGACTTGGATTGATTGCACCGGGGCGGCCATTTAAGTTTATGAAATATTTTCTATACGCTAGAAAATCTACTGATGTCGAGGACAAGCAAGTGCTTTCTATTGAAGCACAGCTTTCAGAGTTGAGAATTATTGCCAGAAATCAGGAGTTGGAAATTTTAGAAGAGTTTATTGAAAAACGAAGTGCAAAATCTCCAGGCCGCCCCACGTTCGGCGACATGATGGCGCGGATTCAAAAGGGCGAAGCGAATGGCATTATTTGTTGGAAGGTAGACCGCCTCGCGAGAAATCCCGTGGATGGCGGACAAGTGCAGTGGCTTTTGCAGCAAGGTGTCATTCGCCACATTCAAACACACGACCGCTCGCACTATCCGAACGACAATGTGTTGATGATGTCCGTCGAGCTCGGGATGGCGAACGAGTACATACGCCAACTCTCCGCAAACACAGCACGGGGATTGCGGCAAAAAGCGAGGCAAGGAATTTATCCCGGACTCGCCCCTATCGGTTACATAAATGATCCGCGCACCAAAACCATCCGCGTTCACAAGAAAAATGCCGCGCTGGTGCGCGAAATGTTTGAAAAGTACGCAAGCGGAAGCGCAACGCTCGACGGCCTCGCGACTTTTCTTGAAAACGCAGGCGTAATATCAAAAGGAAATCGTCGCGTCCATATCTCGCGCATCTCGTTCATTTTGCAAAATCCATTTTATTACGGACACTTCCGCTACGCGGGCGAAGTGTACGAGGGAAATCACATGTCTCTCATTTCAAAAGCACTGTACGACAAGGCGAACGCAGTGCTTCGCGGACGTGGCCGGACACTCGCCGTCAAAACCGATCCTGCGCCATACTGCGGACTCCTGCGTTGCGGCTTCTGCGGCATGGCAATCACGGCCGAGATGAAAGAGAAGCATCAGAAGAACGGGAATGTTCATCGCTACACATATTACCGATGTACACGCAAGAACAAGGCCGTGAGATGCAAAGAAGCGCCGATGCGAAGCGAGCTTTTGGACTCGCAACTTTCGGCGCTTCTTTCCGAATACACCATGTCGCAGGAGTGGGTATCTCCACTTTCGGAGATGCTGAATACAGAAGCCGCTAACGCTTCCAAAACGGCGGCGGAGGCCGTTCAAGAACTGCGAGACAAGTGCGAAAACATTTCTCGGCAAATAACGCGCTTGACGGACTTGTATGTTGCCGAGGACATCGAGCGCGAAGATTACTTGTCTCGCAGGCGTTCTCTTATGTCGGAACGCCGGACGATAGAAGAAAATATCGTCCGTCTTGAACGAGCCCCCGCTTTATGGGTTGAACCTGTCCGAAATTGGATAACGGACGCTTCAACACTGGACAAAATCGCGCAAGCGGAAGACCTCCTTTTGAAAAAATCATCCCTCCAAAAAATTTTCGGATTGAACCTCTCAATTCACGCGCGCGAAGCGCGCGGAAATCCCATCCCCCCTTATGCGGCGCTTCGCGCCGCCAAAACTTCTGCCCCTAAAAAGCAGTTGAGTTTGATTCTTGAGCCAACGGTCGGAATTGAACCGACGACCTCGCCCTTCGCTTTTACCCCTGTTTCCTAGAAGCTTATCAGGGGGCTAGACTGTATCTTAGACTTATTCGTAATTGTGAACTTAGTCTCCCTTGTCAGTCGTTCGGGCCTCCCAATTAAATTAACTGAGATGCCACGGTCTTAACCAAGCTCTGGTCTTTAACCGTTATTCAGGATTCTCTAAAAGATTTCTCTTTTAGAGGGCAGAAATGCTTTCTACCATGGGCGTGCTCTACCAACTGAGCTACGTTGGCGCATTAAATTAATGCGTGGCTAAATCCTATTATATAAAATCACTTTTTTCAACACTTTTTCATGTTAAAATCAAAACTACGATCAGGAAATTGAGGCGCTCCTGCTTATGCTCCCATGCCTCCCGCCAAAGAAGGCTTCGGCCTGAAAGATGGAAACAGGGTAAAGCGGATTAGATACCCGCTGTGGGTGGGTTGAATTCCCACCGTTAACACTTTGTACCCCTGTATCTCCCGCCCGAAAGGGAAACCGGCGGCCCCGTTTAGCGGGGAGCCCTCACGCACGAAAAAGTGCGAGAGGGTTTTTTATTTAGCCCCGCCCGCCTTTGGCGGGCGGGGCAACCTTTTTAAATTTGTTATACTTTTCTCATGGATAAAGAAGCGATTGAACAAAAACTCAAAGAACTTGAAAAAGAGATGGCCGACCCATCTTTTTGGCAGAATAAAGCCCGCGCTAAGCAAATTGTTGAAGAATATAATGACCTAAAACTTGAAAAGGAGGGCTTGGGCAAATACGACAAGGGCGACGCCATTATGACTATTTTTTCTGGTGCTGGCGGTGATGACGCCGAGGATTTCTCCAGAATTCTTTTGGAAATGTATATGAAATTTTTCCAAAAACAGGGTTGGGACATAACCATTCTTCATCAAAACGAAAATGATCACGGCGGTTACCGCAATATCACTCTTGAAATTAGTGGCCCATCTTCCGCCAAAGATTCGGCGGGCAAGAAAGGTCCTTACGGAACTCTGAAAAACGAATCAGGCGTCCACCGCTTGGTCCGAATCTCGCCGTTCAATGCCAAAAAAATGCGCCACACCTCTTTTTCTCTGGTTGAAGTTATTCCAAAATTCCAGAAAATTACTGATTTTGAAATTCCAGAAAATGAGTTGAGGTTTGAATTTTCTCGTTCCAGCGGCCCGGGTGGGCAAAACGTCAACAAGCGCGAGACTGCCGTGAGGATTGTTCATATTCCGACAAATATTTCCGCTCACGCTGATGGCGAGCGCTCTCAAGCCCAAAACAAAGAGAAAGCCATGCAGATTCTGAAAGGTAAGTTGTTTAAAGCCCTTGAGGAAGAGCGAATAAAAAAAGTTGAAGGTATGTATGTTTCAAAGACCACAGAAATTGAATGGGGTAATCAAATTCGCTCTTACGTTTTTCACCCTTACAAAATGGTAAAAGACCATAGAACTGTCGTTGAAACAAGTGATGTGGAAAGCGTATTAAATGGTAATATAGAGATGTTTGTAGATTTCAAAAATCACAAAACATAGCGAATCGTTTTGTTCAATACAATCAGCCATGATTTATTTTGATAAAGTTTCAAAAATCTATTCTGACAATTCAATTGGACTTGAAGAGATAACCTTGTCTTTTGAGCCCAGCGAATTTGTCTCCATAGTCGGTCATTCTGGCGCTGGAAAAACAACACTTTTAAAAATGCTTTTGGCGGAAGAACGGCCAACTCAAGGCAAAGTTTTTCTTGAGTCAGTAGATATTCACTCCTTGCGCCGACAAGATATGATTTATTATCGCCGGAGAATTGGTGTGGTCTTTCAAGACTTCCGTCTTTTGCCTCACAAAACTGTTTTTGAGAATGTGGCTTTTGCTATGGAAGCCGCCGGTCGGAGCGATGAAGAAATTGAAAGCGATGTCCCACATGTTTTGGAATTGGTGGATCTTGGCAAAAAGTTCTGGAATTTTCCAAATGAGCTTTCCGGCGGTGAAAAACAAAGAGTAGCGATTGCAAGGGCGATAGTTAATCAACCGGACATTGTAATTGCTGACGAGCCGACTGGTAACTTGGACCCTTTGAATACTTACGAGATTATCCAGATTTTACAGAAGATAAACGATTTGGGGACAATGGTTGTTTTGACAACACACAATAAAGGGGTGATTGATTCTCTTGGTAGGCGGGTTATTACCATGGAAAAAGGTAAGGTCATAAGAGATAGCAAAGAAGGGAGATATGTTCTGTGATAAAATCTCATAAGAGACTTTATTAAATTTATTATAATGTTTTGGGTAAACACAAAAAGAATAATCAGATCGGGTTTTTTTAATTTTTTTCGCAATGGTTTTGTTTCGCTTTCTTCTGTCTTGGTGATGCTTGTTACTCTCTTCACTATCGGCTCGGTGATTTTTCTGGGAGCTATTTTAAATTCAACATTGGAAATTTTGAAAGATAAGGTTGATATCCGTGTGACTTTTGTGGTTAGCGCGCTTGAGAGTGATATTCTGGATCTTCAAAAAAAGATTGAGGGTTTGCCGGAAGTAGAATATGTTGTATATACTTCGCGCGAAGAGGCATTAGAAAAATTTACTGAAAGACATCGGGGCGATCAGCTTGTTTTGCAGGCCTTGGAGGAACTTGGCGATAATCCGCTTGGCGCATCTTTAAACGTCAAAGCTAAAGACCCAACTCAATACGAAGGGGTTGCTAATTTTTTACAGACCGGGAATTTTTTGTCAGTTGATGGAGTGCCGATAATAGATCGGGTCAATTTCTTTCAGAACAAGCCGGCGATAGATCGTCTTTCAAGTATCATAAAGACCTCGGAACAGTTAGGGTTTATTCTAGCTATGATTTTGGCTTTTGTTTCTGTGCTGATTACTTTTAACACGATTCGTTTAGCAATTTATATTTCCAAGGAAGAGATATCTGTTATGAAGCTCGTTGGTGCGAGTCCGATGTATATTAAAGGCCCGTTTGTGGTCAGCGGAATTTTATACGGACTTTTTGCTGGAATTTTGACTCTTCTGATTTTTCTGCCGGTCACTTATTGGCTTGGCGGTGTGACAGAAAGATTTTTCATTGGATTGAATATGTTTGGATATTATCTGGGAAATTTTGGGCAGATTGCCGTTATTGTTTTGATTTCTGGAGTCGCTATCGGCGCTTTGTCGAGTTACTTGGCAGCTAGAAGATATCTTAAAAACTAAAAGGTAAAAAAGATGCCGTCGCCAACCAAAAGAAACCATAAATATATTTTTGTTATAGGCGGAGTGATGTCTGGAGTTGGCAAAGGAATAGCGACTGCTTCAATCGGAAAAATTCTTCAGGCACGAGGTTTTAGAATCAATCCGATAAAAATAGATCCTTATCTAAACGTTGACGCCGGCACCATGAACCCCACTGAACATGGTGAGGTTTTTGTTTTGGATTCCGGATTGGAGTGCGACCAAGATATGGGTAATTACGAACGGTTTATGGGTTTGGATTTGCGACCAGAGGATTATATGACAAGCGGTATGGTCTACCAGCATGTTATTGAAAAAGAGAGAAATCTTGGATATCGAGGTAAGTGTGTTGAGGCGATCCCTCATATAACGGACGAAATCACAAGGAGGATAGGTAGGTCAGCAGAATTATCTAGTTCAGATGTTACTTTGGTAGAGATCGGTGGCACAGTTGGGGATTATCAAAATATAATGTTTATTGAAGCCGCCAGAGTTTTGCGGCTGAAAAATCCTAGAGACGTAATTTTTATTTTGGTTAGTTTCTTGCCGATTCCCTCAACTTTGGGCGAGATGAAAACTCGGCCAACTCAAAATGCAGTCAGAATGCTCAATTCCTATGGAGTTCAGCCAGACATTATTATTGCCAGAAGCGAGCGGCCCCTTGATAAGAAAAGAAAAGAGAAAATAGCGATTTCTTGCAATGTCTTTGAAGATCATGTTATTTCGGCTCCGGACATTGAAAGCGTTTATGATGTACCGATAAATTTTGAAAAAGACAATTTAGGCAAAATAATTTCTGATTGTTTGGAATTAAAGGCCAAAAGCCCGCGCAACGGCCTTTCGTCTTGGCGCCGATTTGTGGCTAACTCAAAGAGGTCAAAAAAACAAGTAAAAATAGCGATTGCCGGCAAGTATTTTGATACTGGCGATTTTGTTTTGTCTGATGCCTACATTTCTGTCATAGAAGCGATTAAAACCTCGGCCTTTTCAGAATTAGTCGAACCAGAGCTCCACTGGTTGAACAGTAAAGATTTTGAGGAAGATCCGGAGAAGTTGAAAATTTTAAAAAATTACGACGGGGTCATTATCCCCGGTGGTTTCGGTGAATCCGGCATTGAAGGAAAAATCAGCGCCATCCAATTTTTGCGGGAAAATAAGATTCCATTTTTTGGGTTGTGCTATGGTATGCAACTTGCGGTTATTGAATATGCCAGAAATGTTTTGAAACTGAAAGGTGCTCATACCACCGAAGTGAATTCGGAAACACTGCATCCAGTTATTGATATAATGCCGGAGCAAAAAAAGCTCTTGAAAGAAGGAAAATACGGCGCCACAATGAGGCTTGGCGCTTATCCTTGCCGTCTTCGCGCTGGTACGGTTGCTCGAGAAATTTACGGTAAAGAAAATATTTCAGAACGTCACCGACACCGATTTGAAGTTAACCCTGAATATGTTGATCAAATTTATGAAGCCGGGCTGATTTTTTCTGGTACTTCACCGGATGGGCGATTGATGGAAATTGCCGAACTACCAAAAAACAAGCACCCGTTTTTCTTAGGAACCCAATTTCATCCGGAGTTTTTAGCAAGGCCCTTGAGACCGCATCCTTTGTTTTCGGCTTTCATTCGTGCCTCCAAAGACCGCTCTAAGAGTTAGCCCTCCCAAATGTAGCTTTAATTTTTAATCTCTAAACAATGACCAATTATTATTTTGAAATTCTAAACTCTAAGTTCTAATCAAACTTAAAACTCAAAGATTAAAACTCTAAAATGAAATTTGGAACTTTGATCTTAGAACTTAAAACTTGATTAGGGTTTAGAGTTTAGAACTTAGAGTTTAAAATGTTGTAGAATAATTAGGCCAAATTTTTTTGGATTCTCCTAAACTCTATTGGCTAACCCCTGACCCAATTGTGGAAAAAGCGATATTTAAGCAGCATCTGAAAAGCTGTCTTGCGATTCTTCTAGACGACTAGTCTCGGTAAGTTCTGTAAAGACTCTAATTAAAACTTCCTCCTCATTCTCAGTAATCCTTTGATTTTCTGGAAAATTAAAGCCTTTATCTGAAACGTAAGTAATAAAATTTTTTGCAAAATTTTTCTCGTCTGGACTCAAATCAGAAATTCCCGAGAGAACTCGGTCTATTTCTCCTTTTTTTAGATATTCCGCAAGTAATCTCTGTGCTTCATCATAAAGCACCTCTCGTTCGGTAAAAGTTCCAACCGTAGGATCACCATGACTAGATACATTATGTTTTCCCTTAAATCCTTCTTGTCGTCTACTTCCTCTTAATACCGCTCCCATCAATGCTCCTCCTAAAACTTGACCGATGCCGCTTGCCACTTTATCAGTGTCTCGAAAACCTCTATTATTATCCGTATCAAGAAGAGGCATTCTACGTCGAGCGTTCCAAGAATCAGGGTATTGTTCACCCTCGTTTGGTATCTGGTTTGGTGTACCCTCAAAACCCATATTATTAATTATAAAGTAAAAATTTAAAAACTGGAATGGATGAGGTGTTAACATAAAACCATCCAAAATTCTCAAAAATCTGTGGGGTGATTATATACCAAATCTCTTTGACTTTAATCCTCGGAAATAGTTTAATCAAAAGGTGAATATTAAGTACGATCAGGATCAAATCGAAAAATCAAAAGAATTTGCCAGACGAGGGATGGAAGTCGATAGGCCTTTTGTATCTGAGCTTTGTAATGAGAGATTCTTGATCATGCCTCTTGTTTTTTCTCCTATCTTATTTCCATCGGCGGGAATTTTTTATCCAAATTTTCCTTACCGCGCGGAAGAAAATTTTTTGGAAATTGGTTGTGGGGCTGGTTACGGATCAATTCTGGCAATTAAAAATGGTGCCAAGCGTGCATTGGCGACAGACATTAGCCCTGCTGCACTTGAGAATACAAAATTAAATTGCGAATTACATAAAGTTGAAGACAAGATAGAGGTAATTGAAAGCAATCTTTTTGAAAATGTGGAAGGTAAGTTTTCTACTATTTACTGGAATCATCCTTTCATAACAGCGCCGGAAGATTATAAGTTTGAAAACATTGTTGAAAAAGCTATTTTTGATCCGGGGTACAAGCTTTTAAAAAGATTTGTAAGTGAGGCCGGAAATTACTTGGCATCAGGTGGAAGGGTTTTGATAGGTTTAGCTGATGTAGGTGGTTTGGAATATTTTAGAGAATTGGCCAAAGAGAACGGATTTAATGAAGAAGAAATTTTGAGAAAGGTTGGATATGAAGGAAATAAAATTGAAGTTACTCTGCATGAATTGATAAGAAAATAATTTAAGCACTAGTGCGTAGTTTTCTTATCCATAAACATTCCAATATTCTATAGAATGTTGGAATGTTTATTGGCTAATCCGACAGCTGGCGGACTAACCCTAACCCCTGACCCAATTGTGGAAAAAGCGGAACAGTTTTTTGAGTTTCAGGATAGAATTTAAAATATATGAAAAAGAATACATACTTTGTTGTGACGTCTTTGTTATTTTTTGTCGTCACAATGGTTCATTTGTCACGCGTTGCATTCGGTTGGGAAGTGAATATCGGTGCGTTTTATGTTCCGATGTGGCTTTCTTGGGTCGCGGTTTTTGGCATTGGCTTCTTGTCTCTTCACGGCTATCGTTTCAGCCGTAAAATCTAGACCAAACTCTTCAATAGAAATAGCTTCTTGTTGAATTGAATAATTCATATTTTTTCTATATTCTGTAGAAGTTAGAAGTATTGCGGGTTGGTGTAAAGGTAGCACGTCGCTCTCTGGAAGCGAAAATTGGGGTTCGAATCCCTGACCCGCAGCCAAGTCGTGCGGCGCACGAAGAGCGTCGATGCAATGCTTTTCAAAGTCTGCATAGAGCAATGATCTCGTGATAACGATACAATTAAATTATGAAAAAAATAATAATCAATGCTGACGACTTTGGATACAGCAAGAGCATAGACGAAGGGATTTTGGAAACCATAAAAAATGGAGTGGTTCGCAGTACATCAGTTATGGTTTACGGAAAGGCGGTAGAAGATATTACAAATCTTATTGATGTAGAAAAGAATATTTCTATCGGGCTTCACTTGCACATGGAAAAGACTTTAGAAAATCCTCAAATAGAATTCAGTAATCAAATTGAAATATTTACTAAGTTATTTGGAAAGATTCCTGACCATATTGATATTCACAAGCCACGATCTTCCAATTTGGAACAGCTAATTCCACTTCTTGAACAATATTCAGCAGTACATAATGTGCCGGTTAGAGAGTTAGGTCATGCGAAATCTATCAAGAGCTTTTTTGGTATAAATGTGAAAAATGATAATGGTATTGATCCCAACAGGGTAAGTGTTGAGAGTTTGCTCGATATTTTAGAAAGATTAGATGAGGGTATAAGCGAAATAATGACTCATCCTGGTTATTCTAATGACGAATTAAGGAATATGACTTCTTACAACGATACGAGGGAGTTAGAGTTGCGTACACTAACAGACAGAAGAATTATTGAATATTTTGATAAAAACCATGATGTGCAATTGATAAATTGGAAAGAGATATTATAAAGGCGCTCGAGACCCGTCGTGGAGGATTCTAAAATTAAGCTAATTCCGCCAAGCAGGGTTTGGATCCTCAAGGTTCGAGCTCGAGACGGCCAGCCGTGATTTTAAGCCTGCCGGTCGGCAGGCAGGGAGCGAAGCAGCTAGTCCAAATCAAAAGCTGGAGAAGAGAGAAGAAAATGACTTTATTTAAAAAGTGAGATTGCAAGTCCCGCAGCCAACAAGCGCGAGCGCAGTTGGTGCCGAGCGAGCACTGCGAGGCGCAGAATGTTCGCAACTCAACCTCCGCGCGAACTTTCGCCGGAGGCTCTTTTTCTAACAAACACAGCAGATTTGACAAAAAAATATATTCGGTATATCATATAAGACGTATAACTAAATCTCATAAGTTTTTCTTTTGAATTTAAGATTCAGAAAGTATTGAAGCTTTTAAAAGACTTTATCTAAAAACTGACGAGACTGACTGGTCACTTTTACTGTAAAGACTGGGAGTTATCAAGATAAAGTAATGCATAAAAATAAGTTCCATCGTGGGCCGAACAGGTCTTTTCGTCAGTCTTCTTTTCAAAACAGGCGCAGCCAGCCGGGGCGTTTTCGACCTAAGAGCTACAAGTTTGGCCAGTATATAGACCCAGTAAAATTTGTAAATAAAGCTGATTATATAGAAGCCGAAACAAGAAATTCCAAGCCAGAAAACCTTTTTGGAGATTTTAAAATAGAAGACAAACTAAAGAATGTCATAAAAAATAAAGGATATTTAACCCCCACACCCATTCAAGATAAAACCATTCCGCATATTCTGAATGGAAATGATATTGTCGGAATAGCAAATACCGGTACTGGAAAAACTGCCGCTTTTCTTATTCCTTTAATAAACAAAGTCCTACTAAACAAAAATGAGAAAGTTCTTATTGTGGTTCCGACTCGAGAACTCGGGATACAAATAAATCAGGAATTAAAAGACTTAACCGTTGGAATAAAGGTGTTTTCAGTTTGTTGTGTGGGAGGAGTTAATATCGGAAAACAAATATCAGATTTGCGATATCAAAACAATTTTATTATAGGAACTCCCGGAAGACTTAGAGACCTAACAAATAGAAAAAAACTTTTTCTTTCTGAATTTGGGTTAATAGTCCTTGATGAAGCGGACAGAATGCTTGATATGGGTTTTATTTCTGAAGTTAGGTTTTTGATGTCCGGAATGAAAAAAGATAGGCAAACTTTGTTTTTTTCAGCCACCATCTCACCAGCAATAGAAAAACTGATAAGTGAATTTTTAAGAAATCCAATAAGAATTTCTGTAAAATCCAGTCATACTTCAAAGAATGTTGACCAAAATGTTATTAAAATTGCTTCTAGGAAAAAAATTGATGTTCTTCATGATCTTTTGGTAATAAAAGATTTTAACAAGGTTCTCATTTTTGGACGTACAAAACATGAAGTAGAAAAGCTCTCCAAAGTTCTCATTGAGAGAGGATTTAAAGCAGAGTCTATCCATGGCAATAAAAGTCATTCGCAACGACAGAGGGCTCTACAGCTTTTCAAAAATAATGTGGTTCAGGTTTTGGTAGCTACAGACGTTGCAGCCCGTGGTTTAGATATCATGGATATAAGTCATGTTATAAACTACGATCTTCCGGCAACATATGAAGATTATGTTCATAGAATTGGCCGTACCGGTCGAGCCAATAAACTTGGTAAAGCGTTAACATTTATTGAATAATATGAAATCGTTTCAAACTCCACCAAAGAAGATATACCAAGAGAAGGGTAAATGGGTTGAAAGAGTCACTCGTTCTAAAATTATTATTTGTAAGTGTGGTAATAAATATATAAAAACGAGACCAAACCAGAAAGAATGTCTTAGATGTTTAAATCTGATACGGGAAAGATAATTTACCTTTTAGTGCAAGAAAAACTCAAGTAAGGTATATTGTTTTCTCATTGTTGCTGTTTATATAATTTTTATGGAAATCAGAAATATTGCAATTATTGCGCATGTTGATCACGGTAAAACCACTTTGACCGATGCTATTATGCGTGAGACAGGAGCTGTTGAAGAAGGGGTTACCATGGATTCTAACGCCATAGAGAAAGAGCGAGGAATAACTATTTATGCCAAAAACGCTTCTGTAACTTATAAAGGTGTAAAAATAAATATTGTAGATACGCCCGGTCATGCTGATTTTGGCTCGGAAGTAGAACGAGTGCTTAGATCAATCGATTCGGTTTTACTTGTGGTGGATGCCCAAGAAGGCCCGATGCCCCAGACTCGTTTTGTTTTGAAAAAATCTTTAGAAATTGGTCATAAGCCGATCGTTGTGATAAATAAAATTGATAAGTCGGCGGCCGACCCTGCGCGAGTCCATGATGAGGTGTTGGAACTTTTTATGGATCTCGGAGCAAATAATGAACAGCTAGATTTCACCACTATTTATTCCATTGCTCGGGAAGGAGTGGCGATACGATCTCTTGAAGATCCTCATAAAAATTTATCGCCACTTCTTGATGAGATTTTAGAAAAAGTGCCATCTGCCGGAAAAAAAGATAATGGCATTGTTTTAGCCCAACCTTTTAATCTTGGATATGACAATTTTCTTGGACGGCTAGCTGTTGCGCGTATATATGAAGGTATTCTTAAGGTTGGTACCACTGTTTTTATCAAAAAAACCACAGGCGAAGTTGAAACAGGAAAAATTACCAATCTTTTTACTTTCGAAGGACTTAAAAGAAAAGAGGTAAAAGAAGCTGAATCGGGCGACATTGTTTTGATTGCCGGTCTCCCGAATATTTTTATTGGCGATACAATCACCAATTCTTCAGACATCGAAAGTCTACCAGCTATTAAAGTTGATGAACCCACGATTACTCTTGATTTTTTGGTTAACAATTCACCGTTTGCCGGTCGAGAAGGAAAATTTGTAACAGGACGCCAGATTCGCGAGCGTTTGGAAAGGGAACTTGAGGTAAACGTTGGTTTGAAAGTTGATTTTTCAGGAGAAACAATGAAAGTTTTTGGGCGAGGGGAGCTTCACATCGCTATTCTTTTGGAAAATATGCGTCGAGAAGGTTACGAGCTTCAGGTCTCTCAACCGCAAGTAATTATAAAAGATTATCTTACGCCAGGGGATGGAATAAAAAGCGAGCCGTTTGAAGAGATAACTATAGACACACCGTCTGAATTTCAAGGAGTTATAATGGAAAAGCTTTCCAAGCGCGGTGCAAATATGATGAATATGAAGCAAGATGTAAATAATGTTCGCTTAATTTTTGAATGTCCAACCAGAGGACTGCTGGGCTATCGAGGGCAATTTATTATTGATACAAAAGGAGAAGGAATTATGGCTAGTCGAGTTATTGGCTTCCGTCCTTATGCTGGAGAAATTCAAAAAAGACTACATGGCTCTATGACGTCAATGATGACGGGTAAAGCTCTTGGTTTTTCTTTAGACAATTTACAAACTCGCGGCGTTTTATATATTGGTCCTGGTGACGAGATATATGAAGGCATGGTTATCGGTAGCACTTCTAAGGGTGAAGAGATGATCGCAAATCCTACAAAAGGGAAACAGCTGACCAATATGAGAGCTTCTGGTTCCGATGAAAATATAATGCTGACTCCGCCATTTCGGCTGACTATTGAGAGTGCTATTGAAATAATGTCTGAAGATGAATATTTAGAAATTACTCCAAAAAGTGTGCGTTTGAGAAAAAAAGAACTGACAGAGACAGATAGGGTAAAAGCAAAACGAAATAAAACAAAAGCTTGATTAGAAACCCAACACTAAGGAAATCCCTTAATAAAATTAAAAAACTGCCTTTGGGGCGGTTTTTTGTTAGAATAGATTTATGATTAAAAAATCATTAACAAAGGCACTTTTGGCGGAGCTGTATATTGTGGTTATAGTGTCGGTTATTCAATATACCGAAAAAATGACTGAATTGCCTGAAACAATACTTATTCCTATGGTTATGCTATCGCTTTTTGTTATTTCTGCCGCAGTGATGGCTTATCTTTTTGTTGCAGAGCCGATTCTCCTTTACATTGACGGACAAAAGAAACAAGCCGTAAATCTTTTCCTCTCCACAGTTGGAATGTTTGCCCTGATAACATTCTTAATTTCTCTCACTCTCTTTTTCTTGTTTTAAGATATGTTAATATAAAGATATTAATAACTTGATAAAATTAAAATACCCAGTAAACCAACAAATAACACTCCGGGAGGAATTTTTGGTCGGGGAAATTATAAGAGCGCAAGAGGTTTCAATAAGGCCTTAAAGGGAGCAGTTGGAAGTACAAATAAAAACAAAGCAAATTTAATTTCTGGTCACTTAGAAGGAAAAA